>CAZCTZ010000013.1:0-17271 GCA_964501855.1 uncultured Thermotogae bacterium
CGATGTAGATGGGCGGCTCCGGTGGCGGGAGGGGCCTCCCGTCCACGGTGATTTGCGCTTGCTCGGGGTCGACCCTCTCGCCGAGTTGGGCGACCCGGCCGTTCACCCGGACCCGGCCCTCGCGGATGAGCCGCTCGCAGGCCCGCCGTGAGCCGAGCCCCGCCCGGGCGAGGACCTTCTGCAGACGCTCCTTGGGCATCGAGTTTAAATAAAAAAAGATACTAGCTCGGGCTCAAGTTGCAACCCTGTGGATCCGGACTCGGCTTGAACTTTAAACCCACCCGCTCGCTCTCGCTCTTGCTCCCTCAACCGATCCAGCTTGACTTGGGACACCCGCCCGGCTTAAGCTCCGTTGGAAAGCAAAGCAAGCCCGGCAGGAAACAGGAGCAGGGGAGAAAATAGGGAGAGAAAGAGGGGAGGTGGCATCCCCAGATGCGCGCCTTTCTCCTGGCAAGCTCGCTGGCAGCTGTAGCTGTAGCTCTTATAGGGCTAGCGCTAACCTTAGGTGCGGGTGTAAGCGCCCGGGACGCCGAGGAGCTCATCGCCCAAGCTGAGGCCCTCTATGACCGCTGGGACGGGGAGGGGTTCGACTTCGCCGCCTACGAGGGAAAGCTCCGGCGGGCGATCGCCCTCTGGGAGGCGGCCCTCCCGCTGATACCCGAGGAGGAGGTCCAGACCCGTGCGCACGTGTTGAACCGCCTGAGTCAAGCTTACTTCGAGCTGGCCGAGGGGTATCTCACCTCGCGGGAAGAGGAGGACCGCGCCTACGGCAAGGGGAAGGACTACGCGCTGGAGAGCCTCCGGCTCGACCCGGAGTTCACCCGGATAGAGGAGCGGGAGGGCTTCCGCGCGGCGCTCCGCTCAGCCGGCGACGTGGAGGCGATCTTCTGGTATGGGAACAACCTGGGGAAGTGGCTCAACTACCATTATGGGGTAGCGCTCACCGGCGGCACCGGCGATGTCCTCGCGGCCTTCGAGCGCTCAGTCGAGCTGGACGAGCGCTACCTAGCCGGTGGACCCCATCGCGCCCTGGCTGGCTTCCTAGCCCAGGTGCCGAGCTTCCTCGGCGGGAGTCGCAAGCGGGCGAAGCCCCACTTCGAGCGGTCGATCCAGCTCGGGCCGGACTACCTGGAGAACTACGTCAACTACGCCGATTACTACGCCAAGCCGGAGCGGGAGTGGGAGCTCTTCTGTAGCTTGCTCAAGACCGCGCTGGAGAAGGCCCAAGACCCCGCGGTGATGGCCAAGTGGCCGTTCTACAACACGCTCGCGCTGCGGCGAGCTCAGGCGCTCTGGAACTATCGCTACCGTGGGGAGCGCGTCTGCGGCGGTTAGGCAGTTAGGTTAGTTAGTGGAGATGTCCCAAGCTCAAGCTCGAGCTCGGACCCAGACCCAGATCAGCTACCCCGACTTCGAGAAGCTCGAACTCCGGGTGGGGCGGATCGTCCAGGTCGAGGACTTCCCCGAGGCGCGCAAGCCGGCCTATAAGCTCCTCATCGACCTCGGCCCGCTCGGGGTGAGGAGGTCGAGTGCCCAGATCACCCGGCTCTACTCCAAGGAGGAGCTGCTCGGCCGCCGGGTGATCGCGGTGGCGAATTTGCCGCCGAAGCGGATCGCGGGCTTCACCTCCGAGGTGCTAGTCCTGGGTGTGGTGCTGAGGGATGGGGCGGTCGTGCTGCTGGAGCCGGAGGGGGAGCCGCCCCCGGGCACGCGGATCAGCGGAGCTGCTTGACCATCCCCTCCATGACGAACGGCCGGGCGAAGCCCAACTCATCGCAGGCCCCAAGCAGCGCGGTCTCTCCCTCGTCGGCCACCGTCCCGAGCTTGGGCGCGCCGAGCTCCTTGGCCCGCCGGAGTGCCCGTAGGAGTAAGGGTTTCTCCAGCCCCCGCCCGCGGTGCTCCCGGCGGAGGGCCACTCCCGCGCGGGCGGCCTCCCTGGGACTGGTGAACCGGAAGGAGTAGACCCCGATCCGGTCGCCGTCGTGCATGATCGCGTAGCGCTCGATGAGCTGTGGCCGGAAGAGCCGGAAGGCCAGCCGGACGTAGAGCGGCGGGTAGGCCGAGGGGCCATAGATCTGAGCGGCGCGCTCCTCGCGGCACTCATCCAGGAGCTGGAAGGCCTGCCGGTCGAACGGCCCGACCCGCCGGAGACGGTAGCCCTCGGGGAGGACCACCTCCTCGCTCGATATCGATGCGGGCTCGATGTCGGCGAACTCCCGGACGAGGTGGAACTCCCGCTCGAACAGCTCGAAGCCCAGCTTCTGGTAGAGTGCCTTCGCCGGGGCGTTGTCCTCGCGGACGTGGAGGATCACCCGCGGGACGCCTCGAGATCGGGCCTCCTCGCAGACGAACTCCACCAGCGCTTGGCCGAAGCCCTTCCGGCGGTGCTCCGGCGCGACCATCACCATCCCGATATACCAGGCCTCGCCCTCGCGGGCGAGCGTGGCCGTGCCCACGAGCTCCCCGCCGAGCTCGCCGACATATAGCTTGAAGAAGAACCGTCCGGTGAGCCGCTGGATCAAGCTGACCCAGCGGTAGAGGCGGACCTGGCGGGCGACCATCTCCTGGTCGAAGCCGAAGACCTCCATCTCCCGCGGGAAGGAGACCTTGCCCAGCTCGATGATCCCCGGGAAGTCCCTCGCGCTCGCCTCTCGGACGCGCAACTGGCCCTTCGTCCCCGCCATTGGCATCGCCCCCAGCTTAATGCTACAGCTCGGGTCTTGAGGGGAGCAATTGGCGCACCGGTCCTTTCCGTTGACTCCCCAAGGTGATCCATGCTACAATCCCCTCGATAAAAATAGCTTCTCCAAGGAGGTGGGTAGCGGATGCGGATCGGCAGCTTGAGGCTTATGGCTGTCTTGGCCCTCGCCCTTGCCCTAGCAGTAGGAGTGAGCCTCATCCCTCAGGCCCAGCAGGAGCCCTACATCGTCTGCTCCGACATCCCCTGGGACCCCTTCGAGATGGTCACCACCAAGCTCACCGGCCAGGAGCAGTTCTTCGGGTTCGACCTGGACGTGATGCGGATGATCGCGATCCTCAAGGGGTATGAGATCACCATCCAGAACATGGCCTTCGATGCGATCATCCCCGCGGTCCAGGCCGGTAAGTGCGACATCGGCGCCTCGGGGTTCACCATCACCGCCGAGCGGGAGGAGGTCGTCGACTTCTCCACGCCCTATTACCTCTCGAACCAGGCGGTCTTGATCCGGAAGGACTCCGGACTGAACATCGTCACCGCGCTCAGCGGGATGGGTCCCACGGGCAAGGTGGGCGCCCAGCGGGGGACCACCGGTGCGGCCTGGGTCGAGGAGAACCTGATCGCCAAGGGCGTCCCCGTGGAGCTGGTCCTATATGAGACTTATCCTTTGGCGGTCCTCGATCTGGTCCACGGGCGGATCGACGCCGTCATCCAGGACGAGCCGGCCTCGAAGGCCTCGGTGAAGGCCTACCCCGAGCTGACCATCGCCGGGATCATCATGACCTATGAATTCTTCGGGTTCTTGGTCGCCGAGGGCGATCCTTTGGGCCTGCTCCCGAAGATCAACTCCGGCAAGGAGGAGCTCGGGCTGCGGGTCATCGGCGAGTGGCCCGCTGCTGAGCTGGTGATCGTCCCCGGCTCACCCTGGGACAACCTGGTGAAGGCCTACTTCGGCCCTCCTTCGGACGTGATCGAGGCCGCTTACCTGGCCTGCAAGGACAGGCTGCTGGTGGAGAAGGACATCGAGGGCTACGCCGCTTGCATGGCCGAGAAGACGGCCGAGTAGGGCTGGAAAGAGGGGGCAAGGCCAAGGCACGGCACGGGTGGATAGCCTTGCCTTGCCCCCTCTCACCACCACACCTGCCTCAGCGGGGGAGGGTGAGCTGAGATCGACGGTCTGGGCGCACTCTGGGAGGGGCTCGCAGCTCGCCTCTTCGGCTTCCTTGCGGACCTCGCCATCATCGGGCGCAGCCTGCCGGACCTCCTGCAGGCGACCCTGATCAACCTCGCGCTGCTCCTGGCGCTGATCTCCCTGGGGCTGGTCGTGGGGATCTTCATCGCCCTGCTCCAGGTCTATAGCAACAGGTTCATCGCCGCGGTGGCCTTCGCTTGGGAGTGGTTCTTCCGAGGGGTCCCGGCGCTCGTCCTCTTGTTCCTGTTCTTCTTCGGCACGGCCCAGTTCGGCCTGGAGCTGGACGCCTTCACCGCCGCGGTGCTCGCGCTGGGCTTCCGCTCCTCCGGCTATCAGTCGCAGATCTTCCGGGGGGCGATCCAGTCGATCCCCGAGGGGCAGATGCTGGCCGCACGCTCCATCGGCCTCTCCCGCTGGCAGGCGATCTTCCATGTCGTCCTGCCCCAGGCATTGCGCCTCGCGATCCCCGCCTGGTCGAACGAGTTCTCCTCGGTGATCAAGGATACCACGCTGGCCTATGCCATCGGGGTAAACGAGGTCCTCCGCCACGCCCGCTACATCATGGTCCGGCACTACGACCTTGCGATGCTGGCCTACATCACCGTGGCGTTGATCTTCCTGGGGCTCACCTACGGGGGGAACTGGCTCCTGGGGCTCCTCGAGCGGCGGGTGGCCATCCCCGGCTTCCAGATGAAGGGGGTAAGGGGCCGGTCGGTGATCGCGCGCTGATATGATATGGTGAGCCGGAGCGAGGCCATCCTGATCGTCGAGGACCTGCACAAGCGCTACGGCCGGGAGGAGGTCCTCCGGGGGATCTCCTTCGAGGTGCGCCGCGGCGAGACCAAGGTGATCATCGGCCCCTCGGGGACGGGCAAGTCGACCCTGCTCAGATGTATCAACCGGCTCACCCCGCCGGACAGCGGGAGGGTCTGGCTCGACGGCGTGGAGGTGACCCATCCCAAGACGGACATCAACAAGATCCGAGCCCAGATCGGCTTCGTCTTCCAGGACTTCAACTTGTTCACCCACCTGACGGCGCTGGACAACGTCCGGTTGGGCCTCCTCAAGGTGAAGAGGCTCGACAAGAAGAGGGCCACGGAGATCGCCCTGCGGGAGCTTGCGCGGGTCGGGCTGGCCGACAAGGCGAGGGCCTACCCCGCGGAGCTCTCCGGCGGGCAGCAGCAACGGGTCTCGATCGCCCGAGCGCTGGCGATGAACCCCAAGGTGATCCTCTTTGATGAGCCGACGAGTGCGCTCGACCCGGAGCTGATCGGCGAGGTCCTCGAGGTGATGATCAAGCTGGCCCGCGAGGGGATGACGATGGTCGTGGTCTCCCATGAGATGGGGTTCGCCCGCTCCGTCGCCGACGAGATCATCTTCATGGAGAAGGGTGTGATCGTGGAGCAGGGCCCGCCGGAGCAGCTTTTCGTCGCGCCGAAGCACCCCCGAACGGCGGAGTTCCTCCGCAAGATCACCGAGCTCTACGGGGAGGCCGGTTGAGATGGGCCGGTTCCAGTTGGAGTTCGATTGGGCTTGGCTGCCCCAGCTAGCCGGGGGGCTGAAGATCACCCTCGAGATCACCGCGATCTGCATCGCCATCGGGATCTTCCTGGGGCTGGCTTTGGCGCTGGCTCGCGTCTACGGCAGGCACGCCCTCTACTGGCTCGCCAGCGCTTACGTCCAGTTCTTCCGGGGGACGCCGCTCCTCGTGCAGCTCCTGCTCGTCTACTACGGCCTGCCCAACTGGGGGATCAGCCTCTCGCCCTTCGTCTCGGGGGTGCTCGCCCTGGGGCTCAACACCGCGGCCTACCAGGCGGAGTACTTCAGAGGGGCGATCCAGTCGATCAAGGCCGGCCAGATGCTGGCCGCACGCTCCATCGGCCTCTCCCGCTGGCAGGCGATCCGCTACGTCATCCTGCCGCAGGCGCTCCGGCTGGTCATCCCGCCGTGGTCGAACGAGCTGATCCTGATGCTGAAGTATTCCTCGATCGTCTACATGGCGACCTTGATGGACCTCATGGGCGTGGGGAAGACCATCGCCATAAAGGAGTTCCGGTATTTCGAGGTCTTCACCATCGTGGCCCTGATCTACCTGGCACTGGTGCTCATCATCTCCGGGCTGCTGCGGCTCCTGGAGCGGCAGGTGAGGGTGCCCGGGCTGGGAATGGGGCTGGGAGGCGCCGGGCGGTAGAATAGCGGCGGATAGCGCCTCTTATTACATATTACAGCCGGAGCAGGACCTCGATGGGTGCCCGGGTGGCCGCCCTCACCGCGCGGAGGCCCTCCTCGCCCACGCTGATCAAGGCGAAGATCCCGATCACCTCCGCTTTGGCCCGACCGGCCAGGTCGATCAGGATCTGCTGGGTCTCGCCGCTGCGGATCAGGTCATCGACGATCAGGACGCGCTCGCCGGGGCGAAGCGCCAGCTTGGGGAGGACATAGCTCAGGGTCCTGCCGCTCTCCAGCTTGAAGTGCGTCTCCAGGAAGGAATCGACCCCGATCTCCCGCTCCCGCTTGGCGAAGACGCAATCCACGCCCAGCTCGGCGGCCAGGTGGACCGCGAGCGGGATCCCATCGACCGCGGCGGTGAGGACCTTCTCCGCGTGGTGGAACCGGGGTGCGACCGCTCGGCTGATCACCCGCAAGAGGAGCGTGTTGAAGACCACTTGGCTGTTGTCCACGAACCGGTCGGCGTCGTAGCGCAGAAGCCGGCGCACTTGCTCCCGGAGGAGGTCCTCCCGGCGGAGCTCGAGGATCTCCTCAGCTCGCTCGGGGGAGGGGAGCACCCGCCCCTTGATGTAGCGATTGAGCACGACCGGCGAGAGCCCGAAGAGCTGGGAGAGCTCCTGGTAAGAGCTGGTCTGCTTGAGCGCCCGGAGGAACTCCACCGCCTCGAGCTGGACCCGCACGCGCTCTTCACGCCGCATCTTACTGATGAGCTATCACATCCTCAGGGGATTGTCAAAGCCGGGGCAGATAAGCGAGGGGAGGGAGGAGAAGGCAGAAGAAGGCAAAGGCAAAGGCTAGGCGCGCAGCTTGGGGTCGATGACGTCCCGCAGCCCATCCCCGAGCAGGTTGAAGGCGAAGACCGTGAGCAGGATCGCCAGCCCGGGGAAGACCGAGACCCACCAGGCGTCGGTGAGGTGGTCCATCCCCGTCCGGATCATGTTCCCCCAGGTGGGCGTCGGCGGTGGGACCCCCAGCCCGAGGAAGCTCAAGTTCGCCTCCAGGCGGATCGCGGTCCCGATCCAGAGGGTGCCCATCACCAGGAGCTCCCCGAAGATGTTCGGCAGGATGTGCTTGCCCAGGAGCCGCAGATCGCTCGCACCGATGGCCCGCGCTGCGGCGATGTAATCTCGCTCTTTTAGGGCCAGGGTCGGCGCGTAGGCCAGCCGGACGAACCTCGGGGCGAACAAGAGCGCGATCGCCAGGATCAGCTTCTCCAGCCCCGAGCCGAGCACCACCATGATCATGATCCCGAAGACCTCGTCGGGGAAGGACATCATCACATCGACGGCGCGCATGATCGCCATCTCCACCTTGCCGCCCTTGTAAGCCGCGATCATCCCGAAGACCATCCCGAAGGCCATCCCCAGCAGCACCGAGGAGATCCCCACCAGCAGCGAGACCCGCGCGCCCCAGAGGACCCGCGAGAGGACGTCCCGGCCGTAGAAGTCCGTCCCCAGGGGGTGGGAGGCCTCGGGCTTGGTGAACCGGAAGAAGACGTTCTGGTCCAGCGGGTCGTAGGGCGCGAGCCAGGGCGCGAAGATCGCGACGAAGACCATCGCCAGGGCGAGGCCCGCCCCCACCACGGAGGTCCTATTCCGCAGGAAGGTCCGGATCAACCTCCGCCGCGGGGAGAACTCGACCCCAGCCGCTGCCACCGCTGGCGCACTCGCCTCATTCATACCTGATCCGGGGGTCGACCAGCCCGTAGGCCAGGTCGGTTATCAAGTTGATCAGGACCACGAACCCGGCGTAGATCACCATGATCGACTGGAGGGTGATGTAGTCCCGTTGGAGCATCGCACCGATCATCAGCTTCCCCAGGCCCGGCCGGGAGAAGACGATCTCCACCAGGACCGAGCCGCCGATGAGCACGATCGAGTAGACCCCGATGATCGAGATGATCGGGATGAGCGCGTTCTTCAGCACGTGCTTGTAGATCACCAGCCGCTCGGCGAGGCCCTTTGACCGGGCCGTCCGGACGTAGTCCTCGTTCAGGACGTTGAGGATCGAGGAGCGCGACATCCGGGTGACATAGGCGGTCATGATCAGCCCCAGGGTGAGCCCCGGGAGGAAGAGGTGCCGCAGGTTGTCCTTCAGGTCGTGGAGGTCGCCGCCGCCGACCACGGGGAAGAGCCGCAGGCCCACGGCGAAGACGAGGATGAGCAGGATGCCCAGGTAGAACGTGGGGAAGGAGAGCCCCGCGAGGGAGAGCACCCGGCCGAGGTAATCCGGGAGCTGATTCCGCCGCAGAGCGGTGTAGATCCCGAGCGGGATCCCAAGCACCGCGCCGAAGATGATCCCCGAGAGGGTCAGCTCCAGGGTGTAGGGGAGGGCGTAGGCCACCTGCTTTGCGACGGGCACCCCGCTGATCATCGACCGGCCGAGGTCGCCGCGGACCAGCCCCCAGAGGAACTCGATATACTGCTGCCAGAGGGGTTTGTTAAGCCCCATCTTCTCCCGGAGGGCCTCGACCGCCTCCTTGGAGGCGTAGTCCCCCAGGATCGCCTGCGCGGGGTCGCCCGGGGCTACCCGCACGATGAGGAAGACCAGGGTGAGGACCGCGAGCAGGATCGGGATCGAGATCAAGATCCTGCGGATGATATAGCCGATCATCCGACCATCACAAGCTCAGTTTACAGCGGAGAGGGGACGGGCTGCAATGCAATCGACTGTCAGCCCGTCCCCTCTCTTCCCTTTCCCTTCCAGATCCCGGCTTTACTTTTTGATGTCGGTCAGCTCGTTGATCTGGGGATAGAGCGCCAGGGTCGACTTCAGCTCGTAGCCGTAGTCGACGTAGGGCTTGCGGGCGTAGACGAACTGCTTGATGTAGAGCGGATAGGAGGCCATATCGATAAGGAGCTTGAGCTGGGCCTGCTTCCAGAAGAGGACCTGCAGCTCGGTGTCCAGCTCCGTCCGTGCGGCCTCGATCAGCTCGTCGATCCCGGTGTAGTGGGAGAAGTTGGTGTCGGGCTTCTTCCCGACCACCACGATCGAGTCGGAGTGGTAGAACCTCGTGAGGAAGACATCGGCGTTCGGCCGCCAGGCGACATACAGCACGATCGGGTTGACGTCCTGCCGGATCAAGGTGTGCATCGTGGGGTGGTCGACCACCTTGAGCTTGATGTCGATCCCGCACTCGCGCAGCTGGGCCTGGATGTTCTCCATCGGCAGGAGGTATTCCGCCCGCTCGGAGATGACCACCTCGGCGGAGAAGCCCTCGGGGTAGCCGGCCTCGGCGAGGAGCCACCTGGCCTTCTCGCGGTCGGCCTCATAGAGCAGGCCGGCGACCGCCGCCTCCTCGCGGGTCAGCCCCCCGGCGAGCACCTCGGGCACGGCACCCCACAGCGGTGCGGAGATCGCCTCGCCGATCGCCGCGCGGACCTCAGCCCGGCTGAGGCAGTAGGCGACGGCTTTTCTGACCTTGAGGTCGTCGAAGGGCTCCTTGGACATGTTCAGGTGGAGGACGGCCGTCTCGCCCGGGCCGAAGATGTCCACGACCGTCTCGGGCTTGGCCCGCATCTTCTCCACCCAGGGCTGCTCCGGCGGGCCCTCGATCACGTCCAGCTCGCCGGTCTCCAGGCCATACTCCCGTGCAGAGACGTCGGGCATGTAGCGGACGACGACCCTATCCAGCTTGGGCGCGCCGCGGAAGTATCTTTCATTTTTGACCAGGACGACCTTCTCCATCGGGGAGTAGCTCTCGAAGATGAACGGCCCGGTCCCCACGGGGTGGGTCTTGAAGGCCTCATCGCCTAGGTCCTCCACGGCCTTCTTGCAGACGATGAACCCGCCGGCGTAGTCGGCCAGCTTGGGGAGCATCAGCGCCTCGGAGAGCGGCCTCTCCAGGGTGATCTTAACGGTGTATTTGTCGACGGCCTCGAAGCTCATCCCGGTGTATTCGCCGGCATAGGCCGACCTTGCCGGATCGGCCGACTTCCGGAGGGAGTAGACGACGTCCTCCGCGGTCAGCTCATAGCCGGGGTTGCCGCCCCAGGGGTGGCACATCACGCCCTTCCGCAGGTAGAAGGTCCACACCTTGCCGTCCTCGGAGACCTCCCACCGCTCGGCGAGGTCCGGCTCGAAGACGGTGATGTCTCCGGGCTTGTAGCGGACCAAGCCGTTGAAGATCATGTCGACGACCGCGCGGTCCTGGGTGGCCGCAGCGAAGTGCGGATCGAGCGTCTTCAGGTCGCCGGCGTCAAAGGCGATCGTCAGGACCTTCTCCTGCTGAGACTGGGCCAGCGGCACCATCACCAGCCCGAGTCCGAGCAGGAGCCCGATGAGCAGGCAGAACTTGACAGAAACCCTCATCTTTTACCTCCTTCTTGGGTTCTTTTTGCTTTGCTTTTTTCGCTCGCGAGCTTGGACCTTCCTCTCCTCCCATCACCCCCTTCGAGATGAATGTAGCACAGCTCATGATCGGGAGTCAAGAGGTCACCAGCCCCTGTATCTGTAACCGCTGAGCGCCCCTCTCGGAGGATTAGGAGCTATTTGGCGCCCATTCCGGCTGGGGGATAGAATCCCAGCGGGCAAAAGCTCGAGCGCGGCAGGAGGCCATGGTTGCGGTGCTGATCATCGGCGAGCTGCTCAACTCGACCCGGCGGGGGGTGAGGGAGGCCCTCCGCCGCCGCGATGAGGGGGTCATCCGCCGGCTGGCCCGCGCCCAGGTGGAAGCCGGCGCGGCCGTCCTCGATGTCAACGCCGCTGCGAGCGTGGACCGCGAGCTTGAAGACTTAGAGTGGATGATCAGGGTGGTCCAAGCCGAGCTGGGGGAGGGAGTCCGCCTCGCCATCGACAGCCCCAACCCCGAGGCCATCGAGCTCGGTCTCTCCCTCTGCCAAGGTGGGCCTGGGCCCAGGCCGATGATCAACTCGATCAACAACGATCCCAAGCTCCAGGAGCGGCTGATCCCCCTGGCTAAGGAATTCGACGCTGAGGTGATCGCCCTGGCGATGGGCCCCGGCCGGCTGCCCAAGACGGCCGAGGAGCGCCTCCGGGAGGCCGAGCGGCTGCTCGAGGCCCTAGAGGCGGCGGGGATCGAGCCCGAGCGGGTGTATATCGACCCGCTGGTGATGGCGATCGGCACCGATCAGGAGCAGGGGCGGGCGGTGCTCGAGGCGGTGCGGGGGATAAAGGAGCGTTGGGGCGCTCTCGGGGTCAAGACCTGCGTGGGCCTCAGCAACGTCTCCTTCGGGCTGCCGCGCCGCTCGCTCATCAACCGGGCCTTCCTGGCGATGCTCCTCGCGGCCGGACTCGATGCGGCCCTGCTCGACCCGACCGATCGGGAGCTCATGGACACCTTGAGGGCTTCGGAGGCCCTGGTGGGGCTCGATCCCTACTGCTTGAGGTATATCAAGCACATGAGGGCCTAGCCCGGCTTGGCATCGACACCGATCACTGATCTCGGCGACAAAGTCCCGCACCCCGGCTGACTCCCTTCCTTCGGGCCCGGCCAAGACGAGGCTAGATTAAGCCCGACCTTTGGGCTTCAGCAGCGATGGCTCTAACTCGAGGAGGGTCCGGATATCGGAGATAAGGGTAGGGTAAGGGCAGGATGGCCGGCCCCAATTCCAATTCCTGCCAAGGTATTTGTGAAGCGGGGCTAGCTAGAGAGATGGAGATAATGATATTGAGGAGCTGGAAGGAGGTTTTTTAGATGTTTAGAAGAGCCCTCTTAGTCGGCTTGATGCTGGGGTCCGCTGGGGCCATACTGACAGGGTGCTTGCAGGTAACGACGCTCATCGTCACCCCGGTCTCGGCGATAATAGAAGGAGGGGAGAGTGTCGCCTTCACCGCCACGAACCACCTGGGTAATCCAGTCCCTGTGATCTGGAGCGTCACCGCCGGCCCGGGCACCATCACTCAAGACGGGGTGTACACCGCTCCGGCGACTGTGACCGAGGTCACCAATGCCACCGTGACCGCGACCTTGGTGAGCAATCCCAATATCACTGCCTCCGCCACCGTCACCATCAAGCCGCCGATCACCGCCGGGCTCGTCGACGGGCTCGGCGATGCCTGGGTCTGGCCACCGGGCTACTACGACATCGAGAGTATAAAGACCTCGCGGACCTCGACCACCTTGACCGTCACCATCACCTTCGACCCGGCTACACCGCCCTCGATCCCCCCGGCGGGCACGACTTGCACCGTTGCCGATGGGCTCTATTGCGGGTGGATCGATTTCGACGTCGATCAGAGCATCTTGACCGGGATCCCGTCCTTCAACGCCATCTGCCCATGCTATGCCGTATCAGCCCTCGGGGCCGATTTCTCGGTCGATCTCATCTACAGGAACGCCGCCGGCAACTACGACATCATCGAAACGACGGGGTTCACTGACGTGGGCGACGCTGTGCCCACCGTCGTGGGGAATGTCCTGACCCTGACCATCCCTCTGACCGACCTTGGCGGCGATGACGGGGTGACCAACATGAGCTCCGTGCAGTTCATAAGCCAAGCCCCCGCCACAATAGATCTGACCGACTGCATCCCGGATGAGGACTCAGGGCTGGTGACAGGTGAGGGCATTACCATCGATAGCAACCCATACCTCGATTACCTCTGGGATAAGTATGGGATCACCGTGCAGACCCCCTCTCTTACGCAGACACGCTCGTTCGAGCTAGGAGGATAAATAAATGCTCCTAGGAACCCTCCTTCGCAGGAGCGGTCCCACAAGACCGGTATAAAAGAGATAGATCAGCCCGAGCCAGCCCAGCCAGTCGCCGAACCGGACGTAGAAGGTCTGCCCCTCCTCCAGCAGCTCGACCTCGCCGTAGATGAGTTCCTCCTCCCCGATCGCCGAGCGGGCGAGGACCTCCCCCCGGGGGGAGACGATCCCCGATATGCCGGTGTTGGCCGCTTGGACGAACCAGCGGCGGGTCTCCACCGCCCGGAGGACCCCGATCCCGAAGTGCTGTGGGAGCGCGGTGGTCCTCCCGAACCAGGCGTCGTTGGTGAGGGTGATGAGGAGCTTGGCGCCGGCTCGGACGAACTCCCGCGAGATCCTCGGGAAGATCGACTCGAAGCAGATCGGCGTGGCAAGGCCCTTCAAGCCCCCGGGTGAACTCAACGGGTGGTAGCCCCCGCCGGGGGTGAGATTGACCGGCGCCACCCTGGCGATCAGGCCCTTTAAGCCTATCCGCTCGAGGAGGCCCCTCCCGGGGAGATACTCCGGGCTGAAGGGGACCAGCTTGACCTTGTCGTATTGGGCGACCACCTCACCCCGAGGTGAGATGAGCACCACCGAGTTGTAGAACCGCCCCTGGCGGTAGTCCAGGGTGCCGAGCAATAGGTGGACCCCCCTCTCCCTGGCGAAGTCGAGGAACGGCTGGAGGAGCTCCCGTTGGCGGAGGGGATACCCCGGCAGGATCGACTCGGGTAGGACTACTAGATCAACTTCCCCCGGGCTCACCCGCTCCAGCAGCCTCTGGTATTTAGCGAGCAGCTCCCCGGCTAGCTGGGGCGAGGACTTGGCCCGCTGAGGGATGTTCGGCTGGACGATAGCGACCTTTACCTTTGGGAGCTGGCCCTCCCCTGGTCTTGACAGCTTGCCCACATCAGCCAAGCTAGGCAGCATGAGTCCTAAGAAGACCGCGCCTACGGCGATGAGCGGCCAGGGGCTCCGCCTCTTCAGGGCCAGGAAGAGCAGGTAGTTGACCAACACGATGGCGAAGGATAGCCCCCACACCCCGGCGTATGCCGCCGCCTGGATCAGCCCCGTCCGGCGGTAGAGCGCATAGCCGAGATCGCCCCAGGTGAACCCGAGCGGCCCGGCAGCGCGGGCCAGCTCCAGTGCGAGCCATAGGGCAGGGACCGCGAGCGCCAGCGGGAGCGGCTTGAGCCGCCTCCGGAGGAGGAGGTAGCCCACCGCGAAGGCGCCCCAGTAGAGCCCCAGGTAGCCGGCGAGGAGGAGGTGCAAAAGCAGGATCACCGGGCCGGTCCACTCCCCCAGGGGATAGAGCCACCTGAGCAGGAGCCCGAAGAAGCTCACTCCCCCGAGGAGGGCGCGCTTCAGCCCCCCAAGGTAGGCGCACCGCTCCAACGCGAAGAAGAGGGGGATGAGCCCGACCCAGACCAGCCAATCTAGCGGCAGTGGCAGCTCCGGCCCGGAGAAGGCCAACGCCAGCAGCCCGCCGGAGAGGGGGGCGAGCGCCCGCGCCCAGCTCCACCTTCGCTTACCAGGGTTCATCCCTGCGCTAAGTATAAGCTAGCCTGGGGAAGGGGTCGCAAGCACCCTGCTTTACGCCTTGTTGACCCCCGAGGGGTGGAGCAATAAAATATGGGGCAAACTCGACCTGGATCTGCCCTTGTGTTGGAGGGAAGCCAAGCGGAAAAGGAGGAGAGATGCATCCGATCGCTTTCAGTGTGAAGCTCTTCGGGTATGATCTCACCGTGCGCTGGTATGGCTTGATGTATGTGATCGCCATCATCGTGGGGATCTTCCTCGTCCGCGCGGAGGTCCGCCGCAGGGGGCTGGCCCTGAAGACCGACGATATCCTCGACTTCGTGCTGATCTCCGTCCCGCTGGGGATCATCTTCGCCCGGCTGTGGTATGTGCTCTTCTACACTGACACCGCGGGAGAGCACTACTACTGGAGCCATCCTGGTGAGATCTGGAAGATCTGGCAGGGCGGGCTGGCGATCCACGGCGGGCTGCTGGGGGGCTTCCTCGCGCTCCTGATCTTCGCTAAGTGGAAGAAGCTCGGGTTCTGGCAGTTCGCCGATGCGCTCGCCCCGGCGGTCATCCTGGGGCAGGCGCTCGGCCGGATCGGCAACTTCCTCAACGGCGACGCCTACGGGATCAAGACCTACCTGCCGGCGCCGTTCGGGCTGGAGTTCGCCCGGGGGACCCCGGCCTACAGCTACGCCCGCCAGACCGCGCCGTTCGACACCATGCGCCTCCACCCCGCGATGCTGTATGAGATGGTCGGGGACCTCATCATCTTCGGGCTGATCTGGTGGTGGCTCCGCCGCCGTCCTCACAAGGATGGGTTCATCGTCTCCTCCTACCTGGTGGCCTACTCGCTGGTGCGCTTCGCGGTGGAGTTCTTCCGGGGCGATGCCCTGGTCTGGGGCTCGGTGCGGATCGCCCAAGCGGTGAGCGTCCTGCTCATCGCGGGGTTCGGCTGGCTCATCCTCCACTACCAGCTCTATCGGCCCAAGGAGGCGGCCAGGGCCAAGGAAGAACAGGAGCAAGAGCGAGAGCGGGCGGTCTCGGAGGGCGCCTCCTGATGCAATTGGGGGGCGGATCATCCCCCTTCCGCTTAGAGCCGGAAGTCCTCGCCCAGGTAAAAGCGCCTCGAGAGCGGATTAGCGATGATCTCCTCTGGGGTTCCTGCCAGCAGGATCTTCCCCTCGTTCACCAGGTAGGCGAAGTCCGTGACCTTGAGCGTCTCCCGGACGTTGTGGTCGGTGACCACCAGCCCGAGACCCTCCCCTCTCAGCGCGAAGATGATCCGCTGGACCTCCTGGACGCTCTTGGGGTCGATCCCGGAGAAGGGCTCATCGAGCAGGAGGAACGCCGGATTGGTCGCCATCGCCCGGGCGATCTCCACCCGGCGGCGCTCACCCGCCGAGAGTGAGTCGGCCCGCCGGCGGGCGAGCGGTGTGAGCTCCAGCCGCTCGAGCAGCTCCCCGATCCGCACAAGACGCCTCCTCGGGGAGGGCTCGAGGTTCTCCAGGACGAGCTGGAGGTTCTCCTCCACGGTGAGGTGGCGGAAGACCGAGGGCTCCTGGGGGAGGTAGTTGATCCCCAGGCGGGCCCGCCGCCAGAACGGCAGCCGGGTGACATCCCTCCCGCCGAGGAGCACCCGGCCGTCCTCGGGTGCGATCAGCCCGATGATGAGCTGGAAGGTGGTCGTCTTCCCCGCGCCGTTCGGCCCTAAAAGGCCGACGATCTTCCCCGGCTCGACCCGGAGTGAGACCCGGTCGACCACCCGCCGGCCGTTGTAGCTCTTGATCAGGCCTTCCGCCCGGAGGTCGTCCATCGCCTTCGCTTCACTCGGAGTCCGAGCTCGGGCTCCGTCTATCCTGAGGGAGCACGAGGATAAGATGCGCTCTCGAGGTCACCAGCCGCCCCTCGCGGGGGCTATACTCGAACCCCACCCCCTCGAGGAGGTTCTCCCCCTGGGTGATCCGCACCCTATCTTGGGAGGTGAGCCGCTCCTGCTCGGCCTCCCACCGCATCCGCTCAGACTGGAGCTCGAGCCCCTCCCGGGTGCGGGCCAGGACGCCGCCCTCGAGGAGGAGATCGCTGCTAGTGCGGAAGAAGGTCAGCTTGGGGGCCTGCACCTCCAGGATCGGGAGCGGCTCACCCTCTCGCTTGTCGCTGCCATCCTCATTGAAGCCGAAGAAGCGGAGGGTAACTTCCCTAGCCACTGCCCTCTCGCTTGCACCCCCATCATCACCTTGTCCCACCTCGAGCGAGCCGGCCAGCAGCTCCCACACCTTGTGGCCTCGCTCATCGTAGTGGGCGAGCTTGGCGCCTCGTGCGGCGACCCTGAGCGGTGAGGGGGCCGGTTCAGCTCGAGAGGGCTCAGGCTCGGTGCGCAGGGCCAGGGCCAGATAGAGCCCCACTCCCAACCCCAGCCCGAGCAGGATCGCCCCCAAGGTCAGACCTCTCGCCCGAGACATGCTCGCAGGAAGCCCAAGAAGAGCGGATGGGGCTTGGTCGGGCGGGACTTGAACTCGGGGTGGAACTGGGAGGCGATGAAGAAGGGGTGCTCCCTCTTGGGCAGCTCGCCGATCTCCATCCGCCCGTCGGGCGACCTCCCTGAGAACTTGAGCCCCGCGGCCTCCAGCTCCTCGATGTAGTCGGGGTTCACCTCGTAGCGGTGGCGGTGGCGCTCCCGGACCTCCTCCTGGCCGTAGAGCCGCCAGGCGAGCGAACCGGGTTCGATCAAGACCGGCGAGGCCCCCAGCCGCATCGTCGCGCCTTTCTCCTTGATCTTCCGCTGCTCCGGGAGGAGGTCGATCACCGGGTAGGGCGTCTCGGGGTCGAGCTCGGTGCTGTTGGCCTCCCGATAGCCGAGGACGCTCCGGGCATACTCGATGACCGCGAGCTGGAAGCCGAAACAGATCCCCAGGAAGGGCAGCCGCCGCTCGCGGGCATACCGGATGGCGCGGATCTTGCCGCCGCTGCCGCGCT
>CAZCTZ010000014.1:0-16704 GCA_964501855.1 uncultured Thermotogae bacterium
GGTCGAGGTTGTTCATCAGCATCCTGAGGGCCGCCTCCTGGAGCCAGCCCTTGCAGTGGAGCTCGCTCCCACGCGGCGCTCGGACCTCCGGAGCTAGGGCCTTGGCTTTGAGCTCAGGATCGGTATCAGCCATGCCTCTTGCCATCGGGATCGCCTCCCCGTCCGGATTATATTCCGCTCGCCCTGTGGCTGCAACGAGATGAAACGATCAGAATTCAAGCCCCACGCCGATCAGGATGGTCATCCCCTTCAGGCTCTGGACGCGCATCTCCCCGAGGAGCAGGAACGGCGGGGCGAGATACTCCACTCCGGCGACCCCCTCCGGGATGATCGCCAGGGTGGCCAGCTCCAGCCCGAGGCCCCCGCCGGTGAAGGGGATGAGCACGGAGCCATCCAGCGGGAACTTCGTCATGAGGAGCTTCACCCCTAGGCTGACCACCCGCAGGCCGGAGCTCAGCCCGCCCTCGATTACCGCCGTCAGGCCCTCGATCCCGAGGAAGTCCCCTATCCGCAGGTGGATGAAGGCCCCATCGAGCCCGAAGCGCTCCACCGGGAGGAGGGCACCCTTGAGGCCCACCCCTATGCTCATGGCGGGGCTGGAATCGAGCCCTCCTTCCCACTCCCGGGCTCGGGCGGCCACATCTAAGCCCGAGCCCAAGGCCGGGGCCCAAAGCCAAAGGGACAAGGCTACCAGGCACGTCCCCAGGAGGGTCCTGCTCGTCCGGTTCATGTCCACTCCAACTTCGCTCCCCCGCGTTGGTTTATATAGCTGACGGCACGCCCGATTTTACCTTAACCCAAGAGCCCCTCCCAAGGGGAAGGATCGCCGGTCGCCCCCAAGGTGAACTCCGTTACTCCCGCGGCTGCGCCCGGTGAGGCGAGCGCTTGTCCCGCCCGGGAGCTTTTGCTATAGTTTGCTCTACGGCAAGAGGGCGAGCCGGATAGCGAGGCGGGGGTCAAGTCGAGAGGGCAAGGAGAAAGAAGGGGGATAGAAGAGAAGAGAAAAGAAAAGAGAGGAAGAGAAGGAGCGATGGCCAAGAAGATCCTGGTCTGCAGCGCCTGGCCCTATGGCTCTACCGTCCCCCACCTGGGGAACCTCGTCTCCTCCCTGCTCTCGGGGGACGTCTTCGCCCGCTACTACAAGCTCCGCGGCCACGAGGTGGTCTACGTCAGCGGGACCGATGCCCACGGGACGCGGATCGAATATGAGGCTGCCAAGGCGGGCCGCTCACCCCGCGAGCACGCCCAGCTGATCCACCAGGAGATCCTCCGGATCAACGAGGAGTTCGGGATTGAGTTCGAGAACTACACCACCACGGAATCGCCGGTCCATAAGGAGTTCGTGATCGAGATCCACAAGAAGATGGAAAAGCAAGGCTACATCTTCTCCCGGGAGGAGGAGCGGCCTTACTGCCAGACCTGCGGGAAGTTCCTAGCCGATCGCTACATCGAGGGCACCTGCCCCCGCTGCGGCTACGAGCATGCCCGCGGGAACCAATGCGAGCGCTGCGGGGCGCTGCTCGAGCCGGAGGAGCTACGTGAGCCGCGGTGCGCCATCTGCGGCGGGTCGGAGATCATTTTTAAGCCGACCCGTCACTGGTATCTCGACCTGAAGAAGCTCGAGCCCCAGCTCCGCCGGTATGTGGAGTCGCGCCGGTTCCGCGGCAACGTGAAGCTGTGGACGGAGAACATGCTCCGGGAGCTGCGCCCGCGGGCGATCACCCGTGACCTGGAGTGGGGCATCCCCGCGCCGTTCGAGGGCGCCGAGGGCAAGGTGATCTACGTCTGGGCCGAGGCCGCTCTAGGCTACGTCTCCGCCACGATCGAATACTTCCAGAGGAAGGGCGAGCCCGACCGCTGGCGGGAGTTCTGGTTCGGCGAGGACGTCTACCAGATCTACACCCAGGGGAAGGACAACATCCCCTTCCATACGATCATCTTTCCCGGGCAGCTCATCGCCTCCGGGGAGGGCTACCACCTCCCGGACCAGATCGCCGCGACTGAGTATCTGAACTGGATCGGCGGGGAAGCCTTCTCCAAGAGCCGCGGCGTGGGCATCTACTGCGACGACGCCCTCCAACTGCTCGACCCGACCCTCTGGCGGTTCTACCTGCTCTATGTGCGCCCTGAGAAGAGGGACGTCGACTTCTCCTGGGAGGAGCTCGAGACCACCATCAACAGCGTCTTCATCGACAACATCAGTAATCTAGTCAGCCGGGTAGCCGGGGTGGCCAACCGGCTCTACGACGGGGTGGTCGAGGCCACCCCCGACGAGAGGGTGCTCGACCAGATCAGGAGGGCGAGAGGGCAGGTCGAGCGCGAGTTCGAGGAGGGTTCGCTCGCGCTGGCGCTCCGACGGATCAGCGAGCTGGCCGTCTTCGGGAACCACTACTTCCAGGAGGAGCGCCCCTGGGAGGGCGGCAAGCCCGAGGTGGTCGCCGGCGGGCTCCAGCTCGTCAAGGCGCTGGCGATCATGCTCGAGCCCTTCGTCCCGGGGTTCTCCCGGCGGGTCTACCGGCTGCTGAACCTCCCCGAGCCGGTCCGCTTCGATGACCTGCTCAAGGTCGAGCTGCCCTTCCGGGTGGGACCGGCGGAGCCGCTCCTGCGGAAGATCGAGATCGAGGAGGTCAAGCGCCGCTACGCCGAGCTCAAGGGCCAGCCCGCTGAAGCTGGAGCCGAAGCCGAAGCGGAGGTGGAATAGAATAAGCGGGCCTCTTGCGGAGGGGTGGGGATTTCGTTAGAATCAAACCACAGTTGAGGAGGCTGAAGTGTACGCGATCGTCGAGACCGGCGGGAAGCAATACCGGGTGGAGGAGGGCGATCGGCTGCTCATCGAGCGGCTGCCCGACCGGAAGCCCGGCGAGCTGATCGAGCTGGACAAGGTGCTCCTGATCAGCGATGGTAAGGAGTGCAAGGTCGGGACCCCCTACCTTGAGGGGGCCAAGGTGATCGCCGAGCTCGAGGAGGAGGTCAAGGGCGAGAAGATCATCGTATTCAAGTATAAGCCGAAGAAGCGCTATCGCCGCAAGAGGGGGCACCGCCAGCGGTATGTGCGTGCACTGATAAAGGAGATCCAGGGATGATCGAGGTAGAGATCTACCGGGACAGCGAGGGGAAGATCTGTGAATTCCGTGGTCGGCTACTGCAGAGATCGACGGGGGAGCAAGCCCCGCTCCAGGTGGGCGTCCTAGCGCTGCTCCGCACGGCGGTGATCGGGCTGGAGCGCTACCTCAGGCTGGAACCGGAGGTCGAGGAGAGGGAGGAGCTGTTCCACTGCAAGCTCGAGCGGGAATACTTCCTGAGCCGCGAGATCGACGCCATCCTGGAGACGATGGTGCTCGGCCTGCGGGAGCTGGAGCGGGAGCACCCCGGCTACCTCGAGGTCCGCGAGCAGGTCTCCAACGTCAAGGTCTGATGGAATGAATAGGAAGAGAAGAAGGGAAGAAAGGAGGTAAGGGAGAGAGATGGCTCACAAGTCTAGCGCCGGCAGCACTCGTAACGGCCGCGACTCACCGGGCAAGCGCCTCGGGGTGAAGGAGTTCGGCGGCGAGTGGGTCGAGCCGGGCTACATCCTCGTCCGCCAGCGGGGGACGGTCTTCCGCCCCGGGAAGGGCGTAGGGATGGGCCGCGACTTCACCCTGTTTGCCAAGGAGGCCGGCTACGTCAAGTTCCACGGCCGCTACGTGAGCATCTCACCTGAGCCCTAGGTGGGCTCGGAGCTCGGGTCGGGCTGGTTATATATAGTCGTCCCTCCTCCAGCTTCGGGCGGGGGAGGGGCTCGCTAATCCCTCTTGTGTTGTCCTCGATCCCCCTCGATAGCAGTTAACTAACACCTAAGATGTTCATCGATGAGGCCAAGATCTTCGTCAAAGCCGGCCGGGGCGGCAACGGGATCATCAGCTTCCGCCGGGAGAAGTATCGCCCCCTGGGCGGCCCCGACGGCGGCGACGGGGGCAAGGGCGGCGATGTCATCCTCCGCGCCGATCCCAACGTCACCACCTTGCTCCATCTGGGTCAGCAGGTCCACTTCCGCGCGGAGGATGGCTCCCCCGGCGGGCCCAACTGCAAGACCGGCCGCTCCGGCGAGGACCTGGTCATCCTCGTGCCGGTGGGCACTGTAGTCCGGGATGCCGAGACCGGCGAGCTCCTGGCAGACCTCGCCGAGCCGGGAGCTGAGGTGGTGGTCGCCCGCGGCGGCGAGGGCGGCCGGGGGAACGCCCGCTTCGTCAGCTCGACCTGGCAGGCCCCGCGGATCTGGGAGCAGGGCGAGCCGGGGGAGGAGCGCTGGCTCATCTTGGAGCTCAAGCTCCTCGCCGACGTGGGGCTGATCGGCTTTCCCAACGTCGGCAAGTCGACCCTCATCTCGCGGATCTCGGCCGCCCGGCCGAAGATCGCGCCCTACCCGTTCACCACGCTGGAGCCGCACCTCGGCGTGGTCCAGGTGGACGAACTCGAGACCTTCACCGTGGTCGACATCCCCGGGCTGGTGGAGGGCGCCCATGAGGGGAGGGGGCTGGGCGACCGCTTCCTGCGGCACGTGGAGCGCGCGCGGCTCCTTCTGCACCTGGTCGATCTCTCGGGGAGCGAGGGCCGCGACCCCCTCGAGGACTACGAGAAGATCAACCATGAGCTCCGGGCCTTCTCGCCCGCGCTGGCGGAGCGGCCCCAGCTCGTGGTCGGCAACAAGATCGACCTGATGGCGGAGGAAGAGGTGGAAGAGGCGGTGAGGAGGTTCGCTGAGCGGGGGATCGAGCTCCACCCGATCTCGGCGGTCACCGGCGCGGGCGTGCGGGAGCTCATCGGGCGGTGCTACCGGAAGCTCAAGGAGCTGAAAGCTGCGGAGGCCGAAGCCGCCGAGGAGCTCGCAAGGAGGGCCCCCCGCCGGCGGATCTACCGGCTGCCCCAAGAGCCCGAGCTGGTCATCACCCAGGACGAGGAGGGCTTCGTCGTCTCCGGGGAGCGGGTGCGACGCCTGGCGCGGCTCCGGGTCAAGGACCGCGAGGGGCTCGAATACCTGAATGAGCAACTGGAGCGGCTGGGGGTCCTCCGGGAGCTCCGCCGGAGGGGGCTCAAATCGGGCGATCTAGTCCGCATCGGCGACCAGGAGTTCGAATACCAGGAGACCGGCGGTTGAGCTAGCCGAGGTGAGGCCCGGGGCCACCCTTGACAAGGCCGGGTCTGATCCGTTATGTTGATCACTGAGTTTCTCGAGTTTCCGAAGGAGGGGAGGTAAGAGATCGTAGCCCAGAAGATCCGCAAGAACGAGGAGATCCGAGCTAAGGAGGTCCGGGTAGTCGACGAGAACGGGGAGCAGATCGGGATAATGCCGCTAGAGGCGGCTCTTAAGCTCGCCCGGGAGCGGGGCCTCGACCTCGTGGAGGTGGCTCCCCAGGCTAATCCGGTAGTCTGCAAGATCCTGGATTACGGCAAGTATCGCTACCTGCGGGAGAAGCGGGAGAAGAAGCGCCAGAAGGCGCGGAAGCTCAAGGAGATGCGGTTCACCACTCAGATCGAGGAGCACGACTTCGAGACCAAGCTGCGCCACATCCGGCGCTTCCTCGAGGAGGACAACAAGGTCAAGATCACCGTGATCTTCCGCGGGCGGGAGATCGTCCACATGGACCGCGGGAGGGAGCTCCTCGAGCGGGTGATCGAGGCGACGAGCGGGCTGGCCAGGGTCGACCAGCACCCGACGGCCAGGGGCCGCTCCCTGCAGATGCTCCTCGTCCCCTTAAGTGGAAAGGAGCTGGATGGCGACGAAGCTCAAAAAGAAAAGTCATAAGGGGATCGCCAAGCGGGTCAAGCTGACCGCGACGGGGAAGGTGCGCGCCTCTCGGGTGGGCTACCAGCACAAGCTCACCAAGAAGCGGAAGAGCCGCCGGCGGCAAGCCCGCCGGGGGACGGAACTCGTCGGCCGGCAGGCCCGCCGGATCAAGAGCTTGCTGCAGGCTTGAGCTAGCCAGCTGGCATAATCGAACCGACTAGCGAGCGGCAAGGGGCAAGGAGCAAGTAAGGAGGGAGAGGAGGAGATGGCCCGAGTCAAAGGAGGGATCATCCACGTCAAGCGGCGGCGGAAGATCATGAAGCTGGCCAAGGGCTTCCGTGGGATGCGAGGGCGGTCCTACAGGCTCGCCAAGCAATCGGTGATGAAGGCCCTAATGAACGCCTACATCGACCGGCGGCGGCGCAAGCGGGAGTTCCGCCGGCTGTGGATCGTGAGGATCAATGCCGCGGCGCGCCAGCACGGGCTGAGCTACTCCCAGTTCATCCACGGGCTCAAGCTAGCCAAGGTGGGACTCAACCGGAAGATGCTGGCCGAGATCGCCGTGCGCGATGAGGAGACCTTCGCCAAGCTGGCCGAGCTCGCCCAGGAGGCCCTCGCTCAGGGCCGAGCCCAAACCCAAGCCAGTCCAGCCACGGCCAGCTGAGCTGAGGTGATGAGGCGAGGCGAGGCGAGACGAGATGAGGTGACCCCCACCATGATGAACTTCCAGGAGATGATCCTCAGGCTCCATCATTTCTGGAGCGAGCAGGGGTGTGTCCTCGAGCAGCCCTATGACGTGGAAGTCGGCGCGGGGACCTTTAACCCGGCGACCTTCTTCGGGGTTCTAGGGAAGCGCCCCTGGCGGGTGGCCTACGTCGAGCCCTCACGGCGGCCGACCGACGGCCGCTATGGCGAGAACCCCTTCCGGATGCACCTCCACCACCAGTATCAGGTGATCCTCAAGCCCCCGCCTCCCGACATCCAGGAGCTCTACCTGGAGAGCTTGGAGAGCCTGGGGATCGAGCTCGCCGACCATGACGTAAAATTCTTCCATGATAACTGGAACTCGCCGACGCTCGGCGCCTGGGGTGTGGGCTGGCAGGTCGAGCTCGACGGGATGGAGATCACCCAGTTCACCTACTTCCAGCAGATGGGCGGGCTCGAGCTCGACCCGGTCTCGGTCGAGCTGACTTACGGGCTGGAGCGGATCGCGATGTTCCTCCAAGGGGTCGATGACGTCTTCCAGCTCCGCTGGAACGACGAGCTCACCTACGGCGAGCTCCAGCGCGAGGAGGAGCGCCAATTCTCCCGGTATAACTTCGAGGAGGCCGACGTCCCCACGATCCTGAGGTGGTTCGAGCTGGCGGAGGAGGAGGCCAAGCGCCTCCTGGAGAAGGGGCTGTATCTGCCGGCTTACGATTACACGCTCAAGTGCTCGCACCTGTTCAACATCCTAGATGCGCGGGGGGCGATCTCGGTGACCGAGCGGGAGCGCTACATCGGTCGGATCCAGGAGCTAGCCCGCGGCTGCGCCGAGCGCTACCTCGAGGCGCTGGGCGAGCTCGAGCCCCCACGGGCGCGGACGAAAACGGAGGCGAAGGCCGAAACGAAGACCGGGAGTGCCCCCGAGTGAGCCCCTTCTGGAGCTGGGGATTTGGATTCAGCCCCGGATTCCGGATTTGGATCTAGATTCAATTCAGATCGGAGATGCCCGAACTCTTGCTCGAGATCGGCACCGAGGAGATCCCCCCGGTGGAGCTGGCCCCGCTGGCGGAGCACCTCCGAGCCCGCGCGGAGGCGGCCCTCCGAGAGAGCCTCCTCAACTATGAGAGCCTGAGGGTGCTCTACACCCCTCGCAGGCTGGTCCTCCACGTCCGTGGGCTGGCCGATCGCCAGGAGGACCAGGAGGAGGAGGTCCTCGGGCCCTCGGTCAAGGTGGGGATCGCGCCGGACGGCTCGCCCACCCCGGCGGCGGTCGGCTTCGCTCGCAGCCAGGGCGTCGCCGTGGAGGAGCTCGGCCGGAAGCAGACGGAGAAGGGCGAGTATCTCTTCGTCCGCAGGAGGATCCCCGGCCGGCCGACAGCCGAGCTCCTCGGGGAGCTCCTCCCCAAGCTCATCAGGGAGCTGCCCGCCGGTGAGACGATGCGCTGGGACGAGAGCGGGCTCTACTTCGTCCGGCCGATCCGCTGGCTCCTCTGCCTGCTCGATGACCAGGTGATCGACTTTACCCTGGGGAGCTTGAGATCCAGCCGCTGGACCCACCTCCACCGGTTCAGCTCGCCCCCCAAGGTCGAGATCCGCGACCCGGGGGACTACTTCCGGAAGCTCCGCGAGGACCTGGTCGTCCTCGACCCGGCCGAGCGGCGGGAGCGGATCGAAAAAGGCCTCGAGCGGCTCGCCCGCAAGGTCGGCGGCCGGCCGCTCCTCCCCGAGGATTTCCTGCAGTTCTTGGTCGACCTTATCGAGCATCCCACCCCGATCCTGGGCGAGTTCGACCCGCGGTTCCTGAAGCTCCCCCAGGAGGTCCTCTTCACCACGATGCGTGAGGAGGGCCACTTCGTCCCCGTGGTCGATGGGGATGGCCGGGCGCTCCCCTACTTCATCGGGCTGCGCGACGGGCCCTCCTCGAGCTCGAGCGAGGAGCTGATCAAGCGGGGTTATGAGCGGGTCCTCCGGGCGAAGCTCACCGACTCGGAATACTTCTTCCAGGCCGACCGCCGCTGCTCCCTGGCCGACTACGTCCCCCGGCTCCGGGAGGTGATCTACCAGGAGAAGCTGGGGACGATCTGGGATAAGGTCGAGCGGATCCGCGCGCTGGCCGCGGAGGTGGCCAGGCGAGCGGGCTTCACTCACCTCGAGGAGATCGACCGGGCGGCCTACCTCTGCAAGGCCGACCTGGTGACCCAGATGGTCGGGGAGTTCCCCTCGCTCGAGGGGGTCATCGGCGGGATCTACGCCGCGCTCGATCACGAGCCGGAATTGGTCGCCCGAGGCATCAGGGAGCACTACCTGCCACGGGCCCGCGGCGATGCCCTCCCCGAGAGCGAGCCGGGGATCGCCATAAGCCTAGCGGATAAGCTCGATACGGTCATCGGCTCGCTGCTCATCGGCGAGGAGCCGACCGGCTCGCGCGACCCCTATGGCCTACGGCGGAAGGCGAACGGGATCATCCGGATCGCGCTCGGCCGGGAGCTAGACCTCGACTTCTACGAGCTGGTCTGCGATATGGAGCATCTCTACGACTTCCTCGGCCCATCCAAGGTCCGGCCGATCACCGCGGTGGTTGACTTCCTCAACGAGCGGCTCTACCAGATCCTCCTCCAGGAGCACGGCTTGGACTACGACATCCTCGAGGCGACCACCTCCGTGGGGGAGGGGAACTTCTGGCGAGTCCTCCTGAAATCGCAGGCCCTGGCGGAGATCCGCAGCGGGGCGGAGCAGAAGCTGAGCGAGCTGGTGATCGCCTTCTCGCGAGCGAGGAACATCGTGGCCAAGGCCCAAGCGAGCGGCGAAGCCCCCGAGGGCACCGGCTTCAGCTTCGATCCCGAGCTGTTCGAGGAGGAGGCCGAGCGGGAGCTCTGGCGGGCTTACCTGGAGGCCAAGAGGCGGATCGAGGCGCTCGAGCCCGCCCGCCGCTATGGGGAGATCCTCCAGGAGCTGCTCCGGCTCAAGGCCCCGATCGACCGCTACTTCGACGAGGTCCTGGTGATGGCCCCTTCCCCGGGCCTCCGGGCGAACCGGCTCGGCTTCCTGGGGAAGCTGGTCGAGCTGTTCTTCACCATCGGCGACCTCTCCAAGCTGGTGGTCGCCAAGGACTGAGGATCGAGGATCGATAAGGAGGGCGACCGGGCTTGTGCGCCGATTGCCCCCTCCCGCTCGGTGAAATATAATCCCCTCCGGGCCGAGATCACCCCGGTAGCTCACCCTCAAGCTGAATTGGACCGGAGCGAAGGAGGAAGGTAGAAAAAAGTAGAAAAGAGGAGGAGGGAAGGACGCCATGGTCGAGATCACCGATTACGAGAAGGCCTACCGCGAGTGGAAGTGGGAGATCCCCGAGTTCTACAACATCGGCGAGGACTGCGTGGACAAGAACGCGGCGATGCCCACTCGCAAGAACAAGGTGGCACTCTACTGGGAGAACGAGGCCGGCGAGGAACGTAAATACACTTACTGGGAGATGCGCACCCTCACCAACAAGTTCGGGAACGTCCTGCGGGACCTGGGCCTCAGGAAGGGCGACCGGCTGCTCCTCCGCCTGCCGAACATCCCCGAGTTCCAGATCGCCTTCATCGGCGCGGTGAAGATCGGCGCGGTCCCCATCCCCTCGTCGGTGATGTTCCGCACCCATGAGGTCGAGTATCGCCTCCGGGACAGCGGCGCCGTGGCTGCGATCACCACCCCACAGTATGTCCGGGAGATCGAGGAGTGCCGCGAGCGGTGTCCGGAGCTCAAGCACGTGATCGTCGTCGGTGAGCCCCGAGGGGATCAGCTCCCCTTCGAGGAGCTGATGAGGGGCGCCTCCAAGCGGCTCGAGCTCGAGCGGACCCGCTCGGACGATATCGCCTTCTTCGCCTACACCTCGGGCACCACCGGCGATCCCAAGGCCGCGGTCCACCTCCACCGGTGGGTGATCGCCAACGACCCTTCGGTGCTCTTCTGGCAGGACATCCAGGAGGACGACATCATCTTCCACACCGGGAGCCTCTCCTGGATCTACCCGCTGGGGAACGGCTTCCTGTATAGCTGGCGGCATGGCGGCTCGACCCTGGTCTATGACGGCCGCTGGGACCCCGAGAAATACTTCCAGTTGATGGAGAAGTATGAGGTGACCGCGCTCCTATCGGTCCCCACCTGCTACCGCCAGTTCCTGGCCATCCCCGACGCCGAGAAGAGGTATGATCTCTCCAGCCTGCGGCACTGCATCTCCGCGGGGGAGCCGCTCAACCCCGAGGTGGTGGTCGAGTGGGAGAAGCGCTTCGGCGTTACCATCTATGACGGGATCGGGATGACCGAGGTGATGGTCTACCTCTCGAACATGCGCGGGCTGGAGGTGAAGCCCGGCTCCTGCGGCAGGCCCCAGCCGGGGCACGTCTGCGCCGTCCTGGACGAGGAGGGGAACCCGCTCCCGCCGGGTAAGGTCGGCCAGCTCGCGGTCCGGCGGGATGACCCCGGCCTATTCAAGGAATACTGGAACAAGCCGGAGCAGACCAGGGAGGCCTTCCACGGGGAGTGGTTCCTCACCGGCGATACGGTCTACATGACCGAGGACGGCTACTTCTGGTTCACCGCACGGGGGGACGACCTGATCATGAGCGCGGGGTATCGCATCTCGCCCTTCGAGGTGGAGAGCGCGATCAACTCCCACCCGGCGGTGCTGGAGTCGGCCGCGGTCGCCAGCCCCGACCCGATCCGCGGGGTGATCGTCAAGGCCTTCGTCGTCCTAAAGGAGGGGTATGAGCCCTCAGAGGAGCTCGCCCGTGAGATCCAGGAGCACGTCAAGCGGACGATCGCGCCGTATAAATACCCCCGGGCGGTGGAGTTCACAAAAGAGCTGCCCAAGACCGCGAGCGGGAAGATCAAGCGGAAGCTCCTCCGCCAGCAGGAAGAGGAGCGGGCTCGGGCCCTCCAGCAGAAGTAAGCAGAAGTAAAAAGATGGCGGTCCCGACGGGATTCGAACCCGTGTTTTTGGCTTGAGAGACCAATGTCCTAGGCCGCTAGACGACGGGACCGCTGCTCTGGCTGGGAGAGGAGGACTCGAACCTCCACTAGCAGGTCCAGAGCCTGCCGTCCTACCGATTAGACGATCTCCCAGGGCTCCTTATATCTTACGGCAGGAGGGCCCGCCTGTCAAACCCCCGAGGGGTCGGATCACCCTTCAGGGCGGAGCTTCTTGGTGAGCTCCTCTACGGTGAGGAGGGCCTCCTCGCCGGTTTGCATGTCGCGGAGCTTCACTTTCCCCTGGGCTAGCTCTTCCGGCCCGACGAAGAGCACATAGGGTATCCCGTAGGAGTTGGCATACTCCAGGTTGGCGCTCACCCCCCGGCCGACGAGGTCCATATCGGTGTTGATCCCCGCGCGGCGGAGCCTCTGGGCGATCTGGCGGCTCTCGGCGACCGTGACCGTCCCGATGGGGATCACGAAGAGCTCGACCTTGGTCCGGGGTAGGCCCTCATCCCTGCTGCGATCGCGAGCTTTCATGACCTCCATGATCGGCTCCAAGCCGAAGGAGATGCCCACCGCGGGGACCTCCTCCGATGAGCCGAGGAACCGCCCGATCAGCTCATCGTAGCGGCCGCCGGCGGCCAGCGAAGATGCGACGGGCTCCAGGTCCTTCAGGTAGACCTCGAAGACCGTCCCGGTGTAGTAGGCCAGCCCGCGGGCGAGCGAGGGGGTGAAGACGACCTGCTCTGGCCGATCTAGATACCCGAAGAGCTCCTCGATCTCCCGGAGGGCCTCGCTTCGGGCTTGGGTGAGCCCCCGGAGCCTGGCGATCCGCTCCTCGTTAGTCCCCTGGATGTCGGCCAGCTCGAGCAGCCGGGCGCTCTGCTCGCCACTCAGACCCTTCTGCTGGAGCTCCTCGGCTACCGCTTCTCGCCCGAGCTTCTCCAATTTGTCGAGCGTGAGGATCACCTCGATAGGGTCCACCCCCTCAGGGACGGCTGGCTCGATCAGCTCCCGGAGGAGCCTGCGGTGGTTCAGCCGGATCTCGATCTCCAGCCCGAGCTCGCTGAAGAAGTCCCCGGTGAGGTTCAGGAGCTCAGCCTCGGCGAGCAGCGATCTTGCGCCGATAATGTCGACGTCGCACTGCCAGAACTGGCGCAGCCGACCGCGCTTGATCGGCCCGTCGCGGAAGACCGGCCCGATCTGGTAGAGCTTGAGCGGGCGCTTGATCTTGGGGTTCAACGCCACGAACCGCGCCAGCGAGGTCGTCAGCTCGAACCGGAGGCCGAGCTCCCTCCCGCCCTGGTCGCGCAGCCGGAACGTCTCCTTTAGGATCTCCTCCCCGCCGGCGTATTTCGCGGAGAGGACCTCCCAGCGCTCGACGATCGGCGTCTCCAGGGGATTGAAGCCGTAGCGCTCGAAGATCCGCTTCAGCTTATCAACAAGCTGGTCACGGAGGATCTTCTCCTCCGGGGGGTAGTCTCGCATCCCGCGGGGGAGCTTAAGCTCGACCATAGCGGGGATAATCTATCAGAGGGGCCTCTTCCTGTCAATTCAATCGCCAGTAGCTCGGTAAATCAGCGGGCTGTCACCACGGGTGGTAAGGTAATGGCCAACCGAACGGGGTTTCTCCGGCCTGAAGCCCTGTTCCCTCCCCTAGCGCCAGGTGACGTAGGTCTGGACCATCCTGAAGTAGAACTCGAGGAAGCCCTGCCAGTCCCCGGCGGCGTAAAGCTTCACCATACGCCTATAATCCCGATGGAAGCGGCTGAGCAGCTCCGGCTCCGTGCGATGGTAGCTGCGGACATACCAGAGGAGGTAGCGGCTATAGTCCAGGGCCTTGGCCGCCCGCTCGGGGTCGATCGTCAGGTTCTCCAGGCTCAGGTAGCGGCGGAGGGCCGCCCCCGCGGCCTCGTCGAACCGCCCTCGACGGAGGGTGCGGGCCTCCTCGAAGAGTTTTTCCGCCCTCTCCGGCTCGCGGAAGAGCGGTCGGAGGAAGATATAGCGGACGAGCACCTGGTCCATCCGGAACTCATAGAGCGCACGGACGTTCTCCGAGGGGGAGAGCCCCGCGAGGCGCTCCTCCCACTCGGCCTCCAGTGCGGCAAGCCCCTCCCCGAAGTGGTCCCGGAGGAGCCCATCGATCTCGACCTCCGAGAGCCTGTAGAGCTCGCTATAGAACTCGAGGAAGCGCTCCAGCCCAGCGCGCTCGACCAGGAAGGCGACGAAGCTCGCCCCGACCTCGTAGGTGAACTTCCAGTAGCCCCGCAAGGATAGGTATTCCTGGAGGCTTACCCCCTGCTCCTCCATGAAGATCCGGAGGAGCTCCTCGCCCAGCCCGAGCTGCCACTCATCCGGGATGGGGTCCAGCCGATAGCCCACGTAGGTCGCAAGGCCCTCGAGGAGCGCCGCCGGCGGGCTAGACCTGATCAGGGCGAAGTCGAGCAGGTGGGTGAACTCGTGCAGGGCGACATACTCTGTGCTGTCGAGGGTGAGGTAGACGACGATCGGGCTCACCTCGCCGGCGCGCACCAGCTCCTCGAGCTGCTCGTTCCAGAGTGAGGGGAGGAAGCCGCCCACGCTGGCGGCGCAGATCAGGCAGCCGGTGGCCTCCTGGTAGCTCTCCAGGTCAGGGTAGACGAAGACGTAGGCCCGGCCGAATTCCCCGGGATCGTAATCCAACCCGAGGAACTCCTCCACCCGCTGGAAGGCCCGCTCGAGGTGGAGTGCCCTCTCCTTGAGCACCATCAGGTAGAGGCTCTCGCCCGCTACCCTCTCGAACAGCCCCGGGTCCGCTCCATCCCTCCAGAAGTGGACCACGAGGTGCTCGGTCGTGAGGGGGAGCCAATCTCGCTCGAGGCCCGAGGGGCTCGCAAGCGCCAGCGCCAGCGCGCCGAGCAGGAGCAGGAGGAGCAGCGGGCTTACAATTGCAATTGCAAAGGGGCTACGGATGCCCTTTCCCACCATGGACATGTCAGATGCCTGATTCTGCTAGGTCTGGGCCTGGACATGGGCACTACTTACCGGCTGACCACGCTCACCCCGTCGACCAGGAGCGGCGGCGAGCGGAAGAGGCCCCAGACCGGCTCTGAGCGCTCACCGATGGCGATCAGCCGGTCCTTGAGCAGCTCGTAGACGTTGCCCGCGATCATGGTGTTCTTCACCCGACCGACCACCTCGCCGCCCTTGACGAGGTAGCCGACGGCGACGTTGTTGGAAAATTCCCCGGAGATGACGTTCCCCTGGCCGAGGCCGAGCACCTGGTCGACGATCAGGCCCTCATCCAGCTCCTCGAGCAGCTCCGCGAAGCCCCGGTCGCCCTCGCCGACGACCAAGGTGGTGGGGCCCGCGCTCGGCGGGGCCTTGTAGTCCGGCTCGCTGAAGTTGAAGAGGCCCCGGCGCTTGAAGCCGTTCCCGGTCGGCTCCGCGCCGGCGAGCGCTGCGGTCTTCAGGTCGTAGAGGAACTGGCCGATCCGGCCGCGGTCGATCAACGCCTTCCTCGCAGTGGGGACCCCCTCATCGTCATACCGGCGTGAGAGCGGCGCGAACGGCAGTCGGCCATCGTCCAGGAGGGTGAGCCTGGGGTCGACCACCTCCTCGCCTAGGCGGCCCCGCAGCGGCGAGATGCCCAAGTAGACGGCCTTCCCGTCGAAGCCCACCACCAGTGCCAGGAGCAAGACCGCGACCCCCCGCGGGGTGAAGAGCACCGGCATCCGGCCGGACCTAACCTGGGCGAGCCGCTCAGCCCAGCGGAGCCGCTCAACTATGGAGTCGGCCAGCTTGAGGTGGTCGACCTCCTTCAGGGTCCGTGAGCCGGCCTCATCGTAGACGACGAGGATGTCGCCCTCTTCGGTGCGCTGGACCCCGATGGCCACCCTCACCAGCGTCCCCTGCTCCTCGACCCTCCGGCCGGCGGCATGCCACAGCCGGACCTCCTCCGTGGCGCAGCTCAAGGAGACGTTGATCTGGAGGGTGTCGTCGTAGGCCTTGATCCGCTCGACCACCTCCTCGCCCATCTCGATGAGCCGTTCCACCTGAACCTGGAGTTCGGCCACCTCCGGGTCGAAGCACTCCACCGGGGGGCTCTCCCTGGGCGCGGGGAGGTGGAACCCGGCGGGGGCCTCCTCGCCGATGATGGCCGCAGTCAGCGCGTTCTCCACCAGCTCATCCAACCCCCGGGGGTCGGCTGAGGTGGCAGTAGCGGTGGAGTAGCCGAGCCGGCCCTCCTTGATCAGCCGGAGGGCCAGACCCCAGCGCTCCTCCCGCTTGGCCGACTCCAGCTCGCCGGCGTGGAAGACCACCGGGGTCGCCTGAGTCCGCAGCTCGTAGAGCTCGGCCTCCTCGGCTTGCCGGGCGAGCTTGGCGAGGAGCTGCTCAGCGGCTAATGCTCTATCCTTTTCCTTCTCCTCCTCGGTCATATCGATCAGGTCCTCCCTCCCACGATCACGTTCTGTATGCGGACGTGCGGCGCGCCGTCGGTCACCGGGAGGGGCCACTGATCCCCCTTCCCGCAGCCGCCGGCGCCGCCCTTGATCTGGAGGTCATCCCCGATCATGTCAATGTTCTTCAGGATGTCGAAGACGTTCCCGGTGAGGACCACATCCCGGAGGAGCTCACCCAGCTCGCCATGCTCGATCTCGTAGGCGTAGGCCGCGGAGAAGGTGAACTGCTCGAACTCCGTCTGGCCGCCGAAGGCCCCCTTGGCGTAGATCCCCCGGTCGATCCCCCGGAGCATCTCCTCGAAGGTGTGCGAGCCGCGATCGATATAGGTGTTGCGCATCCGGACGATCGGCTCGAACCGATAAGAGACCGCCCGGGCGTTCCCCGTCGGCTCGGCACCGAGCTTGGCCGCCGTCTCCCGGGAGTGCATGAACCCCTGGAGGAGCCCGCCCTTGATCAGGTAGATCCTCCGGCGGGGGACGCCCTCGTCGTCATATTTGTAATTCCCGCGCAATCCGGGGAGGTAGCCGTCCTCGACCACGTTCAGTTCCCTGACGCCGAACTGGCGCCCCGGCTGGAGGATCTCCTGCATCCTGGGGTTCTTGAAGATGAAGTCGGCCTCGCACAGGTGGCCGAAGGCCTCGTGGATGAAGACCCCCGCCAGCTCTTGGTCCAGGATCACGGTGTAGCTCCCGCCGCGGACTGGCTTCGCGGAGAGGAGCGCTACAGCGCGGTCGGCCACCTCCTTGGCCTTCCCCTCCAAGCCCTCGACCAGCTCGAACCCCTGGGCCTCGCCGATCGACTCGAACGCCCGCTGGATGTTGGAATCCTCGCGGGCG
>CAZCTZ010000015.1:0-16139 GCA_964501855.1 uncultured Thermotogae bacterium
CAACGAGAACGCCGGCCCCTACCGTGGGCTCGACCGGTTCGCCGCTCGCGAGCGGATCGTCGAGGACCTGGGGCGCGCGGGCCTCCTCGAAAAAGTTGAGGATTACACCCATGCGGTGGGCCACTGCCAGCGGTGCGGCACGGTGATCGAACCCTTGATCTCGACTCAGTGGTTCGTGGAGATGGAGGAGCTGGCCCGCCCGGCGATCGAGGCCGTCCGCTCCGGGCGGATCAAGCTGATCCCCAAGACCTGGGAGAAGGTCTACTTCGACTGGCTCGAGAATATCAAGGACTGGTGCATCTCGCGGCAGCTGTGGTGGGGCCACCGCATCCCCGCATGGTATTGCCAGGAGTGCGGCGAGATCACCGTGAGCCGCGAGACGCCCAAGGAGTGCGTCGCCTGCGGCTCCACCAGGATCCGCCAGGACGAGGACGTGCTCGACACCTGGTTCTCATCGGCGCTTTGGCCCTTCTCGGTGATGGGCTGGCCCGAGGAGACCGAGGACCTCCGGCGGTTCTACCCCACCTCGCTCCTCGTCACCGGCTATGACATCCTCTTCTTCTGGGTGGCGCGGATGATCATGATGGGGCTCCACTTCCTCGGGGAGGTCCCCTTCCATACCGTCTACCTCCACCCGCTCGTTCGGGACGAGCACGGCCAGAAGATGAGCAAATCGAAGGGGAACGTGGTCGACCCCATGGAGATGAGGGAGCGCTACGGGATGGACGCGCTCCGGTTCACCCTCGCGGCGGGTGCGGCCAAGGGCCGCGAGCTGCGCTTCTCCATCAAGAGCATCGAGGGCTACCGCAAGTTCCTGAACAAGATCTGGAATGCCGCTCGGCTGGTCCTGATGAACCTGGAGGACTTCGAGCCCGACGGCCTGAAGCTGGAGGAGGCCCCGGAGTTGGGGTTGGAGTTGGAGTTTGAGGACCGCTGGATCCTCTCCCGGCTGGCCTACCAAGTCGGCGAGCTGCGCAAGCACCTGGAGAACTACGACTTCAACCTCGCCGCGGAGGGGCTCCACAACTTCGTCTGGCATGAGTTCTGCGATTGGTATCTCGAGATGGTCAAGCCGCGCCTCTACGGCGGGGACCCCGCCCGGAGGAGGGCGGCCCAGCGGGTCCTCCACCGGGTGCTCTCCGACATCCTCAAGATGCTCCACCCCTTCATCCCCTACATCACCGAGGAGATCTGGCAGCTCCTCCCCCACCGCGAGGCGGAGAGCATCGCGATCGCGCCCTTCCCCATCTCGGTGAAGGCCTGGCGGGCACCCGAGGTCGAGGAGCAGATGGCCCGGCTCCAGGAGCTGATCTCGGCGATCCGGACGATCCGCTCGGAGATGAACGTCCCGCCGCACAAGCAGGCCCGGGCGCTCATCCGCGCGGAGGACACCGGGATCAAGGAGCTGGTCACCCGGCACCAGCTCTTCTTCCGGGAGCTCGCCAAGGTGGAGGTCACCTGCGGGCCGGAGGTGGAGCGGCCGCCGCGGGCCCCGAGGATGATCCTCGAGGGCGCGGAGGTCTTCCTCCCGCTGGAGGGCCTGATCGACCTGGAGAGGGAGCGGGCGCGGCTCGAGAAGGAGCTAGCCGAGGTCCAACGCCTGCTGGAGGCCTCCCAGCGGAAGCTCGAGAACGAGCAGTTCCTCGAGCGGGCCCCACGCGAGATCGTGGAGAAGGAGAAAGCCAAGGCTGAGGAGCTGCGTGAGCGGGCGGAGCGCCTCCGGCGGAACCTGGAGCTGCTGGCAGAGGAGGCACCGGAGCCGGATAGCAAGGGGTCGGCATCAGAGGGGGAGAGCTAGAGAGTGAGGCCGCATCGCCTGGGGTATCGCGAGGCCCTCGCCCACCTGGAGCGCCTCCCCTCGCGGCTGGTCAAGCCCGGTCTGGAGCGCATCGAATACCTACTCGCCCGCCTGGGCGAGCCCCACCTCTACCTCGAGGGGCGGGCGATCCACATCGGCGGGACCAACGGGAAGGGCTCGCTCGTCGCGATGCTCTCCCAGATCTTAAAGGAGGCCGGCTACCGCGTGGGGAGTTACACCTCGCCGCACCTGGTCGACTGGTGCGAGCGGATCAGGATCGACGGGCAGCCGATCCCCGAGGAGGAGCTGGCCCGGCTCATCTTGCGCCTCCGGCCGATCTGGGAGGAGATGGAGGGGGACCTCCCGACGGTGTTCGAGGCCCTGACCGCTGCGGCCTTCCAATACTTCTGTGAGCGGGCGGTCGACCTGGCGGTGGTCGAGGTGGGCCTGGGCGGGCGGTTCGACGCGACCAACGTGCTCCAGCGGCCGCTCGTGGCGATCATCACCCACGTCGAGGCGGACCACCTCGACCTCCTCGGGCCGACGCTGGAGCGGGTGGCCTGGGAGAAGGCCGGGATCGCCAAGCCCGGCGCGCCGCTGCTCACCGGGGAGCGGTGCCCCCATCTTTTGAAGGTCATCGCTGAGGAGTGTCGCCGGCAGGGGGCGGAGCTCCGCCACGTGGACTCGGAGCCCGAACTGCTCGAGTTCGACTGGGAGCGGCAGCTCTTCCGGGTGGGGGATTCCGTATACGAACTCGGGCTGCTGGGGCTCTACCAGCGGGAGAACCTGGCGGTGGCCCTCCAGGCGGTCGAGCTCCTCCGCGCGCAGGGCCTGGCGATCCCCGATGAGGCGGTCCGCCGAGGGCTCGCACGGGCGCGCTGGCCCGGCCGGTTCGAGGTGGTCCGCCAGCGGCCCTGGGTGGTCCTCGACGGGGCTCACAACCCCTCGGGCACGAGGGCGCTGCTCGCCACGCTGGAGCTCTACTGGGAGCGGTATTTGGCAGGAAGCGGCGGCCGCCGGTGGCTCCTCTTCGGCGCGCTGGGCGACAAGAACCTGGAGGAGATGGCCCGGACGCTCTTCCCCTGGTTCGATCGGCTCATCCTGACCAAGCCGGACTACTACCGCGCGGCCGAGCCGGAGGAGCTTGAGGCCCTAGCGGAGCGGCTCGGCCTGGACCAGCCGATGCCGCCGGCGGAAGCGATCGAGGTGGTCGCCCCCGCGGGGGAGGCCCTCCGGTGGGCGCTGGAGCGGCTCGATCCCCGCGATCTGCTCGTCGTTGCCGGCTCGCTCTACCTGATCGGCGAGCTGGAGCGGGAGGCAGCGGTCCCGGGCTTGCCGGGTAACCGGTAGAAACAGAAACAAGGCGAAAAACCGAGGAGAGGGCGCGAAGCTCAGGTGAAGGTGAAGACGGACACGGACGCGAAGGAGCTTGCAGCGAGGGTGATGCGGCTCAAGGAGCGCCCGCTGCCGCAGCACATCGCGATCATCATGGACGGGAACGGCCGGTGGGCCCGCCGGCGCGGCTGGGAGCGGACCGCGGGCCATCGCGCCGGGCTGGAGGCCGCCCGCCGGATCGTGGAGTTCGTCGGCCGGGAGCTCGGGATCAAGTATCTGACGCTATTTGCCTTCTCCACGGAGAACTGGCGCCGGCCCAAGGAGGAGGTCGACTTCCTCATGGACCTCCTGGCCGACTTTATGCGCCGGCACCTGGACGAGCTGCTGGAGAACGGCGTCCGGCTGAGGGTGCTCGGCGAGCTCAACGGGCTGCCGGCGAGGGTCCGACGGGAGCTGGAGCGGGCGCTGGCGCTCTCCCGGGAGAACGACAAGCTCCACTTGAGTCTCGCGATCAACTACGGCGGCCGCCAGGAGATCCTCCGCGCGGTGCGGCAGATCCTGCGGGATTACAAGGCGGGCCTGCTCGAGCTCGACGGCGGCCAGCTCGATGAGCTGACCTTCCGCCGGTATCTCTACACCGCGGAGCTGCCCGACCCGGACCTCCTCATCCGGACGAGCGGCGAGGAGCGGCTCTCCAACTTCCTCCTCTGGCAGACGGCCTACACCGAGTTCTGGGTGACCGAGACCCTCTGGCCGGACTTCTCCCCCCAAGATCTGGTGCAGGCGATCGAGGACTACCAGCGGCGGCAGCGGAAATTCGGCAGGATAGTGCAGCAGTGAAGTGAAGTGCAGTGAGCGAACTGGGCAAACGGCTCCTCACCAGCGTCATCGCCATCCCCTCGGTCACCGGGCTGCTCTTCTACGCCAAGCGGTATGAGGTGGACTGGGCTGTCGGGGTCCTCCTCGTGGCGATCACCATCGTCGCCGGGGCGGAATACCTGGGGTTGCTCGCCAAGATGGGCCTCCCCATCGAGCGGTGGTCCTTCCTGGCGGTGGCGGCCTTCCTCGAGCTGAGCTGGGTGCTCCTCTCCCCGAGGAACGCCCGGTTGGCCTTCTTCGGCGCGCTCCTCCTGCCCTTTTTGTGGTATCTGCCGCAGAAGGACGGCCTGCGGCGGGCCCTCGGTGCGGTCCTCGGCCTGCTCTACATCCCCTACCTGCTCCATTTTTTCTACCTGATTTACCGCGCGCCCTCCTATGCCGGTTGGGTCTACGCGATGCACTTCCTGGTGATGGTCTGGGCTTATGACGCCGGGGCCTTTTTCATCGGCTCGAGGTTCGGCCGCCGACCGCTCGCACCGCAGATCAGCCCGGGGAAGACCGTCGAGGGGGTGATCGGCGGCTTCCTATTCGCGCTCATCGCGGCCAACCTCACGCCGATCTGGGTGAACTGGCCCCACTGGATCCCACACATCGTCATGCTGGCGGTGCTGGTATCCGTGGCAGCCCAACTCGGCGACCTCTTCGAGTCGAAGCTGAAGCGCCTCGCCGGGGTGAAGGACTCCGGGATCTTCTTCCCCGGCCACGGCGGCGTCCTCGACCGGATCGATGGGATCCTCTTCGCCCTGCCGGTCTTCTACCTCTACTTCCACCACATCCTGCGGTTCGTCTGATCACTCGAGCCGAGATTGACAAATTGAGATGCCCTCAGCTAGAGTTTTCCATCGAAATTCGAGAAGGAAGAGGAAACGATGGGCAAGGGCATCAATCCCCAAATGGGCTTGGTGGAGCTCACTCCAGCCCCCTTGATTGGCCGGAGTGGGCAACTGGAGCTGACAGTCGGACCTCAACTGGGCGACGCGGTGCTCGTCGTGGCTGCAGTAACCCCGACGCATGGTGTCATCACTTCGAGCTGCTGGGTGCATATGGGCTGAAGGCGCACAAGAAGAGAAAGGTGATGAAGCCGGTAGCTCTGGAGGAGTTCCTCGAGCTCGATCCGGAGAAGGCCCCCTTCCCGGAGATCTTCGAGGGACTGGAGCACATCTGGGAGGTCCTCCCCAGGATAAGGGAGTTCGCCGCCCGGGCGGAGGCCCGGATCGAGGCTGAGGAGGTCGAAGGGGCCACCATCTTCGGGGCGGTCCAGATCGGCCCCGGGACGGTCGTCGAGCCCGGCGCGGTGATCCGCGGGCCGGCGATCATCGGCCGGGAGTGCCAGATCCGCTCAGGGGCTTACATCCGCGGACCGGCGATCATCGGCGATCGGGTCGTGATCGGCCACAGCTCCGAGGTGAAGAATGCGCTGATCCACAGCGAGGCCGAGGTGCCCCACTTCGCCTACGTCGGCGACTCGGTCCTCGGCTGGCGGAGCCACCTCGGCGCGGGGGTGAAGATCTCCAATCTAAAGCTCACCCGCGAGCCGGTGCGGGTCCGTGTTGGTGATAAGGTGTATGAGACCGGCCTGCGGAAGTTCGGCGCGATCGTCGGTGATGAGGTCGAGATCGGCTGCAACGCGGTGCTGAACCCGGGGACGCTGATCGGCCGCCGGAGCCTGGTCTACGCGCTCACCTCGCTCTCGGGGTATTATCCGCCGGGCTCGGTGATCAAGCTCCGCCAGCAGGTGGAGATCGTAGAGCGGAAATGAAGGAGGCGCGATGGGCCTTTTCGGGACGGACGGCGTTCGCGGACTCGCTAACAAGGAGCTGACCCCCGAGCTGGCCTTAGCGCTCGGCCGGGCGGCCTCCCTCCTCCGGGATGAGCGGAATCGGGCGCTCATCGGGCGGGATACGAGGCGCTCAGGGGAGATGCTCTCAGCGGCGCTCGCCGCGGGGATGGCCTCGGCGGGGCTTGAGGTCATCGACGTGGGGGTGGTGCCCACCCCGGCGATCCCCTTCCTGGTCGAGAGATATGGGGCCTCCTTCGGCGCGGTCGTCTCCGCCTCGCACAACCCCGCGGAGGACAACGGGATCAAGTTCTTCGACCGCAGGGGTTTCAAGCTGTCCGAGGAGCAGGAGGCCGAGCTCGAGGAGGCGCTAAACCTCGGGGTGGGCGAGCGCCCCGCCGGCCGCGGGATCGGCCGCATCAGGCTCGCTCCGGAGGCCCGGGAGCTTTATCTTGAGAGGCTGCTCGATATCGGAGCGGAGCTGCGCGCACAAGGACTCGGACTTAGATTGGTAGTGGACTGCGCCCACGGTGCGACCGCGGAGATCGCGCCGGAGCTGTTCGCCCAGCTCGGGCTCGATGTGATCGTGCTTTGCGCCCAGCCCGATGGGGACAACATCAACCTCGGCTGCGGCTCGACCGACCTTGGAGGCCTCAAGGAGGCGGTGCTGCTCTATCAAGCCGACCTGGGCGTGGCCTACGACGGCGATGGCGATCGCGCGTTGTTCATCGACCATGAGGGGAACGAGGTGGACGGCGACGCTGTGCTCCTGATCGCCGCGCTGGAGCTGCAGCGCCAGGGGCAGCTCACCCCGCCCCTCGTGGTGGCGACGGTGATGAGCAACTTCGGACTGGAGGAGTCGCTCAGAGCGCACGGGATCGAGCTTCTGCGCACGCCGGTCGGCGACCGCTACGTCGCGGCGAAGCTCGCCGAGACGGGGGCCAAGCTCGGCGGCGAGCAGTCGGGCCACGTCATCTTCCGAGAGCATGGCACCACCGGCGACGGGCTGATCACGACGCTCGAGGTGCTGAAGACCATCAAGCGCACGGGGCGGACGCTGGCGGAGCTGGCTGCCCAGCTCGAGCGCTACCCCCAGGTGCTGCACAACGTCCCCGTGGCAGACCCGGGGCTCTTCCACCAAAAGGAGGAGCTGAAGCAGGAGATCGCGAGGTTCCAGCGCCAGCTCGACGGGATCGGGCGGGTGCTCGTCCGCCCCTCGGGGACCCAGCCGGTGATCCGCGTGATGGTCGAGGGCAAGGATGAGGGGCTCGTCCAGCGGATCGGCGCGGAGCTGGTGGAGCTGATCACGCGGAGGCTCACTACTCCAGGAGCTTGATCTGCTGGGGCGAGCAGACGACGATCTCCGGGCCACCCCGCTCCCTGAGGATGCCGGTCACCTCGATCAGCTTGCGGTCGTAGTCGAGCACCGGGTCGATCCCCATGGCGGCGAAGTTGGCCTCATCCTCCTTGAAGATCACCACGGTGAAGTCTCTCTCATAATCGCGGGATGAGTCGAGGAAGATGGCCCGCCCGGAGTCGTAGGTGCTGACGACGTAGAACCTGACCGTGACCAGCCCGCCGAGGTAGCGAGCCAGATCCCGCTCCACCTCCTCGGCGCTCAGGACCCCGGGGAGGAGCTCGAGCTCCGGTGGGGAGGGCCACTCAGGCGAGGTGCACTTGGAAGCCACAGCGCAGTCGTAGTCGCGGCAGTCGAGGTGGCCATCCCCATCGTTGTCCCGGCCGTCGTCGCAGTCGCACTCCTCATCCGCTCCGGTGGCGGGGCACTCCGGCAGCCCCGCGGTGCTCACATACTGGTTGGACCAGGAGCTGATTTTCCCTCTGAAGCTGCTCCGCAGCCGCCACCAGTAGGTCCTCCCCGGCTGGGCCTCCTCATCGACGAAGAACCACCAGTTAGGCGGGACCCGCCAGAGCCGCTCGCACGGCCCGAAGGGGCTCCGCGCGCGGCAGAGCTCGTAGTAGTCGGGCTTCTCCCCGAGGTGCGGCCGCCACTCGATCCGCGCGAGGACGTCCTGGGTGTTATAGTGCTTGAGGGTCACCCGCGGCGGGATGAGGGGGTCCTCATCATACCGGAGGGCGTCTCGGTAGAGTCGCTCGAACTCCTCCGCGAAGAGCCGGGCGACCTTGGGGCTGTGGACGACGATGAGGTCCTCATCGTTGCGGTCCATCCCGCTCCTCGTCCAGTTGGCCGAGCCGGTGATCACGATCTCGCGGTCGATGATCGCGTATTTGTGGTGGACCAGGCCGGGGTTGGCGTCGACCAGGCCCACGCCGAGGCCCATCAGCTCATCTATCTTGGAGACTTGCAGGTTGGCCCAGCCGCGGAAGTCCCACACCGCCCGCACCTGCACGCCGCGCGTGAGAGCAGCGGCGAGCGCCTGGAACAAGCACTCATCGGTGTAATAGAACATCGCCAGCTCGATGGTCTCCTGGGCCTCGGCGAGCAGCCGGAGGAGCGCCCCTCTCGGGCGGTCGCTCGGGGCGAAGTAGACCTCAACCTGGGTGCCTGCCAGGTCGAACTCCTCCGGGTTGTTGTCCACCTTCGAGGGGCCGAACCGCCCCTCCTGGAACATCTGCTCGAACTCGAGCTCGTAGGAGCGGGCTAGCTCCCTGTCCCGGAGGACGATAGCGTTGTTGGCATCGTAGTAGAAGGAGGTATCGGTCCAGTTGGCCGAGCCGGTCCAGACCAGCTCCCGATCGGCGATCATGAACTTAGCGTGCATCAGGCGGTCATTCTGGTCGAGCTCAAGTTCAAGGCAGTGGGAAGGGAGCCCCTCGAGCTGGCCGCGGTAGTTCTCCTCCTCGGTCAGGATGCGGAGCCTGACCCCGCGGGCACAGGCCTCCCCGAGGGCCGCTATGACCTCCTCGGAGGTGATCGAGTAGACCGCCGCATCGATCGTCCGCCTGGCGGAGGAGATCGCCCGGAGGAGATGATCGAGCAAGTCCCCCGCCTGCTCCGCGAGGCGGTCCAGGTGGGGCAGCCCCGCCAAGGGGTCGTTGAAGTAGACCGCGATAGGCTCCTCCTGGTTGGCCTCCGGCGGGGGCGAGCAGCCCGGCAGGGCCAGGGAGAGGACGATGGCGATAATGCCGATAAGGGAGGTGGGAGGCCCCGAAGTCAGGATGAGCACGCTCTTCCTCATTATTCTCATTCCAGCTCCAGCTAAAGTTAATCTGCCGACGGCTCCCAAGTCAACGGGGCTCACAAGGTGCAAGGTTGCCTCCTCCAGGGCGGTTGCCCTAGGATCTAATTGCATAATGCCAACGGGAAGAGAGAGGGAGTTCGTCACCGTTTACCGCGCCTGGGGCGAGGTCGAACTGCAGGTGGTGAAGGGCCTCCTTGAGAGCTCCGGGATTGAGTGCCGCTTGGTCCCACAGGGGCCGCGCTCGATCTACCCGGTGACCGTCGATGGGCTGGCCGAGGTATGGATCATGGTCCCCCGCGAGCGGGCCGAGGAGGCCCAAGCGCTCATCGCCGCTTACCAGTCCCAATATCAGGATCAGGATCGAGACCAGGACCAAGACCAATACCAAGACCAAGAGGAAGGGGAAAGGGAAGAACGTGAGCCCGAGGAGGGCGAGCCGAGCGGCGGCTGATCATGCTTTAGTATGAGGAGCGAGGGCCCACTGAAGACGGACTACTTCGAGCGCCAGCGCCAGGCGATGGTCCGTGATCTGCGCCGGAGGGGGATCCGGGATGAGCGCGTCCTGGAGGTGATGGGCAGGGTCCCTCGCCACCTCTTCGTCCCCGAGGAGGTGGTCCACATCGCCTACGGCGACCATCCGCTGCCGATCAGCGCGGGGCAGACGATCTCCCAGCCATACATCGTCGCGCTGATGACCCAGGCGCTCCAGCTAGACCCTGCCCACCGCGTCCTTGAGATCGGGACCGGCTCGGGCTACCAGACGGCGATCCTCGCCGAGCTGGCCCGGGAGGTCTACACTATCGAGCGCTTCCCACAGCTCCTGGAAGGGGCAAGGCAACTCCTCACCCAGCTCGGCTACACCAACATCCACTACCGCTGCGGCAACGGGACGGTCGGCTGGCCCGAGCACGCGCCCTACGACCGGATCATCGCCACCGGCTCGGTCCCCGAGGTCCCCCGCTCGCTGGTCAGGCAACTGGCCGATCCCGGCCGGCTGGTCATCCCCGTCGGGGGCCGCCAGGTGCAGACCCTGGTCTTGGTGAAGAAGGAGGAAGGGGCCATCACCCAGGAGGAGCTCATCCCCTGCAGCTTCCTGCCGCTCGTCGGGAAGGAGGGCTGGTCAGATGACTACGAATATGAATATGAAGATGAAGATGATCGACCTTAGGAGCGATACGGTGACCAAGCCGACCCCGGGGATGCGCCAGGCGATGGCCCGCGCGGAGGTCGGCGATGACGTCTACGGCGAGGATCCCACGGTTAACCAGTTGCAGGAGAGGGCCGCGGAGCTTCTGGGGATGGAGGCGGCACTGTTCGTCCCCTCGGGGACGATGGGCAACCAGATCGCGATCAAGGTCCACACCCGCCCGGGCGATGAGGTGGTCCTGGAGGCGGACTCGCATATATTTAACTATGAGCTGGGGATGATGGCCGCCTTCTCAGGTGTCCTGCCGCGGCCGATCCCGACGGAGCGCGGCGTCCTCCCCCTGGAAGCCGTCGCGGCGGCGGTCCGCCCATCGGTCTACTACCTCTCGCGCACGGGGCTGATTTGTATAGAAAATACGCACAACCGGAAGGCCGGCGCGGTCTACCCCCTGGAACAAGCCCGCGAGCTGCTGGAGTTCGCCCACTCCAAGGGCATACCGGTGCACCTCGACGGCGCGCGGATCTTCAACGCTGCGGTCGCCACGGGCCTCCCTGCGAAGGAGTTGGTGAGGGGCTTCGACTCGGTGATGTTCTGCCTATCCAAGGGGCTCGGTGCGCCAGTCGGCTCGCTGCTCGTGGGCCCTGAGGAGTTCATCGAGGAGGCCCGCCGGGTGCGGAAGATGCTCGGCGGGGGGATGCGCCAAGCGGGGATCCTGGCCGCGGCGGGGCTCTACGCGCTGGAGCACCACATCGACCGGCTCGCGGAGGACCACGAGCACGCCCACCTGCTCCACGAGAGTCTGAGGCAGTTCGAGCCGGAGCTGATCGAACTCGAGCCGGTAGAGACGAACATCGTCATCTTCACCCTCAAGCGGATGGCCGCCGAGGAGTTCGCCGCGCGGATGAGGGAGCAGGGCGTGCTGGTGCATGCCATCGGCCCGCGGCGGATCCGGCTGGTCACCCACCTCGACGTAAGCCACGAGGACATCCTCCGCGCGAGCGAAGCGATGGAGGAGGTCCTGAGGGGGGCGAGCACCAGCTCCTGAACCGAGCCTAGGCCGAGCCAAGCCCAAGCCTCCCACTTCACCAATCAGTCGGTATACTTTAGTGGGTGAGGGCTCTATGGATATCCCTCGGTTCATCTTCCGGGTGAAGGACAGCGCGATCGAGCGGGAAGCCAAGCGGATGGTGGAGAGCTTCGGCATCCGGGACGTGGAGATCCGCCGCGACGATACGATCAAGGACGCCTGGTTCGAGGACAACGAGCGGGGGAGGACGATCTACGGGCTGGAGGAGATCGAGCGGTATCTCGAGGACCTGGTCTCCGGGCGGCTGTAAATCAAGCTCAGCAAGCTCTCATCTAGTCCGGCTCAATCGCTATCGCTCGGGTTGATCTCGTAGTCGTAGGTGATCTCCGCAGCGCGGCGGAGCATCGCAGTGACCGGGCAGTAGCGCTCCAGCGAGAGCTCGATCGCCCTCTTCAGCTTCTCCTGGGGGACCTCCCCCCAGATGCGATAGACCAGGTGGATCTTGGTGAAGATCTTGGGGTGGTCCGGCGCGCGCTCGGCCTCGAGCAGGATCTCGAACCGCTCCCAGTTGAGCCGCATCTTCCGCAGGATCGAGACGACGTCCATCCCGGTGCAGCCGCCGAGCCCGATCAGGACGAGCTCCATCGGCCGCGGGGCGCTGTCCTCACCGCCGACGCCCGGCGCGGCATCCATCAGCACGGCGTGGCCGCTCTCCGCCCGGCCCACAAACTGCATTCCTCCTGCCAGCTTGACCCTGGCCTTCATCTCAAGTCCTGTCCTGTAATGTCAGGTGAGCTCGGCCTTGAGGGCTCTCGCCGCCCGGGCGAGGGTCTCCCGGGAGAAGTCGAACCTCAGCCCCGCTGTGGCGAATAGCTCCGGTAGGGGGCGGGAGCCGCCGAGCGCCAGCGCCCGCAGGTAGGCCTGCAGCGCCCCTGGCTTATCTTCCCTGGCGTTCTGCCAGAGGCCGAGCGCGCCGAGCTGGGCAATCCCATACTCGATGTAGTAGAAGGGATACTCGAAGAGGTGGATCTGCCGCTGCCAGTAGTTCTCCAGAACCTCCTCGTAGCCCTCCCAGCTCTCGATCCCCCCGAACCGCCGGCGGAGCTCTACCCAGTAGGCCTTCCGCTCCTCCCGGCTGTGGCCCGGGTGGGTGTAGACCCAGTGCTGGAAGGCGTCGATCGTGGCGATCCACGGCAGGAGGCGGACGATCCCCTCGAGGTGCTCCCGCTTGGACCGGGCGGCGTCCTCCGGGCTGTAGAACACATCGAGGTGCTCCCCGCCGAGGAGCTCCATCCCCATCGAGGCGACCTCGGCGAACTCCGGCGGCGCCTGCCGGTAGGGGTGGAGCGGCTGCTCCCGAGCCGCCAGCGCATGGAAGGCGTGCCCGGCCTCATGGAGCATCGTCCGGAGGTCGCTGTCCCGCCCGACGGCGTTGGCGAAGATGAAGGGGAGCCGCTTCTCCGCCAGCGTCGCGCTATAGGCCCCCGGGGCCTTCCCCTTCCGGCTCTCAAGGTCGAGCAGCCCGAGCTCCCCCAGCCTGCGGAACCACTCTCCGAGCTGGGGCTCGACCCGCTGGAAGATCTCCTCGCAGCCCCGGGCGAGCTCCTCAGCCCGGGTGAAGGGCCGCAGCGGCGGCCGGCCCTGGGGGTCCACCAGGAGGTCCCACGGGCGGAGCTCCGCAAGGCCGAGCTCCCTCTGGCGCCGCCGCTGGAGCTCCCGCAGGAGGGGGACGATCTCCCTCTCGACGGCCTCGTGGAACCGGCGGCAGTCCTCGGAGGTGTAGTCGAACCGCTCGCGGAGGCGGAAGGCATACTCCAGGTAGTTGGGGAAGCCCGCATTCCGGGCGATCTGCTGCCGCAGTGCGAGCAGCTCATCGTAGATCTCGTCGAGCTCCTCGCGATCCCGGAGGCGCCGTTCCTCGGCGAGCTCCCAGGCCTCCCGCCTGATGGCCCGGTCGGGCTCCTCCAGGTAGCGGGCCATCTGCTGGAGGGTCTGCTCCCTCCCCTGGAAGTGGACGGTCATCCCCCCGACGAGCTTCTGGTAACGCTGGGCGAGCTTGGCCTCCTCGGTCTCCAGGGGAACGTTCTCCTCCCGGAAGATGGCCACCCGGTTGGCGATGGTCCGATCCAGGACTCGGTAGAGCGGTGACCTCGAGAGCTCGCCCCGGGCGGGGCTCTCCACGTAGCGCTCCCGCAGCCGCTGGATGTGCGGCTTGAGCTTGGGCTCGATCTCCTCGATGAACTCCAGGTATTTCCGCTCGCGCTCCGGGTCGTCGGTTTGGCAGGTCATCAGGATGTAGCGGATCGTCCCCTCCTCGTCCAGGGCCGCCTCCAGCTCGGACCAGTCCTGGAGCCACCGCTCGAGCGCCTCCCGCGAGGTGAGCTCCCGGCGCTCGAGCTCCTCAAAGAGCGGCTCGACCTGCGACCAGTCGCCGAGGTCGAGCCCCTGGGGGACGAACCGCCGAGGGTATTCTACAGGTAGCCCTCTCAGGTCAAGCTCCACCGCCATGGCTCCACTCCGTCGCCTCCCTATTGTCGGCTCAAGGAGTATAGTATAGATCGAGCCGCCTGTGGAGGGCAAGCAGAAGCGGAAGCAGTTGCACTTGCGCGTCCTCCCCCCACCGCGGTATACTGAGCGGAAGTTCGGTATACCCCTGGGGGTATCAGTATCATATCATGATCAGCAGCGTAGCATGGGGCTTGAGCCCGGGGTAGGGGTAACTGCCCCTAGCTTTAAATTTAAACTAAACTCAACGAGGAGGACGAGCACCTGAGGGGGAAGATGGGCCTGCTTTCGGCGGAGGATCGGGAGTATCTTGCCAAGGAGCTGGAGGAGCGGCTCCAGGGGGAGGTCATCCTCCACTTCTTCGCTGACGGCAACCGGGAGGCCTCGATCACCACCGGGCAGATCCTTGAGGAGCTCGAGCCGCTGCACGAGCTGCTGATGGTCAAGCGCTACGACTTCCACCGAGAGCGCGCCGCGGCGGAGGGGCTCCAGGTGGACAAGGCCCCGGCGATCGTCCTCGCCCGCCCCGATAAGATCTACGGGATCAGGTTCTTCGGCACCCCTGCGGGGTATGAGTTCGACTCGCTGGTGGAGGGCATCATCGACGTCTCCCGTGGCGAGGCGGACCTCCCCTGGGAGATCGTCAAGGAGCTCGAGGAACTGGATAGCGAGGTCCACATCCAGGTCTTCGTCACCCCGATGTGCCCTTACTGCCCCCGAGCGGTGCGCACCGCGCACAAGTTCGCCCTGGTCAGCGAGCACGTCACCGCGGATATGGTCATGGCGACCGACTTCGAGGAGCTCACCGCGAGATATGGCATCTCAGCGGTGCCCCACATGGTGGTCAACGAGCGGGTGAGCTTCGTGGGGGCCCTCCCGGAGCACCAGTTCCTCCGGGAGGTCCTAAAGAGCGTCGGGGTGAGGTGAGGCGGGTTGTGATGCGCCTCGTGGAGGAGGAGCTCAAGGGGATGAAGGCCCGGCTGCCGGGACGGGGCCCCTGGCCAGATCTGTGGGATCATCAGGATGCCCGATGAGCAGGACAAGATCGGGACTGCGCTGAGGTGCCGGTCTATCCCGCTGCACGGAGCGCCTTGGGCAGGGTGGCCCACTGATCCTGCACCTGCAGGGCTACACCCTCAAGCGGGGCCGGGCCCAGGAGGAGGTCGAGGAGCTCCTGAGGGGCTATCTTGCGCTTGCTGGAGATCTTGATCCTTCTTGCTCATGATATGGAGGTGCTAGTAGGATGCCGCAAGTTGAGGTCTACACCGCGCCGGGATGCGGGTGGTGCGCTGCGGTGAAGCGGTTCTTGGAGGAGCACGGGGTCGAATACACCGAATATAACGTTGCTGAGGACCCCGCGAAGGCCGAGGAGATGATCCGGAAGAGCGGCCAGATGGGCGTCCCCGTGATCGAGATCGACGGCGAGATCGTGGTGGGGTTCGACCGTGCCCGCCTGGAGGAGCTGCTTGGGCTAGGCAATAAGTGATAAGATAATAGGAGAGGTGAACCCCATGCCCACGGAGCAGGCGGTCTTGGACCGGTTGCGGCACCTGATGGAGCAGGCAGGGCCGTATCTCGCGGAGGCCTCGGAGCTGGCCGATCAGCTGCACGACCCCGTGGGGAGCAAGATCGCGGCAGCGCTACACCAGATCCGCCGCCAGAGCGCCGAGGTCGTAGCGCTGATCCTCGAGTCAGAGCACCGCTTGGCAGACTGAGACCGAGAAGGTGGAAGCAGAGGCCGAGTTCATCCAGGTGATCACCTCAGTCGACTCGAGGGAGAAGGCCGAGGAGATCGCGCGGAAGCTCTTGGAAGGGCGACTGGCCGCCTGCGTCCAGGTCCTCGGCCCGATGAGGAGCCGCTACTGGTGGGAGGGGAAGCTCGAGGAGGCCGAGGAGTGGCTCTGCCTGATCAAGGCCAAGGCCGCCGATTACGCGCGGATCGAATCGGCGATCAAGGCGGCCCACCCCTACAAGGTCCCGGAGATCCTGGCTATGCCCATCGCCAAGGGCAACCCCGATTACCTGGAGTGGCTCCGCCGGGAGACGATCTAACCGACCCGAAGTGAGCAAGTCGCGCTGGCAAGAGGTCCCGAAGATCGACTTCCATGCCCACGTGGTGCTCCACGAGCGTGAGGATACAGACCTCAAGCTGAACACCCCGGAGATGATGCTCGAGGCGATGGAAAAGAACAACGTGGAGCGGGCGGTGATCCTGCCCATCAACCACCCTGAATACTTCCCGCTCACAGGCGATGAGCGCAAGGACTGGCTGCGGGCCAACAACGACCGCCAGGCCGAGCTGATGAGGGACTCCAAGGGGAAGTTCATCGCCTTTGCGGACTGCACTTTGGGTGACATCTACACCGGGACCTGGCAGGTAGCGACCGAGCTGGAGCGGGCGGTCAGGGAGCTCGGCTTGCGCGGGCTGAAGATCCATCCCTCGAACCTCAAGATGGCCGCGGACGACCCGCGGCTCTTCCCCGTGGTGAAGAAGGCCGCAGAACTCAAGA
>CAZCTZ010000016.1:0-15443 GCA_964501855.1 uncultured Thermotogae bacterium
TCCGCGAGCTCCTCTCCAGTGAAGAGTGAGCGGTGAGCCTGCGCCTGTGGGTGGAGGTGGAGGTGGGGGTGAGAGGCATCCGCCCCTCCCGCTCATCCTCGGCCCGACGGGGGTAGGTAAGACCGAGGTCGCACTCGCGCTCGCCTGCAGGCTGAAGGCGGAGATGGGAGTGGAGGTGGAACTCATCTCCGCCGACTCCCGCTCGTTTTACCGGGGGTTGGACATCGGGACGGCCAAGCCCACCCCCGAGCAGCGCCTACTCGTCCCTCACCACCTCATCGACATCCGCGAGCCGCATGAACGCTACGACGTGATGCAGTTCCGCCGGGACGTCGCCCGCCTGATCGGGGAGATCCGGGCCCGCTCGCGGCTACCGCTGGTGGTCGGCGGGAGCACCCTTTACGTCCAGGCGCTCACCGGGCGCTTCTTCCAGGGCCCTTCGGCGGACCTCGTGCTCCGCCGGAGGCTCGCCCGCCTCCCGCTCGAGGAGCTATATAAAAAGTTAGAGGAGGTCGACCCCGAGGCGGCAAGGAGGATAGACCCGCACGACCGCCAGCGGCTCGTCCGCGCCCTGGAGGTCTACGAGCTGACCGGCCGGCCGATAAGCGAGCTCCAGCGGGACTCCGAGCCCTTCCCCTACAGGTTCTTCAAGCTCGGCCTGGTGATGGACCGCGCGGCCCTCTACCGGCGGATAGAGGAGCGGGTCGACCGGATGGTCGAGCAGGGGCTGATCGAGGAGGCCCGCCGGCTCTTCGAGGAGGGGCGGATCCCCGAGGAGGCGCCGGCCTACCGGACGATCGGCTACGAGGAGCTCTTCGCCCACTTCGCCGGGAGGATCTCGCTCGAGCGGGCGATCGCGCTGATCAAGCGGAACAGCCGGCGGTTGGCCAAGCGCCAGCTCACCTTCTTCAGGCGCGACCCCGAGATCAGGTGGCTCGACGTCACCGGCAAATCCGCCGATGAGGTAGCCAGGGAGGTGCTCGCCCTCTTGGAGGGGGCCGGGCTCCTCAACGGGGTAATCAGCGGGCGTAAGCGGTGATGTTGAGCAGGATGGTGACCGTGCCCTCCTCCCGGGCGACGGCGGCCAGGTCGAGCCTCCCGTCGCGGTTGAAGTCGCCGGCTCCGCACCAGACCGGCTCCTCAGCCGTGGGGAAGCTCACCGGCGGCTCGAACTCGATCTTGATCTTGCTGTCTCCTCCTCCACCTCGGCCGAGGAGGAGGCTCACCCGATCCTGCCCGGCGTCGGTCACCACCAGGTCGAGGTGGCCGTCCTCATCGAGGTCCACCACCCGGAGTGAGGTGAGCTCGACCGGGGTCTCAGCTCCCACCCCCATCTCGACCTCTACCGGCACCGGTGGGTAGAAGGCCTCCTCGCCGGTGCCCCGCCCGAGCAGGAGCTCTATCCCCTCCCGGCGGAGGACCACCAGGTCGTCCTTGCCGTCGCCGTTCAGCTCCGCTCGGCGGAGGGCCACCGGCTCCGGCCCCACCGGGTAGAGGAGCGGCCCGCGGAAGTCGCCCGCGCCGCTGCCGAGGAAGACCCCGATGTTGGAGCTTTCCTGGGCGAGGACGGCCAGGTCGGGGTTGCCGTCGCGGTCGAAATCGCCCCAGTCGAGCCCCTTGAGGTTCCCCAGCCGCTCGTCCTTGAGCGCATTCCCTCGGGTGAAGCTCCCGTCGCCTCGGCCCCAGAGCAAGAGGACCTCATCGGAGAAGTCGCACACCACCGCCAGGTCTAGGTTCTCGTCGTGGTCGAGGTCCACCGCGACAAGGGCGATCGGCCCGGCGCAGGCGGGGACCTCCTGTGGGGCCTTGAAGCTCCCATCGCCGTTGCCAAAGAGGATCGAGACGGTGCCCCCGATCAGGTTGGCCACCGCGAGGTCGACCAGCCCATCGTGATCGAGGTCGGCCGCTACGGCAGCCGCCGGCCCATCCCCGACCCGCATCTCCTCGGACTCGGGGTGGAAGCCCTCTCTCCCATCGCCCCCGCTGAGCACCACCGTCATCGTGTCGGAGAACTCGTTGAGCACCACCAGGTCGGGATCGCCGTCGCGGTCGAGGTCGGCGACCACCCCGCTGCTGGGCCGCTCGCCCACCTCTAGGTCCTGCCGCGCGAAGCCGAAGCACCTCACTACCAGGGTATCCCGGCCGCGCCTGCCGCCGTCGTCCACTACCGTGAGGGTGACCAGGAAGAAGCCCGCGCTGGTGTAGGTGTGGCTCACCTTGGGCCCCCTGGCGGCGGTGCCGTCGCCGAAGTCCCACCGATAGGCGGTGATGGAGCCATCCGGGTCAAAGGAGCGAGTGGCATCGAACTGGACCGTAAGCGGCGGCCGACCCACCGTGGGCGCGGCCTCGATGATCGCCACCGGCGCCTGGCCGAGGAGCCCGCAGCCGCCCACGCCTAGACCCAGACTCAGCCCCAGCCCCAGCGCTAAGGCCAAAACTAGGGCTGGAAGGGGGAGGAGGAGTCCACCCCGTCTGGATCCGGCCCGCATGGTCATCGCGGTTGTGTCCATCGCTTACCTCCTCACCCACCTCACTCGATATCCTCGCTTAGCTCAAATCAAACTTGCCCGCCCTTCTCCCCTCAAAAGTAAGGATACAGCCCGGAGGCTCACCGGCCAAACGGCTGTTTTCATCAGCTATTTTGACTCGCCGGCCGCTTGAGCTTACAATTCCCCGAGCGATGAAGGTCCTGACCGGCGAGCAGATGGCCGAGCTCGACCGCCAGGCGATCGAGGGGCTGGGCCTGCCCGTATTGGTGCTGATGGAGAACGCCGGGCGGAGCGTCGTCTTGGCCCTGAAGAAGTATCTGGCCAAGCTGGAGGGTGCCCGCGTGGTGGTCGCCGCCGGGCGGGGGAACAACGGCGGCGACGGGCTGGTCGCCGCACGGCACCTCCTCAACCTGGGCGCGAAGGTCAAGACCTTCATCGTCGGAGCTGGTGATCCCAGCGGGCTCACGGAGGCAGCCGGGGCCCAAGCCCGGTTCATCACCGAGAGCGGCCTGGGCAGGGTGGAGTTCCTCCCGGATGGGGCGAGCCTGGCCGAGCTGGAGGGTGCGCTCGCCTGGGCCGAGGTGATCATCGATGCGCTCTTGGGGGTGGGGGTCCGCGGGCCCCTCCGCGAGCCCTACGCCCGCGCGGTCGAGCTGATCAATGCTGCTAGGGCTGCCGACCCGGCCAAGATGATCGTGGCCGTCGACCTCCCCTCCGGGCTGGAGGCCGACACCGGCCATGTCCCCGGCCCGTGCGTCCGCGCCGACGTGACGGTGACGATGGCCCTCCCGAAGCTCGGCTTGCTCCTCTACCCCGGCAGGGACTACGTCGGCGAGCTGGAGCTGGCCGAGGTGGGCTACCCCAGGTCGCTCATCGAGCGGTATGAGTCCAAGCTGGAGCTGATCGACAAGGAGTGGGTCGCGGGGAAGCTGCCACCCCGGCGGGCCTACTCCCATAAGGGGACCTACGGCCGTGTCCTGGTGATCGCCGGCTCGCGGGGCTACACCGGTGCGGCGGCGCTGACGGCCCTAGCGGCGCTGCGCGCCGGCGCGGGGCTCGTGACCTTGGGCATCCCGGCGAGCCTCAATCCGATCCTGGAGGCGAAGCTCACCGAGGTGATCACCCGCCCGCTGCCGGAGGTCGATGGCGCGCTGGCCGAGGCCGCGCTGCCGGAGATCCAGGAGCTGATCGAGCGGCAGGACGTGCTGGCGGTCGGGCCGGGGCTGAGCCGCCACCCCGAGACGGCTCGGCTGGTGAAAGCTCTGCTGAGGGGGGCGAAGCTCCCAACGGTGCTCGACGCCGATGGGATCAACGTCCTGGCCGATGAGCCGGAGGTGCTGAAAGAAGCGCAGGTGCCGCTGGTCCTGACGCCCCACCCCGGGGAGCTCTCCCGGCTGATCAAGCTGGAGATCGAGGAGATCGAGGCCGACCGGGTCGGGGTCGCGCGGCGGTTCGCCGCGGAGTTCGGGGTGATCCTGGTCTTGAAGGGCGTCCCGACGGTGATCGTCCGCCCCGATGGGTTCGTCTGGATCAACAGCACCGGCAACTCGGGGCTCGCCTCCGGCGGGAGCGGGGACGTCCTCACCGGGATGATCGCGGGGCTGCTCGCCCAGGGGCTCCCGCCGGAGGAGGCCGCCCCGTGCGGGGTCTACCTCCACGGGCTGATCGCGGACAGGTTGAAGCCGAGGATGGGTGAGCGGGCCCAGATCGCCGGCGACCTGATCGCCGGGATGCATGGGGTGCTGCGGGAGTTCGAATGAGGATGCGAGGGATGGCCAAGCCGGAGCTCATCGACACCCATGCCCATCTGGACATGCCCCAATTCGACCCCGACCGCGCGGAGGTGATCGCCCGGGCGCACGAGCAGGGCGTCCAGGTCATCACCGTCGGGATCGACCTGGAGTCGAGCCGCCGGGCGGTCGCCCTGGCGGAGGAGTTCGGGCTATACGCCGCGGTGGGGGTCCACCCACATGAGGCGCGGCGCTATGCCGGTGACCTGGAGGGGCTGAAGGAGGAGCTGCGCGCGCTGGCGGCGCACGAGCGGGTGGTGGCCCTCGGCGAGCTGGGGCTCGACTTCTACCGGAACTACAGCCCGCGGGAGGCCCAGCTCCAGGTGCTAAAAGCGCAACTGGAGCTCGCCCGGGAGCTGGAGAGGCCGGTGATCCTTCACGACCGCAAGGCGGATGAGGAGCTATTGACCCTGCTGGAGGGATACCGCCCCCGGCTGCGGGGGGTCGTGCACAGCTTCTCGAGCTCGCCGGACATCGCGGGGCGGTTCCTCGAACTCGGGCTCTACCTGGGCCTGAGCGGGCCGCTCACCTTCGGGAGGGCGCGCCAGCGGAGGCTCATCCCGGGGGTGCCCCTGGAGAGGACCCTGGTCGAGACCGATGCGCCGTTCCTCACGCCGGTGCCCCACCGCGGCAGGCGGAACGAGCCTGCTTATGTGCGCTACGTCGCCCAGGCGCTGGCTGAGCTCCACCGCCGCCCGCTCAGCGAGGTCTGCCGGGTGACCACGGAGAACGCCATCCGGCTCTTCGGGCTCCGCTTGTGAATTAAGATATAGGGGGATGAGATGGGCCGCCCAGCAGGTTCAGGTATGTGCTCTTCAGGGAGGGGCCGCTCCCGCCCCGGGCAGGACTTCCTCCTGGGGTGCCACCTCTCGATCGCCGGTGGGCTTGAGCGGGTCTTCGATGTGGCGGAGGAGCTGGGCATGACCGCGGTGCAGATCTTCTCGCACAACGCGCGGAGCTGGCGGATGCTCTCCTCGCCGCTCCCCCGGGCGGCAGTGGAGGGGTTCCGCGCCCGCTGGCAGGAGAGCTTCGTCCGCTACGTGGCCATCCATACGATCTACCTGATCAACCTGGCCTCGCCCGACCCGGGGCTCTGGGAGCGCTCGATCGCGGCGGTGACCGCCGAGCTGGAGCGGGCCGGGGAGCTGGGCATCCCGGAGGTGTGCACCCACGTCGGGGCACATATGGGCCGGGGGCTCCATCGCGGTCTGGAGCGCGCCGGCGAGGCTCTGAGGATAATTCTAGGCCGGACGGCTCACCTCCCGGTCCGGCTGCTGCTGGAGAACACCGCCGGCGGGGGCACGACCCTCGGCGGCCGATTCGAGGAACTGGGAGCGCTGATCGAACAGGCCGGCGCCCAGCCGGAGCGGCTGGGCGTATGCTTCGACACCTGCCATGCCTTCGCCGCGGGATATGACCTCTCCACCGCCGCGGGCGTGGAGCGGGCGCTGGCGGAGCTGGACCGGGCGGTCGGCCTGGAGCGGCTCCGGTTGGTGCACCTGAACGACTCCCGACACCCTCTCGGCTCTCGCAAGGACCGCCATGAGCACATCGGCCGGGGGCGGATCGGCCTGGCGGGCTTCCGAGCGATCGTCAACCACCCCATCTTGCGCGAGCTGCCGTTCATCCTGGAGACGCCGAAGATGCTCCACGAGGAGGAGAAGCTGGACTCCGAGGCCGACAGGTTGAACCTCGCGCGGGTCCGCGCACTGCGAGCCCCCGCGGCGGCGCGCTCATGCCAATCGGGCCGCGGGGGCGAACAAACGAAATCCAGGGGCAGGAGATCCGCGAGCTGATCGACGGCCCGGTGAGCGCAGACGGGGCGAAGCGGGGAGCTTGAGCATCCAGCGGCAACGATCGAGCGACTTGGGCGCAAATGAGGGCCCCAGGCGGCTAAAAGCCCAGGTTGGAGCAAAGAGCAGGCCACAGTCGGGGCAAAAGCAGATGGATCGAAAGGGGTTGACAACCCTCGGCACACTCGGTATAGTTAAGCCAACCTTTACGAGGCGAGGAGGAGACGGGAGTTGGAGAAAGAGGCAAAGGAAGTGATGACCGCCGAAGAACTGGCCGAGTATCTCTCTTTCAGCAAGAACTGGGTCTACCGGAAGGCCGAGGCCGGAGAGATCCCCGGGGTGAAGCTGGGCAACCGCTGGCGGTTCAAGAAGTCGGTCATCGACCGCTGGCTGGAGGAGCAGATGGTGGCGGCCCGCGAGGCCCGGAAGCGGGCGGAGGAGAGGGAGGAAGAGGAAGAGGAGGGAGGAGAGAGGGAAGAAGAGGGCAAAGGGGAGAGCTAACGGGCGGATGTGGGCTTAAAGGCAAACAGAGGCGGAAGGGAATGGGATTTAGAGCGGATTTCTACCCCCAGGTTGACTGCTATCACCCTCCTGATGGACAAACTTCCTTCAGAAGGCCCCCTTTGGGGTCTAAACTCGAGCTCAAGGGCAATTCAGCAAGAAGGGAGAGGATCAGCGGGCTATGGGCCCTCCCTGGGAGGGAAAGGGATTCTCTTGACAACCGGGGGAAAATATGCTAGGATGCGGCCAAGCTCGAGCCCAAAAGGGCGGGCAGGGAGTGGAGGTTGACATCGAGGAGCAGCGAAGGCCCACCTGTTGGTATAAAGTCTACCAAACTATCGATCCTTCGGGCACTGGGGTTGACATGGTAGAAGGCTCATGGTAAACTTTAGGGCAAATTATGCCGCAGGAAGCTTCAATCCAACAATTAAAACACCAGCATGAGTAGAAGGGCCGTTTGATGATGTTAAGATGCTCTGGTGTAGGAGGTGATCTATACTGCAGAAACTCGAAAATGGAGAACAATCATGGGCATGGGAGAGAAGTTACTATTAGCAGATTGGTCGGGAAGGAAACAGATCAAACAAAGGAGGTATGCAAGTGGAGAATAAAAGGAAGCTAATCGGATTATTCTCTAGCGCTCTCCTCATCTTCACCCTAGCGGCGATAGCAATCTCCCCACCGGCGCTGGCCAGCAAGGGCCAGGTCATGATCACCGACGTGGCCGGCAAGCCGGTGGACCTGTGGAAGACGGGCGACACCCTCTATATCACGGTCATCGACCCCGACGAGAACCGCGACTCCGACGAGGTGGAGTTGATCTGGCGGGAGTGGCTCGAGGATGGGCTGAAGGGCCGCCTGCCGGCGGTCAAGCTCATCGATCCCGCCACCGGGGATGAGGAGACGAGCGTCGGATCGTTGACCCTGTATGAGACCGGGCCGGATACGGGCGAGTTCCGGGTGAGCCCCGGGATCCGGCTGCGGGGGCTGAAAGCCGGTGAGAAACCCACCCCCAACAACGGGGTGCTCGAGGTCTGGGATAACGACACCATCTGGGTCTACTACCGCGACCCCAGCGACCCCACCGACATCGACGTCGACCAGGCCAAGGTGAGCTTCACCCCCGCCCAGATCAAGATCACCAACATAGCGGGCGAGGAGATCCCGATGTTCAACGTCGGGGATGTGATCTTCGTCACCCTCACCGACCCGGATGAGAACACCGACCCCCACACCATCCAGATGATCGAGGACGTCGTCCTGGAGAACCCCCGGCTGATGCTCGCCGGCGAGCCGAAGGCCCAGCTCCGGCTCACCCTGGTGGAGACCGGCCCGGACACCGGCGTCTTCCGCAACCCTGATGGGATCGTGCTCTACGACCATCTGGGTCCGGCTCCGGGGGAGAAGGCCCTCCCCGTCCGGGACAAGGACACGATCGTGGTCTACTACCGGTCGCCCGCGCCGGTGGCTCCACCGCCGCCCCCGCCCGTGCCGATGTGCGCCACCGATCCCACGGGGGTGCTCGAGTTCTGCCGGGAGCACCCCAAGAAGGTGGCCCCCGGGGCGAGCTTCACCGTCACCGTGAGGTTGACCAACAAGGGCACCGTGGCCCTGCAGCTACCGGCGTTCACCGACAGCCTGCCAGCGGGCTTCTCCCCGGAGAGCAAGACCGACTTCGCCACCAGCCTCGATCCGGGCGCCTCAGCCGAGTTCACCTACACCGTGACGGCTACCACCACCCCGGGGAGCTACACGATCGAGGGGAAGGCCAAAGCGGTGGGGATCTCGCCCTTCGAGCTCTCCACCCCGATCACCGTCGCGGCGGAGGCCGCCGGGAGGAGCGTCGCCTCGGTGATAGCCCAGGCGGTGGTGACCAAGACCGACGGGATCGAGTTCACCCGGATCACGCCCGATGTGGTGGCCCCAGGTGAGACCTTCACCGTGACGGTGAGGATCACCAACCTGACCGATGCCACCCTGGAGCTGGTGGCCTTCAAGGACACCCTGCCGGATGATTTCACCCCGGCCAGCGTGACCAACTTCGTCCAGGACCTAGGGCCGGGTGAGACCAAGGAGTGGAGCTACCGGGCGACCGCGGGGATGGCCCCCGGGGTGTTCACCATCACCGGGATGGCCCGTGCCACCGGGGTGGAGCCGATCCGGCTGGACTCGCCCGTAGAGGTGGCGGCCGTGCCGGTGGTCGGACCGGGGCTGGCCGATCCCAACGATATGAGCGACTTCACGCTGGACATGGCGGACATCGCCGAGCCGAACCCCTCCACGGTGGCCTTCACCGACGAGGCCGGCCGGGAGAAGGCCCAGTTCCGGATCGGCGAGGAGTTCTTCATCACCGTCCGGGATGTCGATGCCAACATCGACAGCGACCGGGTGGAGAAGGTCTACGTGGACATCGTCGACGTCCACGCCGGGCGGGAGATGGGGCTCGAGCTGGTCGAGACCGGGACCAACACCGGGGTCTTCCGCAACACCGACTACATCAAGATTGTCCCCGTAGATAGTGACATCGGCCAGCGGGAGCTGGCCGGCGAGGACGTCCCCGGCTACATCGCCGTCTACAACCGCGACCACCTCTACGTGCGCTATCAGGACTGGGTCGACCCCAGCCTCGACACCTTCGACATCGTCTTCGCGGTGGCGGAGATCACCGACACCGAGGTGTTCGACGGTAAAGGCACGGTGAACATCGCCTTCACCAGCGACCTGCAGGAGCCGGTCGACCGCTACAAGATCGGGGAGGACCTCTTCGTCCAGGTGACCGACCCTGACCAGAACGAGAGCTACGACCTGGTCGACACCCTCGAGGTCGTGGTGAAGGACCTCAACACCGGGGATGAAGAGGTGATCACCCTGGAGGAGACCGGCCCGAACACCGGGGTGTTCTTCAGCCGGGCGGGGCTCCCCCTCAGGCGGCCGGTCGAGGGGATCAAGCCGGGCGACGGCACCCTCCAGGTGGAGGACCGCGACCTGATCTTCGCCTACTACCAGGACCCGAGCAACCCCGGTGACTTCGCGCTCACCAAGGCGGAGATCCTCCCGCGGCCGATCGTCCCGCTCAAGACCCCTAGCACCACCCGGTTCACCGACGCGCAGGGGCGGGACGTGGCCTACTACGTCGTCGGCGACACCGTCTACGTCACCGTCGACGACCGGGATGAGAACCGCACCGCCGGGGTCCCCGACGTGATCGACGAGGGCGCCCTGTGGGTGGAGAACCCCCGCACCGGGGTCAAGGTGACGGTCAAGCTGGTGGAGACCGGCCCCGACACCGGGGTCTTCCGGAGCGAGCCGATCACCACCGGTGAGCCCGGCTCCGGGGCGATGATCGAGGTCCAGCCCTCCGACACCTTGAGGGCGACCTACACCGACCCGGACGATCCCGAGGACGTCTCCAGCGATGAGGTCCACATCGAGGCTCCGGTGATGGAGGTCGAGGCCTTCCTCAACCAGCCGAACCCCTTGGTGGTCACCACCATGTTCAAGGTGGTCGGCGTCGGCATCCAGAAGGTCCACGTATGGGTGTATGACCTCACCGGGAGGCTGGTCTACGACTCCGGGGAGGTCGCCGGCGCGAGCCTCACCTGGGACGGGACGGACATGGCCGGGCTGCCGCTCGCAAACGGGGTCTACCTCTATATAATTGAGGCGATCGGCCGGGAGAAGCGGGTGACTAGCTCGGTGATGAAGCTGGTCATCACCCGGTAGCTTAGTGAGAGGCGAGGTGAGAGCGAGGCCCCCCAGGGCCCCTCTAGTGGTGTGGTGGTGACGGCCCTGGGGGGCCAGGGGAAAGAAAGCAAGATGAGTGAAGCGAGGGAAGCGATGCGAAGCAATGGAAGTAACGAAACGAGAAGACAGAAAGCACGCACGTAAGGAGGTAAAGAGAAAGATGAAAAGAGCTCTTGGTATCGGACTGGCGCTGATCCTCATCGCCGGCTTCGCCGCCCTGGCCGAGGAGGGCCTCGGGGCCTTCGCCGGGCTGCGCGACGGGGTGGATGCCCGTGCGCTCGGGATGGGCGGGGCCTTCGTCGCCGTCGCCGACTCCTACTCCGCGACCTACTGGAACCCCGCGGGGGTGGCGCTCGCCGGCGGGCCGAGGATCGGCGGGATGTATACGAACAAGTTCATGGCGGACATCAACTTCAACTACATCTCCGGGATCACCACGATCGCCGGGATGGCGGTCGCCGGGAGCTACCTCGGCCTGTCGATCACCGGGATACCCCAATACGATGAGCAGGGGAACCTGATCGGGACGATCAACGACAGCGAGATGTGCTTCGGTGGCACCGTAGCGATGACGATTGCTGGGATCGGCTACGCCGGCGGGACCGTCAAATCCTATTCCCAGACGCTCGCCGGGGAGAGCGCCAGCGGGTTCGGCTTCGACGCCGGCCTCTTGGTGACGATGGGCGGCGGGCTCTCACTCGGCGCGGCGGCCTTCGACATCGGCGACACCCGGATCAGATGGACCACCGGCGCGGTCGACCTGGTGGGCTCGATGTTCCGCCTCGGGGCCGCCTACGTCATGGACAACATCCTCCTCGCCGCGGAGTATGACTTCGGGAAGGACGTCGCCTCGACGATGCGGTTCGGGGTGGAGCTGAACCTGGACGTGATCAGGATCAGGGCCGGGGCGTTCAAGCCCGAGGGCGTCGAGCTCAGCTTCACCGCCGGTGCGGGGCTGAACCTCGCGCCACTCTTCATCGACTTCGCCTGGGTCCAGAACAGGGCGATCGTCGGCGAGGGCGTAGGCGACACCCTGGTCCTGAGCGCGGAGTTCGTCTTCTAACCGGGGATATGATGCTGATTGGAGCTGGAGGAGGTGGTGCTATCGCGACCAGCACTCTTGGGACAGGTCGGACTTGGAATCGGATTACCCTGAATTCAAGTGTGCTGACGACGGAGGAGCTGACAATAGGTATAGGTATAGGTAGAAGAAAGAACAAGAAACAGAAACTCGGAAGAAGGAGGTAGAAAGTGAAATTGAGCAGATTCGGACCGAGAGCTCGGACGGTATTGATCGCAGCGATAGCCCTGGCGTTAGCGCTCGCGATCAGCAGCCTGGCCTTCGGCCGGGAGCTGCGGGTCACCACCGCCCAGGACCTGATCAACTGCGCTACAGGAGCGCCCCTCGTCTCGGGTCCAGATGCCGGGATAGCCTCGACGGATGGGGACACCTGCGTCCTCTCGCCCGGGACCTATGATCTCACCGGTCTCGGCACCGTGACGGTCACCTTGAGGAGCCTGACCATCCGCTCTCGTGAGGGCGCAGCGGTGACCATCGTCCAGGGGGCGACCCCGGTGTTCAGCATCGAGCGGGACAACGTGACCATCGGCGGGAGCGCGCCCGATCAGGGGCTGACCATCAGGGGCTCCACCGGCGCGGGGATCGTGATCGGCGGGGGGGCCACCCCTCCGGGGGAGGCCGACGAGGACATCACCATCCAGAACAACTTCATCACCGACAACGACGGCGATGGGATCGAGATCCTCACCCCGGGAGCCGTGAAGACCTTCCGCTTCGAGGGGAATGACTTCCGAGGGAACGGCGGCAACGGCATCCGGTTCGACCCCGCGGTCACCACGGTCGGCGGGAGCAACCCCGAGGAGGGCGTCTGGATCAGCGGTAACGCCTTCGACTCCAACGGGGGCGACGCGATCCACTTCGGGAACAGCAGCGGGATAGAGAACCTCACCATCTCCCGGAATGAGATCCTCCGCAGCGGGGACAGCGGGATCCTCTTCGCCAACAGCGTCACCACCATCGAGAGCGTCTCCATCGTCGAGAACGTCATCCAGCAGAACGGCTTCGTGGCCACGAACATCGGCGCGGGGATCGCCTTCCTCAACAGCGGCGACATATCGAGCCTCACCATCGCGGACAACCGGGGCGCCACGCCCGATCAGGGCATCACGGGCAACTGGGGCCCCGGGATCCTCTTCGACGGGGCGGGCACCTTCACGGGGATCCTGCCGGTCGCCGGCGGCGGGGTGACCGACCTGGATGACATCGTCATCCGGGGCAACGTCATCAGCGATAACGGTGGCGGGGGGACCCCGCTGCTCCTCGACGGGATCGCCTTCTTCAACGGCGGCGACATCGGAAACCTCAAGCTCGAGGAGAACACCCTCCGGCTGAACGCCGGCAACGGCGTCCTCCTGGCCAACCGGGGGGACTTCGAGGGCTCGGAGATCTCGGGCAACCTCTTCCGGAACAACGGCACCAACGGCATCGTCCCCAGCTACGGGGACGGCTTCGCGGCGGTGGTCAACGGGGACATCTCGCGGATCGTCTTCGAGGGGAATGAGAGCCGCGAGAACGCCGTGCGGGGCGTCTTCCTCGGGAGCGTCACCGGGGAGGTGAGCGAGATCCGGTTCACCGGCGGCAACCAGTTCATCAAGAACGGGCTGGGGCTCGCACCGGGGCTGATCCCGGGCACCGCGGGCCACGGCCTGGAGCTCTCCAGCTTCGAGGACATCACCAACATCGAGCTCGACGGCGTCACTGCCAACCAGAACGGCGGCTCGGGCGTCCGCCTGGATGCGCTCGGCAACGCCTTCAGCGGTTACTTCTTCCCGCCGGCCGCCCAGCCGCCCTTCCCAGGGGATGTCCTCAACGTGACCGTGACAGGAGGGACGTTCAACCTGAACGGGGCTAGCGCGCCCATAGGCGCGGGCAACGGCCTCGCCGTCGCCGGGGAGACCGTCCGGGCCGTCACCCTAGGGCAGGTGACCGCGGACGCCAACGATGACCACGGGGTGTTCATCAACTCCACGGAGGACATCACCGAGGTGAGCATCGAGAACGGTGAATTCTCCGCGAACGATCGCAATCACGACAGCATCGGCGCGGGGGTCTACCTCGACGCGGCGGAGGACATGAACAACGTCACCCTGCGGGCCAACAAGGCCAGCGGCAGCCAGGTGGGGTTCCACTTCACCATCAACGGGGATGGCCGGGCGATCACCGTCGAGGGCAACCCCGAGGTCAACGATAACAGCGAGGAGGGGCTCCTCTTCGACGTCAGCGGGGACCTCACCGATGTCGACGTCCTGAACAACGTCTTCTCGGGGAACGGCACAGGGATCAGGCTCGCGGTCATCAACCGCGGGATGGACATCACCGTCAAGGGCAACCGGATCGCGGGCACCTTCGGCATCGGGATCCTGCTGGACTCCACCGGGGTGACCATCACGGAGAACGACATCAGGGGCCAGGAGATCGGGATCAAGGTGAACAAGCTCCGGGACAACCAGATCCACCGGAATAACATCGTCGCCCGCCGTGGGCGGTTCGGGATGGACGCCACCGGGCTGGGGCCCGCTGAGGAGATCGACGCCACGGAGAACTGGTGGGGTGAGCCCTCCGGGCCGTTCCACCCGACGAAGAACCCCCTGGGCGCGGGGAGCGAGGTCTCCGATAAGGTGATCTTCGAGCCGTGGCTCCTGGAGCCCGCGGTGAAGACCGGGGCATTCTTCGAGGTCCTCGAGCTCAGCATCAGCCCGACCAGCGTCGACGTCGGTGAGGAGGTGACGATCACCGCCACGATCAAGAACACCGGGACGGAAAGGGGAACCCGACAAGTCAAGCTGACCATCACCGACGCTGTGGGGAACGTCATAGCGGAGGACGCCAAGACGGCGACGGTGAACAAGGACGCCACCACCGAGATCGTCTTCAAATACAGGCCGACCGAGGCGGGGACCTACCGGGCTGAGGTGGCCGCCGACACCAGCAAGTCGGGCAGCTTCACCGTGGTCGGCCCGCCGGCCCTCACGATCGAGCAGGCGGTGGCCCAGCACACCGGCGACCCCACCATAATCGAGGACCCGGACATCATCTGGGCGATCGAGCTGTGGATCGCGAGCACGCCGGTGCCGGGGACCGATGCCCTGGTGATCGACGACGATAAGGTGCTCGAGCTGGTCGAGCTGTGGATCGCAGGCACGCCGGTGTCAGCGGCGGTGAGCGGGGCAGCGGTTGAGACCGAATCCAAGCCGAAGAGGGGCTTCAGCCTCTTCGACTGGCTCTTCGGTTTTTTCGCCGGTAGGCCAACAGCAGCATCGGCATCAGCATCAGCATCAGCGGTAGGACTCGAGATCGACCACCAGGCGTCACCCACCCAGGTGGCGCCTGGCGGGAGCTTCACCGTCACCATCCAGGTCCAGGTGAGCGGCGGTGAAGCGGGAGGGCTGCTGTTGGCCGCCGAGCTGCCCGCGGGGTGGACGGTCACGCCGCTCGACAACGCCGGGGCATTCTACAAGCCCAGCGAGCAGAAGTGGCTCTGGCTGAGCGCCCCCACCACGACCTTGAGCTACGGGGTCCACGTCCCAGAAGATGCCCCGCCGGGGATCTACACCATCGCCGGGACCTATAAGACAGCCGAGGGCAGCGGGGCGATCAGGCCCCTCACCATCGTAGTCCTCGGCGAGCCGGTCGCCCTGAAGGTAGACGCGATCAAGTTCACCGGCTCGAGGTTCATCGTCGAGGGGCAGGGGATCGCCGGGATCGAGGCCCAGGTGTGGGACCTCACCGGGAAGCTGATCTTCTCCGGCGCGGCGAGCGGCAACGCCCTCTCGGTCGCATCGCTGGCAACCGCCGCTGGTGGCGCTCCGCTGGCTAACGGCGTGTATCTGTATGCCGTGACGGTCAAGGGCGCAGGCGGTGGGGTCTACAAGAGCAAGGTCCACAAGCTGGTAGTGGTAAGGTAGAGGCAGAGGCAAGAGCAAGGTGAGGAGAGGTGAGGTGAGAAGGGCATCCTGGGCCTGAGGCCTCAGGATGTGGGTCCCCAGCCCAGGATGCCCCTAGCTTAAAACTTCCATCGGGCGGGGGGAGAGGGCGGAGGAGGGGG
>CAZCTZ010000017.1:0-14906 GCA_964501855.1 uncultured Thermotogae bacterium
CGAGGGCTTGGGCTTCCGGGTCCGCAAGCGCTACGTCCGCTACCGCCGGGAGCTTTAAACTGAGCGAATGCGCCACAGGCCCCTCCTCGCCGTGGCCGTGGCCTTCATCGGGGGGATCCTCCTCGGGCGCTACCTCCTCTTACCCTGGCCCCAGGGAGCCCCGCTGCTCTTTGCACTCGGGGGCTCACTGTTCCTGAGCGCGGCCATCCTCACCCTCGTCTCCTTCTTCACCCTCCGGCGCGGGCACGCCCGGTTGAGCCCCTACTTGGTTTGGTGGGCGCTGATCGGCGCGATTGGGGTCCTCGGTGCGCTCGCTTACCTGGGTGCCCGCCTCCCCGCGGAGATGCTCTACCGGCAGAGCCTGAGCTGGGACTACATCCAGGGGAGGGTCGCGAGCTACCCCCTCCGCCGCGAGGACCGGACTTCCTTCGTGCTCAAGCCGCGTGGCGCCCCAGGCTACCTGCAAGCCTTCTACTTCCATGAGCCTGGGCGGGTCCGCTCACCCCTGCGGATCGACTACGGCGATGAGCTTCGCCTCTACGCCGAGGTGGAGCGGCCTGAGAGGCTGGAGAGCTTCGATTATCGAGAATATCTCCTCCGGCGGGGGATCTGGGGTGTGGTCACGCTCTGGTCGCGGGGCCAGCTCCGGCTGATCAGCGAGGGCGGGAGCCCCCTCCTCAGGTGGGGGTATCATGTGCGGGAGAGGGCCTTCGCCCTCCTCGACCGGCGGCTCCCTCAGGAGGAGAGCGGGCTGCTTGTGGGGCTCCTCTTCGGCGAACGTGGCCACCTCAAGGAGGAGCTCGAGGCGCAGTTCCGCGACGCGGGGGTGGCCCACGTCCTGGCCGTCTCCGGACTGCACCTCGGCATCTTAATCGGGCTCTTCTTCCTCATCCTGCGCCGGGTGGGCCTCTCCCCCGGGCAGATCTACCTGACGCTGGTGCCCCTGGTGGGCTTCTACCTGCTGGTAGTGGGCTTCCGGGTGAGCCTCCTCCGAGCGGCGCTCCTCTTCGGCTTCCTGGCTCTGGGCTGGCTGCTGGCCGAACGAAGGGTGATCCTGAGGAGGTGGGCCGACCCCTACCAGGGGCTGAGTGCCGCTGCGCTGGCCATCCTGGGGTGGAACCCTCAGGCCCTCTTCGACGCGAGCTTCCAGCTCAGCTTCTCCGCTACGCTTGGGATCATCGCGCTCGCCCGGCCGCTCGAGCGGAATCTCAAGTTCCTAAGGCTTCGCTGGCTCCGAGGCCTGCTGGCGGTCTCATTGGCGGCGCAGCTCGGCGTGCTCCCCGCTGTGGCCTGGTGGTTTCACCGGGTCTACCTCCTTGTGATCGGGGCGAACCTGATCGTGATCCCGCTGGTCACCTTGGCGCTCTGGGGCGGGCTGGCACTCCTCCTGCTCGGGCCGGTGCCTTATCTAGGCGAGCTCCTCGGGAAGGGAGAGGGCCTGCTCCTGGAGGGCCTCCAGCGGGCGACCGGGCTCATCGCCGGCTGCCCCTACTCCTACCTTGAGATCAGGGCGGGGCAGCTCTGGCCGGTGCTTTTGGGATACACCGCGGGTTTGGGCGCTCTCCTCGTGCTCCTGTGGTGGCAGGCCAGGCGCGAGCGGCGGGGTCACACCCAGACTCAGACCCGGATCAGAAGAGCTCCGTAGCTTCGCGGATCTCACGGGCGAAGCCCGCGGCGTCCTCCTCGAACCGCTCGATCGCCCGCGAGGCCACCCGCAGGGGCAGCTCCTCTAGTGTGGTGAACTCCTTGCCCATCTTCTGGTTGATGTAATCGAGCAAGGCTTGTTCAGTCAACCCCTGAGCCCGCAGCTCCCGCCGCAGGCGGGCCACCTGGCGGTCGGTCGCCAGTTGGGGCTCGGCGGGGGCGGCTTCCTCGATCTCCCGCTTGTCCATCGAGCGGTAGAGCAAAAGGCCGAACTGCGGCCCGAAGGCCCGCAAGCAGCGCTTGAGCGAGTCGGAGACCGCGGCCTTCATCGCCTTCTCGTGGGCGCCGACCGGGTCGGGGTAGTTGACCGCCGAGCCGAAGCCGACGTCCTCGTGGACGATCTCGCCCACCTTGACCCGCGACTCACACAGGTAGGCGATGGTGTAGGTGCCCTCGAGCTCCTCCTCGTAGACCCGCTCCAGGCGCTTGATCTCCCGCTGCCAGCCGCCGTAGCCGAAGATCTCGTTCGCACGGTTGATCACATCCCAGGTGGGGAGGTATTCCACCGTGCCGAACTTGGCCCGCCGGCGCTCGATCCGCCGCTCATCCAGCGGCTTGCGGAGCTCAGCGAGCTGCTCCTCGGTGAGGAAGCTCCGGGGCGGGGCCCCCTGGCCGCTACCGCTACCGCCGCCACCACCGCTGCTGCCCTTCTGCGGGTCTGGAGCCTCCGCTACCTGCGAGTCTGAGGTGTCTGCTACCCCTTCTTCACCTTCATCCGTATCCGGACCTGGAGCTCGCTGCGGACGGGGCTTCAGCTCGAAGAGGTCACCTTCGCCTAGAATCTTCTCTTTCTCCTTGTCCTTGCCTTTATCCTTATCCATGCCCGCTACTTATCCCCCCTTCTGGGATTCGAGGGCCTCTTCGGCCTCGGTCAGGATCGCGACGAAGTCGTGGAAGTCCTCCACCGGCATGGCGATGCTGACGTAGCCATACTGGATGAAGACGTCCTTGGTCTCATCGTCCCGCCAGACGCTGACGGTGACCTCGCTCGTGGTGAGCCCTTCAGCTAGGTCCTCGATTGCCATCTCAAGGCTATTATGGCGGGCCCGGCGCGGGATTGCAAGCTTGCAACCGACCATCCCTCAGGCTAGGATGGGAAAGCGAGCGAAGCGATGAGCCCATCTGGGAAGCGGATCTTAGCGATCGACCCCGGCGAGCGCCGGTTGGGCCTGGCGATCAGCGATCCTGAGGGGGTGCTCGCCAGCGGGCTCGAGGTCTACCAGCGGCGGGGCCTGGAAGAGGATCTGCGCTACCTCCAGGAGGTGGTGGAAGAGTGGGACGTCGGGGAGATCGTCCTTGGCCTCCCCCAGAACATGGACGGCTCGCTGGGCGAGCGGGCCGAAGAGGCGCTGGAATTCAAGCGGCTGCTCGAGGAGCGGCTCCGCCTCCCGGTCCACCTCTTCGACGAGCGGCTCACCACCGCTGAGGCGGAGCGGGTCCTCCTCGAGGCCGATCTTTCCCGGCGGCGGCGCAAGCGACTCCGCGACAAGCTAGCCGCGGTGCTCATCCTCCAGGGGTATCTGGACCGGCGTCGACGCCGCCGCTCCCACTCCCTACCCCCATCCTCAGATAGCCCTCGATGAACTCGTCCAGCTCGCCGTCGAGCACCGCCTCGACGTCCCCGGTCTCCACCCCGGTGCGATGGTCCTTCACCAGCTTGTAGGGGTGGAGGACATACGAGCGGATCTGGCTCCCCCACTCGATCTTCTTCAGCTCGCCCTGGAGCCGGCGGAGCTCCTCCTCGCGCTTCCGGCGGGCCAGCTCGGCGAGCCGCGAGATGAGGATCTTGAGCGCCAGCTCCTTGTTCTGGTGCTGGGAGCGCTCGTTCTGGCACTGGACGACGATCCCCGTCGGGAGGTGAGTGATCCGGACGGCGGAGTCGGTCACGTTGACGTGCTGCCCGCCGGCGGAGGAGGCCCGATAGGTCTCGATCCGCAGGTCCTCCTCCTTCAGCTCGATCTGGGGGTCCTCGACCTGCGGGATGACGTTCACCGAGGCGAAGGAGGTATGCCGCCTGTGGGCCGCATCGAACGGGGAGATCCGCACCAGCCGGTGGACCCCCCGCTCGCCCTTGAGCCACCCGTAGGCGTAGGGGCCCTTGACCTCGACCATCGCGCTCTTGATCCCGGCCTCCTCGCCGGGGCTCACCTCGATGAGCCGGAACTGGAAGCCCCGCCGCTCGAGGAACCGCAGGTACATCCTGAGGAGCATCTCCGCCCAGTCCTGAGCGTCGGTCCCGCCGGCGCCGGCCTGGATCGAAAGGTAGCAGTCACGGGGGTCATACTCCTCGTCCATGAGGACCCGCAGCTCGAGCTGGCGGACCTTCCCAGCCAGCTCGGCCAGCCTCCGCTCGGCCTCCTCGAGCTCGCGCTCGTCGCCCTCCTCCCTGGCCAGCTCGAGGAGCACCCCGAGGTCCTCGAGCTCCCCCTCAAGCTCCTCATACTCCCGCAGCAAGGCCCGCTTCCGCTCGAGCTCCTGGGTGAGCCGCTTTGCCCGGTGCTGGTCCTCCCAGAAGCCCGGGGAGGACATCTCCCTCTCGAGTGCGGCCACCTCCTCCTGGAGCTTGGCCACCTCAAAGGCGATCACCTAGAAGCTGGAGTTGCTCCCTCAGTTGGTCCAGTTGCACCTGCATCGCTATGCCATCACCTCACCGGGGAGTCTAGCGAGGCCAGCGCGCTGGCGCAAGCGGCCCCGATGTAGATTGAACAACCGCCGCCTGGGGCTTAGAATCCCTCCGGAGATGGCAGGGACGGGGAAGCTCTATGTCTGCCCGACGCCGATCGGCAACCTGGAGGACATAACCCTGCGGGCGATCCGGGCCCTGAGGGAGGCCGACCTGATCGTGGCCGAGGACACCCGGCGGAGCCGGATCCTCCTCCGGCGATACAATATCAAGACGCCCTTCACCTCGAGTTACTACAAGGGCGTGGAGCGGGAGCGCATCGGGGAGATCATCAAGCTCCTGGAGGAGGGGAAGGACATAGCTTTAATTTCGGATGCCGGGACGCCGCTGATCGCCGATCCGGGCTACCCACTGGTGCGGGAGGCGCTCGCCCGGGGGATCGAGGTGGTCGCCCTCCCCGGGCCGACGGCGATCATACCGGCGCTGATCCTCTCCGGCTTTCCCCCCTACCCGTTCATCTTCGACGGCGCCCCGCCGAAGAAGGAGAAGAAGCGCCGGGAGTATTTCGCCTCCCTGAGGGAGGAGCGCCGGACGGTCGTGCTATATGAGTCGCCCCACCGGATCCTGAAGACCCTGGAGACGATCGCCGATGAGCTCCCCGAGCGGGAGCTCGCCCTCTGCCGGGAGCTGACCAAGCTCCACGAGGAGGTCCTCCGGGGGACGGCCGCGGAGTTGCTAGAGGAATTGAGACGCCGGGAAAGGGTCAAGGGCGAGCTGGTCCTGGTGATCCGCGGGGCGGGCTGATCGATCAGCGTCAGCGGTAGCATCCCCAGAGGAGCCTATCGCGCACGCGCATCGGGATCGGGTCAGGCGTGCTTGTCGGCCACGGTGGAGGCCCCATAGGAGTCGGGCTTGGTCTTGACGGCGAAGCCGCTCGCGCGGATGTAGCCGACCACCTCATCGATCAGCTCGCGGGTCCGCCCGCGCTCGCCCACATCGACGTGGATCTCCAGGTTGAAGTCGAGCATCGTCCGCCGCTGGAGCTCTCGCATGATCGCCTGAGCCAGCTCGAAGGAGAGGTAGGCCTCGCGGTAGATCTTCTCCCGGAGGGTGTAGATGTCCTCCTCGCGGCTCCGCCGCCAAAAATACCGGGCGCCCTTCCCGATCCGGTGGATGATGATCGCGCTGACGAAGTCCATCACCGGGGGCTGGGACCCGAGCTGCTCGCTCTTGGGGGACTTCTTCTCCCCGATGGGAGTATCGTGGCAATCGGTGCCGACCACGATCTCGTAGCGCTTCTGCGGCTCCTTGGCCATGATCGCCACGATCTCCTCGATGACCTCCTCGAAGGTCATCTGGCCCTTGGTGGGGCTATAGAACACCGAATCGCTGAGCTCCTTTTCCACTTCCATTTTGGCCGATTGATTATACGATCGGCGCACATCCAGCGCAAGCCGATGGGATGGCCTCAAGGCGAGCCCGCTGCCGGCCGAAGGATGGTGATCCGGCGCTCGCTCTCGGAGAGGATCTCCAGCTTGAGGGTGATGCACCCCGGGGGGATGAGCCCCCGGCCTCGGAGGCGATCGGCCCACTCGACCGCGGCGACCCCCTCCTCCGACCAGAGATACTCCTCCAGGCCGATCTCCCCCAGCTCCTCCGCTCGGGAGATCCGGTAAGCGTCGATGTGATAGAGCGGCAATCGCCCGCCGCGGTATTCCCGGACCAGGATGAAGCTCGGCGAGAGGACCTCCGCCTCGGCCTCGGGGAGGCCGAGCCCCCGGGCGAGCCCCTTGATCAGGGTGGTCTTGCCCGCGCCGAGCTCGCCGACCAGCGCGAGGCAGTCCCCCGGGCTAAGCTCACGGGCTAGGCGCTCGCCAAGGGCCATTGTCTCCTCGGGGCTGCGGGTGATCACCACCTCCACCCGCACCTGGGCAGACCCACGCTCACTCCGGCACATCTCAACCTGGTAGATCTAGCTTACACGGACCGGAGGGGGGTATCCAGTCCGGTTCCAGTTCCAGTCTGGTCTAGTCTAGCCTGGCCTGACTGACTACTATACTGAACTGACTGACAAGATCGAGAGCCGGCTCCCAGGCGGTCACGATCAAGGATAAGGATTAAGAATTAGGATTGGGATCGAGGTTGGAGTTGAGGAGGTTGAACTCCCCGGTGGCATACTGTAGTATTGGGCCAATGTCCTCTTTAAGCATAGCGAGAGCCCACAGCCAAGCAAGGGGGGATGGACCGTGGCGGTTAGAGTGGCGATCAACGGCTTCGGTCGGATAGGGCGGGCGGTCTTCCGCGCCGCTTTGGAGGAGGGGTGCGAGGAGCTGGACTTCGTGGCGATCAACGACATCACCGACGCCAAGACGCTCGCGCACCTCCTGAAGTATGACTCAGTCCACGGCCGCCTGCGAGCGGAGGTGAGGGCGACCGACAGCAGCATCGAGGTCAACGGCAAGGAGATCCCCGTCACCGCGATCGGCGATCCGGCCCAGCTCCCCTGGAAGGACCTGGAGGTCGAGATCGTGATCGAGGCCAGCGGGCGCTTCCGTGCCCGTGAGGAGGCGGCCAAGCACCTCCAGGCCGGTGCGAAGAAGGTGATCATCACCGCGCCGGCCAAGGACCCGGACATCACCATCGTAGTGGGCGTAAACGAGGATAGATATGACCCCGCCAGCCACCACATAATCTCCAACGCCTCCTGCACCACCAACTGCCTCGCCCCGATCGCCAAAGTCCTCCACGACAGCTTCGGGATCGTCCACGGGCTGATGACGACCGTCCACTCCTACACCAACGATCAGCGGCTGCTCGACCTCCCCCATAAGGACCTGCGGCGGGCACGCGCAGCGGCCCTCTCGATGATCCCCACCAAGACCGGCGCGGCGGTCGCCATCGGCGAGGTCCTCCCCGAGCTCAAAGGGAAGCTCGACGGGATGGCGATCCGCGTCCCCACGCCCAACGTCTCCTTGGTCGACCTGGTAGCCGAGCTGGAGCGGGAGGTGACTCCCCAGGAGGTCAACGAGGCGATGCGGCGGGCGGCTGAGGAGGAGCTAGCGGGCATCTTGGAGTATACCGAGGAGCCGCTCGTCTCCTGCGACTTCGTCGGCTCGCGCGCCTCGGCGATCTTCGACGCGCTCTCCACCAAGGTGACCGACGGCCGCTTGGTCAAGGTCCTCGCCTGGTATGACAACGAGATTGGCTACTCCGCTCGGGTGGTCGACCTGGCAAAGCACATCGCCAGGGCAGCGGTCGCCTCGGGGCGGTAGGCGGTAAGAGAGAAAGATAAAGGTGTAAAGATGCCCAAGCTGGATGACCCCCAGGCCCTAGAGCGCTGCGATCCTGGGGGGATGCTCCGGGTGCTTGAGGGCTTCCCCGAGCAGTGCGAGCGGGCGCTGGAGCTCGGGTGGGAGTTCCCCCTGCCTCCTGAGCTTGCGGAGTTTGACCGGCTCGCAGTCGTGGGGATGGGCGGCTCGGGGATCGTGGGCGACCTCCTCCGCCGGCTCCTCCCCCTGCCGGTGACCGTCCACCGCGGCTATGTGGTAAATGTAGATGCCCCTTCGCTCGGGAGGACGCTGGTCATCGGGGTGAGCTACTCGGGGAACACCGAGGAGACGTTGAGCGCCCTCAGGGGGCTTCAAGGTCAGAGCCGGGGCCAGAGTCAGAGCCAAAGTCAGAGCCAGAGGCAAGGGGAGGTGAAGGTCCTCTGCCTCTCCAGCGACGGCGAACTTGAGCGGCTAGCGAGTGAGCGCGGCTGGCCCTTCCTCAAGATCCCAGGAGGGCTCCAGCCGCGAGCGGCCCTGGGGTATCTCCTGCTCCCGCTCCTGGCGATCCTCGCCCGCCTTGGGCATTTCCCTGCGGGGGAACTTGAGGGATTGGCCGGGGAGCTGGAGCGGGCCGCTGAGGGGCTCTCCCCCGAGCGGCCCACCGAGGCGAACCGCGCTAAGCAATTGGCCGAGTGGCTCTCCGGAGGGGTGCCGCTGATCTGGGGGGTGGAGGGCACGACCGATGTGGCGGCCTTCCGCTGGAAGACCCAGATCAACGAGAACAGCAAGCAGCCGGCCTTCTGGAACGCCCTCCCCGAGCTCTGCCACAACGAGATCGTCGGCTTCGAGAGGCGAGGACGTCTCCCGGGCCAGCGGGTGCTCTTCCTGACCAGCAGCTACGACCATCCGCGGAACCGCCTCCGGCAGCGGGTCTTGAAGGAACTCCTCGAGGAGTGGGAGGTCCCTACCGAGGTGGTCGCCTCCCCCATCGAGGGCAGCAAGCTGGCCGAGCTTTTGGGGTTGATCTATCTCGGCGACTTCGTTAGCGTTTACCTGGGAATACTCAACGGGGTCGATCCCACCCCGGTGGAGCTGATCGAGCGGTTCAAGCGGATGATTCGCGATTCACAATGGGCCTGAACCCGGATCTAAAGGGGAGCCTCGAGCGGATAGTCTTCACCGAGGCGGAGATCCGCCAGCGGGTCGAGGAGCTGGGAGCCGAGATCGACCGGGACTACCGCGAGCTGCTGGGCGAGCGGATCTGGGAGAGCCCGCCGATCGCCGTCGGCCTCCTGAGAGGGGCAGCGATCTTCCTCGCGGACCTGATCCGCAAGATCGAGATCCCACTGGAGTATGACTTCATCTGGATCTCGAGCTACAGGGATGCCACCTGCCCTGGCGAGATCCACCTCCTCAAGGACCTCGAGCTGTCCATCGCCGACCGGGACATCCTCATCGTGGAGGACATCGTCGACACCGGGCGGACGCTCGACTACCTCGTCCGGCTGCTGGAGGGGCGCGGGCCGCGCTCGCTCCGGATCTGCTGCCTCATCGATAAGCTCCCCCGCCGGGAGGTCGCGCTCAAGCTGGACTACGTGGGCTTCCGGCTCGAGGAGGACCGCTTCCTCGTCGGCTATGGGCTCGACTACGCCGGGCTCTACCGCAACCTGCCCTACATCGCCGCGCTCAGGCCCGAGGCGATCGCCAAGCAAGTAGGATAGGATGGGATGGATAGGATAAGATGACGATGGCATGGACGATAGCGGGTTAAAGGCGGATAAACCGCCCCTTGCAAAGATAAAGATAGAGATCGCCCCGCTCGCCCCCGAGGAGTTCAAAGAGGAGCTGGAGCGGCTGGTCGAACTCTACCGTGAGGCCTACCGGAAGCTGGGGCGGTATGGCTATCGGGGCCGCTCCCAGATCCGGGGGTACCTCAGATGGCTCTACGGGCTCGAGCCCGAGGGCTTCCTGGTGGCCAGGACGCCCGAGGGTGAACCCGTCGGCTTCATCGCCGTCTGCCGCCACTGGTTGATGGATGAATCCCCAGCTCGCGAGGGGGGCGAGATCCACGAGCTGGTGGTAGGGCCCCGCTGGCAGGGACAGGGGATCGGCTCGCGGCTCCTCGAGGCGGGGATCGAGTTCCTGGCGAGGGAGCATGAGCTTTTGGGCCTCTGGGTGGGGGAGAAGAACACCAGGGCGATCGAGTTCTACAAGCGGAGGGGCTTCACCGAGGTGGGCAAGGCGGGCCCATGGCTCAGGATGATCAAGCGGCTCTCACCAGTGCCAGGCTGAGGGTGCTCCTGGAGGAGATGCTGGCCATCCCCAGCCCCACCGGTGAGGAGATGGGGATCATCGGGTGGCTCCGGGAGCGCTTCCGCGAGCTGGGGTTCGACTGCCAGCTCGAGCCGGTGGATCAAGATCAGGGTCGGGGTCAGGGTCAGGGGCGGTGCAACCTCATCGCCCTCCGCGGGCGCCCGGCCTATCTGATCGCCACCCATGCCGACACCGTGCCCGCATGGGGCCACCCCCACGCTGACCAGCCCAAGGTCGAGGGCGAGCGGGTCTACGGCCGGGGGGCGGTGGACACCAAGGGCCAGCTCGCCGCCTTGCTGGTGGCCCTGGAGCGGACGGCAGTCACCGTCCCCGCTGCGGTGGCGGTCTTCGTGGACGAGGAGGAGAGGGCCCTCGGCTCGAAGCGCTTCTCCCCGCCGGGACACATCGCCGGGGCGGTGGTCCTCGAGCCGACGGAGCTCAAGCTCGCCATCGCCCAAGCGGGGAGCCTCGAGCTCCAGCTCGAGGTGAGGGGGAAGGCGGCCCACGGGGCCCTCCCCGGAGCGGGTGTCAACGCGATCGAGCGGTTCTTCCAGGTATATCAGGAGCTGAAGCAGCTACCCTTCATGCGCGCCCGCCACCCGCTCCTCCCCCCGCCGGCGGTGACCGTCGGCAAGGTCGAGGGGGGGATAAGCCCCCAGGTAGTCCCCGACCGCTGTTCTGCCGAGGTGGAGGCGATCATCCTGCCGGGGACCGACTTCGAGCGGGCCTGCCAGGATTTGATCGCCGTCCTCGAGCGGCATGAGGTGGCCTATCAGGTGATCGACCGGGACCCGCCGTGGGAGCTCTCCCCGGAGGAGCCGGTGGTTCAGCTCCTCGCCCGGGCGGCGAGGGAGGCCGGCCTGGAGCCGCGCTACGGGGGGATGCCCGCCTGGACCGATGCCTCCTACCTCCTGGAGAAGGGCCTCCCCGTGGTGGTCTTCGGCGCGGGCAAGCTCGAGCTGGCCCACACCCCCTGGGAATACGCGGAGCTGGCGGAGCTGGCCCGGCTGGCTGCGGTCCTCGAGCGGTTCCTCACCCTCGTTGCCTCCGCCGGCGAGAGCCCCTAAGATCTATTTTGGAAATGCCGATCCGCCGGTGCGTCGGCTGCGGCAGGGAGCGGGAGAAGGCCGAGCTGATCCGGCTGGTCTGCTACGACAGCCGGGTGGTCGTCGACTACCACCATAGGCTCCCCGGCCGGGGGGCCTACGTCTGCCCCGAGCGGAGCTGCATCGAGCGGGCGATGAAGAAGCGGCGGCTGGAGCGGGCCTTCAAATTCGAGTCCGAGACCGAGCAAGGAGGGCAGATGGACTACGCCGACCTGCCGGCTCAAATCGAGCGGGCGATCAAGCGGCAGATCCTGGGCCTGCTGGGGCTGGCCGCCCGGGCGGGGAAGGTGATCTCGGGGTGGAACAACGTCAAGGGCAACTTGAGGCGGCTCAAGCTGATCCTGATCGCCGAGGACGCCGCCCCCAGCACGCTCCGGCGGTTCGCTCATCTGGAGGGGGCTCACGTGGCAATGGGCAAGGAGGAGCTGGGGAGGGCGCTGGGCAAGCCCCCACGGAGCGTGATCGGGGTCCTGGATGAGCGCTGGGCGGGGGAGCTCGCCCGCCATCTGGAACGCTATCACGAGGTCCGGGGCCGAGAGCGAGATCGAGGCCGCCGTGAATAGATTATAGATAGGGATGCTCACCCTGGGGATCGAGACCTCCTGCGATGAGACGGCCGTAGCGGTCCTCCGTGGCGAGCGGGAGATCCTATCCAGCGTCGTCTACTCCCAAGCGGAGTTGCACAGTAAATACGGCGGGGTCGTCCCGGAGATCGCCTCCCGGGACCACCTGCGCAAGCTCCCCTTCGTGCTCAAGGAGGCGCTCGAGCGGGCCGGGGTGGAGCTTTCCGAGCTGGACCTGATCAGCGCGACCTACGGCCCGGGGCTGGTCGGCCCGCTGCTCGTCGGGCTCTCCGCGGCCAAGGCGATCGCCTATGCCCTGGGGAGGCCCTTCGTCGGGGTCAACCACCTAGAGGGCCATATCTTCGCCCACTACCTGGAGTTCCCGGAGGCCCCGCCGCCGCTCCTCGCGCTGATCGTCTCCGGGGGGCACACCGAGCTGGTCTACGTCGAGCGATACGGGAGCTACAGGCCCCTGGGGCGGACGCGGGACGACGCCGCCGGGGAGGCCTTCGACAAGGTGGGCAAGCTGATCGGGATCGCCTACCCCGCCGGGGCGGAGATAGACAAGCTCGCCAAGGAGGGCGACCCCGAGGCGATCCCCCTCCCCCGGCCGATGCTCGACAGCGGATATGACTTCAGCTTCGCGGGCTTGAAGACCGCCATGGTCTACTACCTGAGGGAGCACCCGGGGGCACGGCGGGAGGACGTGGCCGCCTCCTTCCAGCGGGCGGTGGTCGACGTCCTGTTGAGGAAGACCCTGATCACGGCCCGGAAGCTCAAGGTGAGGCGGATCGCGGTCGTCGGCGGGGTGGCGGCCAACTCCGAGCTGCGGGCGCGCTTCCGGGAGGAAGCCCGAGCCCTGGGAGCAGAGGTCTACTTCCCCTCGCTCAACCTATGCACCGACAACGCCGCGATGATCGCCGCCGCGGCGCGATTCAGATACGAGGAGCTGGGCCAGCGGGATGAGCTCCTCCTCGCCCCCGAGCCGTCGCTGAGGATCTGAGCCGGATCCAGCTCACCTCATCTCAAGATCACCAGCTTCTGCACCTTGCTCCTGACGAGCTGGCCGTCGTAGCCCCGAGCGGTGATCACGTAGAGGTAAACGCCGTTGGCCACCGGCTTCCCATCCGCGGTCAGCAAGTCCCAGCCTAGCTCCCGACCTGGCAGGAAGCCGCTGTCGAAGATCGACCTGCCTGCGAGGTCGTATACCTCAACTTGGATGCTTTCTACCCCGGTGCCTTCCACTCTGAAGCTGAGCTGGGAGCTTCGAGCCGGGTTAGGTCTAGCACTGAAGGCTTGAACGTTGAGCTCAGATGGCTGAACCCGGGTGAGCAATGCCTCTAGGGCTTCGTCTAGGCTCTGCTTTGCCACCCGCGGGAGGGGTTGATCGACCTTGATATCGGCGATCCAGTAGGTAATCAGCATCATGATCTCATCGTCGCTGATCGTTCGGCCGGTGCCTGGCACCACTTCGCCCTTGATCCAGAGCTGGATCGCGGTCATGATCTCACCATCATCGATGAGCTTATCACTGCCGGCGATGGCCTCCGCGATCGAGCGTGCGCCTGTGCCTGCACCTGCGCTGAGGACCTCGACCTGGGAGTCCCCACTGATCGGTTGATCGCCACCGAAGAGGCTCTTCACCGCGCCTATTATCTTGTAAAGCCCGGGCCTGGCACTGCTAGGCACTGTGACCTGATAGGACCTCAAGGCACAAGGAGATGAGGGGGCAAGAGGACAAGCTCAAGTCGACCTTGCAGGACCCTGATCTTGCACTATACTCGAGTGGTGATGATAATTACCAATACTAAATTCTTTTCCAAGACGCCCATGGAGGAGAAGCACTTGCTGGTTGTGGCCAAGCACATGAACGACGAGGGTTTTATCATAACGGCTTTCTTTGTCAGGAAGGTCAAGGAGAAGGGGAAGGTGAAGGTATATGAAAAAGGATAGACATAAGAAAGGGGAAAAGATTTTGATATCCTACGACCAAGAGGCGGACGTCATGTATCTCAACTTTCAAGATGTGGAAGCTGAAGCTGAGGAGATAGAGGAAGGAATCTTCGCCCGCTACAACCCCCAGGACAAGAGCTTAGTGGGGTTCACCATCATTAACTTCTCCAGGAAGTTCAGACGAGAACCTAGAGAGGTTGAGATCCCGCTCCATGCTTGATTTGGTTTCAAGATCCTGCTGAGAGCCGCCAGCCGCCGGGAATCCGCTCCAGGGAGAACCTCCGCTTGGCCGCACGCACGGCCCCTTCCAGCCTGGTCAGGGATCACTCTTGACCATGGAGCACGAGGCCCTCCTCGACGATCTCGATCAGGAAGGTATTGCATCGCCCGATCTGGTCCAGCAGCGCGCGCTCCGATTTGACCAGCGGCTGGACCATCCCCCGCGAGAAGCGATAGACCCCGTCCCAGGCGACCTCCCGCGGGAGGACTACCAGGACGTCGATGTCGCTGTGCTGGGTGAAGTCGCCCTTGGCGAGCCGAAGAGGACCACCGCTGAGGGCTCAAATCGTCGCTTGAGCTTGGCTAGAAACCCTTCCAGCTCGTCCCAATGGGGGTATCTAGGGAATTCTCTCCTCAACGAAGCTGAAGCTAATGATCGCCTGCGCATACTCGATCGCCCTCTCGGCTATCGCCTTGTCGTAGAACTCCCCGGCGTAGCCCTCAAGCTCCTCATCGACCTGGGTGAACTCCCGAGCCCGCTCCAGAAGGTGGACCAAGGTGTGGCTGCTCACCTCGAGATTTATACCGCAGGAAGACTTTCAAAGCCTTCCCCGCCGCCTGCTGGGCTTGGAAGGCGCTCCACTCGAAGTCCTTATCTTCTAGGCTATGCTGAGCAGCCCGGGGTCCCGCTCGGCCTGGGCCAGCCAGTCGCGATAACGCCTGCTCATCGGAGCTCCATCCTGTCCTGAGGTTGAGGGTGATCATCCCGATTATCCCGCCCTGATGGGAAGGGTGCAACCGACTTTGACAAGCCCTTTTGCAGAGGCTATTTTTATCTTTGGAATTTGGGCTGGACTCGGCTTTCAGGTTTTTAGATTCCCGCGAGCGAGCCCAGGGGAGGTGCCAAAAAAGATGTATTACGAGCACGCAGGCCTTCCGAAGCCGACGAATGAGCCCTACCTCTACCCCGGAGATGAGGCGTTCGTCGCCGAGCTGCGGCGCGAGCTTGAGCAATTCCAGTATGACCAGGAGGTCTACTCGATCATCGGCGGCGAGCGGATGATGGGCGAGGGGAAAGAAATTATATCCCGCGAGCCGTGTAACCACCAGAGGGTCATCGCCCGGACGCGGGCGCTGGCACCCGAGCAGGCCCGAA
>CAZCTZ010000018.1:0-14687 GCA_964501855.1 uncultured Thermotogae bacterium
GGTGGAGCCATCTAGCGTGATCCTGAGCGCACTCAAGGCAGCGGAGGACTCCGATAACGAGCTCATCCTCAGGGTCTATGAGAGCACCGGCCGGGCTACCCAGGCCCGAATCGAGCTGAACTCGGAGCTCCTCCGAGAGCCCACCTCAGTCTCAGCCTGGGAGGCCGACCTGCTCGAGAGGGAGCTCCGGGAGCTGTCCCTGGAGGGCGATGGCGGTAATGGCAAGTGCCGCTTGCCCGTCGAGCTCGCCCCTTTCGAGGTGAAGACCCTGAAGCTCAGGCTCGGTTAAAACTCCCATTAGCAGGAGCAGATGAGGGCGAAGGCTACGAGCTCGGCCTCGACTCCTCGGCCGCCCTCCTCTCCTCGACCGCCGCCTGTGCGGCGGCCAGCCGCGCGATCGGTATCCGGAAGGTCGAGGCGCTGACGTAGTCCAGCCCGAGCTGGTGGCAGAGCTTCACCGAGCGCTCCTCGCCGCCGTGCTCGCCGCAGATGCCCAAGCTGAGTCCCGGCCGGGCCTCACGCCCGCGCTCGACCGCCAGGCGCATCAGCTCCCCGACGCCCTCCCGGTCGAGCGTGTGGAAGGGGCTCTCGCGGATGATCCCCTTCTCCTCGTAGGCCCCGAGGAACTTCCCCGCGTCGTCGCGGGAGAAGCCGTAGGTCATCTGGGTGAGGTCGTTGGTCCCGAAGCTGAAGAACTCCGCCTCCTTGGCGATCTCGTCGGCCACCACGCAGGCCCGCGGGACCTCGATCATCGTCCCCACTTTGTAATCGACCTTTTTATCCTTCAAAACGCTGGCCGCGACGCGGGCGATCTCGCGCTTGACGAACCGCAGCTCCTCGGCATCGCCGACCAGCGGGATCATGATCTCCGGCTTCGCCTCGACCCCCTCCTCGGCCAGCTCCAGCGCCGCCCGCAGGATGGCCTCCACCTGCATCGCGTAGATCTCCGGGTGGGTGATCCCGAGGCGGACGCCGCGGTGGCCGAGCATCGGGTTCACCTCCTCCAGTGCGCGGACGCGCTCACGCAGCTTCTCCAGCTCCACGCCGAAGTCCGCGGCCAGCTTGGCCAGCTCCTCGTCGCTCTTGGGCAAGAACTCGTGCAGCGGCGGGTCGAGCAAGCGGATGATCACCGGCAGGCCGGCCATCTCCCGCAGGAGGCCCTTGAAGTCCTCCTTCTGGATCTCGGCTAGCTTCCGCAGATAACGCTCACGCTCGGCTTGGTCCTCGCTGATGATCAATCCCTGGAAGAGCGGGAGCCGCTCCCCGAAGAACATGTGCTCGGTGCGCGCCAAACCGATCCCCTCCGCGCCGAGGAGCCGCGCCAGTCTAGCTTCTTGAGGGGTGTCGGCGTTTGCCCGGACGCCCAACCTCCTGGTCTGGTCAGCCCATTCCATGAACCGGGCGAAGTAGCGGTAGAGCTCCGACTCTTCTGGAGAGAGCTCACCGCGGAGCACCCGCAAAATTTCAGAGTCGACCATTGGGACGTCGCCCAGCATCACCTCGCCGGTGGAGCCGTCGATCGAGATGTATTCGCCCTCGCGGACGACCCGCCCGTTCACCCGGAATTCCTTGGCAGCGTAATCGATGACGATGTCCTCGCAGCCGACGATGCAGGGCTTCCCGCGGCCGCGGGCGACGACCGCCGCATGGGAGGTGAACCCGCCTCGGGAAGTGAGGATGCCCTGGGCGGCCTCCATCCCGCGGATGTCCTCCGGGGAGGTCTCCTTCCGGACCAGGATGACCCTTTCGCCTTTTTCCGCCCGAGCGACGGCTTCATCCGCCGTGAAGACCACCTTGCCCGCGGCTGCGCCAGGTGAGGCTGCTAGCCCCTTGGCAATTAGCGGGGTCCGCTTTTCGGGGTCGAAGGTCGGATGGAGCAACTGGTTCAGCGATTGAGGCTCGACGCGCAGCAACGCCTCCTCCTCGGTGATCAGCCCCTCATCGACAAAATCCACAGCGATCCGGATCGCCGCCCGCGCCGTCCGCTTCCCCGTCCGCGTCTGGAGGATGTAGAGCTTCCCCTCCTCGATGGTGAACTCGACGTCCTGCATGTCGCGGTAGTGCCGCTCCAGCTTGGCGAAGATCTCCCCCAGCTCGGCGTAGATCTCGGGCATCTCCTCGCGGAGCCGCTCCAGCGGCTGGGGGGTGCGGATCCCCGCGACGACGTCCTCCCCCTGGGCGTTGGGCAAATACTCGCCGAAGAAGCGCTTCTCGCCGGTCGCGGGGTCGCGGGTGAAGGCCACCCCGGTGGCCGACCTCTCCCCCAGGTTGCCGAAGACCATCGCCTGGACGTTGACCGCGGTGCCGAGTGCCCCCGTGATCCTGTGGATCTCGCGGTAGGCGACCGCCCGCGGCGCGTTCCAGGAGTTGAAGACCGCCTCGATCGCCATCCAGAGCTGCTCCTGGGGATCCTCGGGGAACTCCACCCCGCATTCCCGGTAGATCTGCTTGAACTCCTCGACGATCCCCCGCAGGTCGTGCGCGTCGAGCTCGACATCGAACTTGACGCCCTTATCGCGCTTCCGCCGCTCCAGGACCGCATCGAACCTCTCGCGCTCGATCCCCAGGACGACGTTGCCGAACATCTGGACCAATCGGCGGTAGGCGTCCCAGGCGAACCGCGGGTTGCCCGTAAGCTCGATCAGCCCGTTTAGCGTCGTGCGGGTGAGCCCGACGTTGAGGACCGTGTCCATCATCCCGGGCATCGAGACCGCCGCGCCGGAGCGGACCGAGACGAGCAGCGGCCGCTCCGGGTCGCCGAAGCCCTTCCCCGTAGCCTGCTCCAGCCGTCTCAGGTTCTCGTTGACCTGATCGCGCAGCCCCGGGGGATACCCCCCGCCGTGCTCATGGTAATACCGGCAGACCTCGGTGGTGATGGTGAAGCCGGGCGGGACGGGGATCCCCAGGTTGGCCATCTCGGCGAGGTTCGCGCCCTTCCCGCCGAGCAGCTCGCGCATCCCTGCATTGCCCTCCGCCTGACCGACCGCAAAGAAATAGACGTATTTCTCCGTGCTCATACTCGCGCTCATGCTCATGCTCATGAGAACAACGCCTCCACGAACTCCTCGCTCCTGAACTCCTGCAGGTCTTCCGCACCCTCACCGACGCCGATCAGCTTGATCGGGAGCCCAAGCTCGCGGACGATCGGGATGATCGCCCCGCCCTTGGCCGTCGAGTCCAGCTTGGTGAGCACCAGCCCGGTGAGCGGGACGGCCTCGTTGAACTTCCTCGCCTGGGAGATCGCATTCTGCCCCACGGTGGCATCCAGGACGAGCAGCCGCTCGTCGATCTCCCGGCCGAGGCGCTTCTCCACCACCCGGTTGATCTTCTTCAGCTCCTCCATCAGGTTATACTTTGTCTGGAGCCGCCCAGCGGTGTCGATCAGGACCAGGTCCGCGCCCACGTTCAAGGCGTGATCGACGGCGTCGTAGGCCACCGCGCCGGGGTCGGCCCCCATCCGGTGCCTTATAAGCTCCGCGCCGACCCGCTCGGCCCACACCTGGAGCTGCTCGATCGCCGCCGCACGGAAGGTGTCGGCAGCGGCGAAGACGATCCGCTCCTTCCCCTGGCGCCTCAGCCGCCGGGCCAGCTTGGCGATCGTGGTCGTCTTCCCCGAGCCGTTGACCCCCAAGATCAGGAAGACGGTCGGCTGGCCGTCCTCCCGGAGGCGGAGCCCTCCCTCTGCTTCCGCGGGCGCGAGCTGCTCCCGGATGATCGCCTTGAGCAGCCCGAGCAGCAGATGGGGATCCTTGACCCTCCCTCGGTCCACCCGTGTCTTGAGCTCCTCGATGATCGCCTCCGTGGCCGCGACCCCGACGTCAGCCCCGATGAGCACCTCCTCCAGGCTCTCCATGAGTGCGGCGTCGATCTTGGCCCGCCCGGCGAGGGCCGCCTCCAGCCCGCCGATCAGGCCCCGCTTCGTCCGCTGGAGCCCCCTCCTGAGCCGCTCAAGCCAGTCCATCTCCAGCGCAAACCCTACCAAACCAAACTCACATCCGCTCCGGGGCGGAGACCCCCATCAGCCCGAGGGCCCTCCTCAGGACGAGCTGGACCCCCCGGCAGAGGGCCAGCCGGGCCTTGCTCAGCTCCACGTCCTCCCCCAAGACTCGATACCGGTCGTAGAAGCCGTGGAAGAGCGCAGCCAACTGGTAGGCGTAGTTGGCCAGCAGGTGGGGTGCGAAGTTCAGCGCCGCATCCCTGAGCACCTCGGGGAAGGCGTCCAGCTTCTTGATCAGCTCGAGCTCCTCACGCGCCCGGAGGGGGCCGAGGTCGGCCTCCTCCCAGCCGGCGAACCTCCCGTCCTTCCCTCCCTCCCTCTCCTCGAGCTCCCGGAAGATCCCCGCGATCCGCGTGTGGGCATACTGGATGTAGTAGACCGGGTTGTCCAGCGATTGCCGCTTGGCCAGCTCCAGGTCGAACTCGAGGTGAGTGTCCGGTGAGCGTGAGAGGAGGAAGTAGCGGGCGACGTCGGGGCCGACCTCATCGATCAGCTCCCGGAGGGTGACCAGCTCCCCGGCGCGCTTGGAGAGCCGCACCTCCTCCCCGGCGCGCTTCAGCGTGACCAGTTGGTAGATGATGATCGACAGCCGGCTCGGGTCGAGCCCGAATGCCCGCATCATCGATAGCATCCGCGGGACATGGCCCTGGTGGTCCGCACCCCAGACGTCGATCACCCAGTCGAAGCCCCGCTTGACGAACTTGTCGTAGTGGTAGGCGACGTCCGAGGCGAAGTAGCCCGGCCGGCCGTCCCGGCGGATCAGCACCTCGTCCTTCTCCGCACCCAGGGCGGTGGCCTTGAACCAGACCGCTCCGTCCTTCTCGTAGATGTAGCCTCCCGCGCGGAGCCGCTTCATCGCCTCGTCGATTGTGCCCTGCTCGTAGAGCTTCCGCTCATGGAACCAACTGTCGTATCTGACGTTCAGCCGCTCGAGGTCCTCCCGGACGCCCTCAAGGACCCGCCGGAGGCCATACTCCTTGACCTCCTCCAGGGCCTCCTCCAGCGGCAGCCGCAGGAGGCGATCGCCCTCCGCTCGGGCGAGCTCCCCGGCCCACTCGGCGATGTAGTCGCCGCGGTAGCCACCCTCAGGGAAGGGGAACGGCGGCTCGGCGCCCAGCGCCTCGGCGTAGCGGTAGTAGAGGCTCTTGGCGAAGAGCTCCACCTGCGTCCCGGCGTCGTTGACGTAGTATTCGCGGTGGACCCGGTAGCCCAGGTTCTCCAGCAGGTTGGCGATCGTGTCGCCGAGGACGACGTTGCGTGCGAAGCCGACGTGCAACGGCCCGGTGGGGTTGGCGCTGCCGTGCTCGACCTGGACGCGCTTGCCCTCGCCGAGGGAGGCCCGGCCGTAGCCCTCCCCCTCCTCTAGGACCGCTCGGAGCACCCGGTGGATTACCTCGGGCTTGAAGAAGAAGTTGACAAAACCCGACCCGGCTAGCTCGACCTTGGCGAACGGCTCGCGGTCCAACATGGAGATGAGCCGCTCGCCTACCTCACGAGGGCTCCCTCTGCTTCCGGTCCCGAGCCGGAGGTGGAAGGCCAGGTTCGTCGAGAGGTCGCCGAACTCCGGCCGCTCTGGCCAGTCGAGCTCGATCTCGAGCTCCTCACCCGCTCCGAGCTTCTTTGCGGCCTCCCTGAGGCGCTCCCGGACTAGCTCCTTGAGCAATTGAACGTAGCGCTCCTTCTCAGCTCAGTTCAGCTCAGCTTAGCGTTCGATGACGAACCTGATCCCGGTCTTCTCCTCGCCGTCGATCTCGATGTCCATGAAGCCGGGGATCACCTTGATGTTCGCCCCGCGGCGCTCCATGAGCCGCTGGGCGATGGCGATCGCCTTGACCGCCTGGTTGACCGCCCCTGCGCCGATGGCGTGGGCCTCCACCACGTTGTCCTTCTCCAGCGCATTGACGATGGCCCCAGCTACCGAATTCGGCCTCGATGTGGATGCAACCTTGAGAACCTCCATCTCTACCTCCTCCTTACTTGTGCTTTGTCGTGTTATTTTGCTTCGGTCACTTGTCCCTTTCGACCACAAAATCTACCAATGCCATGAGCAGAGCCCGAAGCTCCGTCTCCGGAAGGACGCTCAATAGTTGCTTGGCCTGATCGACCTCCTCCTGAGCCACCCTCAGGGATTCTTCCCGGATATTATACCCCTCGAGCTGGGCCAGGAGGTAGTCCTTCTCCAGGGAGGAGAGCTCCACCGAGCGGAGGAGCCCGCTCACCCTCTCTCGCTCCCCCTCGGGGAGGCGCCGAAGCAGGCGGATGAAGGGCAGGGTGATCCAGCCCTCATCGCGGTCCTTCCAGGTCGGCTTCCCCAGCCTCTCATCCCCGAAGATGTCGAGGAGATCGTCGACCAACTGATAAGCGGTCCCAAGATGGACCCCAGCCCTCCGGATCGCCCTCAGGTCCTCCTCGGGGATGGCGGGGTCGCCGAGGAGCGCCCCGACGGTGCAAGCCGCGGAGATGAGCGCTGCGGTCTTCCGCCGGATCACCTCGAAGTATTCCTCCTCGGTGGGGATCTGCCAGCGGAGGTCCTCCTGGAGCAGCTCCCCCTCGAGGAGCTGCTCCACCGTCTCGATGATCAGCAGCCGCAGGCGCTCCTCTTGGCGGTTGAGCAGCTTGAACACCCGGGAGAAGATGAAGTCCCCCTGCAGGACAGCCATACGGTTGCTCCAGGCCTTCCAGAGGGAGGGCCCACCGCGGCGCTCCTCCGACTCGTCGATCACGTCGTCGTGGACCAGGGTAGCCAGGTGGATCAGCTCCAGCACGGTGGCCAGCTCGATCAGCTCGCACTTGGGGCCTCGCTCGCCGAGCAGCTTGTAGAACAGAATGGCGAGCGCCGGCCGGAACCTCTTCCCCCCGGTGGCGTAAAGGTAGCTGCCGAGCTCGGCGACTATCCTGACCTGGGAGTCCAGGGAGAGGCGGAGCCTCTCCTCGACCGCCTCCAGCTCCTCCTTGAGGGGCAGAACCTGTATCGGGGCCTCCATCGTGCTCGAGAAGCCTATCGTGGCTGCTAACCTCCAGGGAGGATCATAGCAGCTCCCCCGGGAAAGTTCAATCTTCAACCGCGGCCCCCAAGCCCGAGCGATATCATCGTTCCAGGATGAGGGTGACCGGGCCGTCGTTGACCAGCTCGACCGCCATGTAGGCCCCGAACCGGCCGGTCTCCACCACAAGGCCACTCTCACGGAGCAGCTCGACGAACCGATCAAAGAGCCTCTCCGCCTCCTCCGGCGGGGCGGCCCCATCGAAGCTCGGCCGCCGACCGCGCCGCAGGTCACCATAGAGGGTGAACTGCGAGACCACGAGGAGCTTGCCCCCGACCTCCCGGAGGGAGCGGTTCATCTTGCCCTGCTCGTCCTCGAAGATGCGCAGGTTGACGATCTTGTCCGCGGCCCAGCGGAGCTTGGCTTCATCGTCGCCCTTGCCGAGCCCGACCAGGAGCAGGAGGCCCCGGCCGATCTGGCCGATCACCTCGCCTTCCACCGTCACCTTGGCCCGCTCCACCCGCTGGATGACGACCTTCATGACCGGTCTTATATAAGCCCTTGTGGGGGGCGGTTGCAAGCCTTGCCCCGCCTTGTCTTACCTTTACCTTTTCCTTTTCCTTGCCTTGCAGCCCGGCTTCCCCCGGCTCTATAATCAGCTCGGTCCGATATGGACATCGAGGCGTATCTGGAGGCGGGGCGCGAGCTGGTCGAGGACTACCTCATCTCCTATCTGGAGCGCCAGAGGGCCGAGATCCCCGAGACCCTCTACGACGGGATCATCTACGCCCTGGAGGGGGGCAAGCGGCTCCGGCCGATCCTGGTGATGGCCAGCGCGGAGGCGAGCGGCGAGGAGGCCGAGCTGGTCCTGCCCACCGCTGCGGGGATCGAGCTATTCCACACCTACTCGCTGATCCACGACGACCTCCCCGCGCTGGACGATGACGACTGGCGGCGGGGGAAGCCCTGCTGCCATCGGGTCTTCGGGGAGGGGATCGCCCTCCTGATCGGCGACGCGCTCATCCCGCTGGGGTTCGAGCTGATCCTGATCGAGCAGAGCCGGCTCTCCCCCAAGGAGCGGGTCCTGGAGGTGCTCCGGCGGGTGGCCTGGGCCATCGGGCCGCGGGGGATGGTCGGCGGGCAGGTGCTCGACCTGGAGGAGGGGTCGAACGGGGTCCCGCTCGAGGAGACCTACGAGAAGAAGACCGGGGCGCTCCTCTCCGCGGCGGCCGCCGCGGGGGGGATCCTCGCGGGGGCCGCCCCCGAGTGGGTCGAGGCGCTGGCGGAGTTCGGCAAGAAGCTCGGGCTGGCCTACCAGATCCTCGATGATCTTGCGGACCTGGAGGAGGAGGCCGACAGCTACCCCCACCTGGTGGGACTGGAGCGGGCGCGCGAGGCGGCTGAGCAGTTCATCCGGGAAGCCCTCAGGCCGCTCGAGGTCCTAGGGGAGGAGGGCGCGCTCCTGCAGGAGCTGGCGGAGTATCTCCTGGCCAGGAAGGATGAGAAGGGATGAGGTTGAGATCGAGATTGAGATCGAGATCAAGTGAGATGGAGATAGAATGGAAGGGATAGGATAGGGGAAGCGAGGTGAGCGCCTTGGCCTTGGAGTTGGAACTGGAGCGCTTCCGCAGCGACCTTGGGGAGGTCTACATCTCCGCGAAGGTGGTCGAGCAGCTCATCCGGGGGGTGATCGGCGAGCAGGACGGCTTGCTCCCTCTGGATCAAGCCGAGGGCAACGAGGGCCTCCTGGAGAGCCTCGCCCGGGCCTACCGTGGGAGCGGGATCGAGGTGGGCAAGGGCGAGGAGGGGGAAGCCCTCAAGATCAAGCTCCAGCTCGTCGCCCGCTACGGTGTCAGGATCCACGAGGCGGCCCGCTGGCTGATCCGCCGGCTCCGGGAGAGGCTCCGCGAGCTGGCCGACCTGGAGGTGAGCGAGGTGGAGATCGAGGTCACGGGCCTCCGGGTGCCGCGGAAGGCGATGGCGGTGGTGGAGCCGGCGGACCGGCTGAGATCGAGCTAGAGCTCCTCCTCGAGCAGCCGGTTGATATACTCCAGGACCCGCCTTTTGGTCTCCTCGTCCAGCTTCTCCAGCTTCTCGATGATCAGCTCGGTGAGGCGCCGCTCACGGCCCGGCGAGCGGTTGAGGAGGGCCTGCTGGGCCAGCTTATGCGCCCGCCAGTTGGCGCTCCGCTCGACGAAGCGGACCTTCCATGAGGGGATGCAGGCGAGCAGCTCCAGCGCTTCCTGGTTGAGCTTCTCCAGGTGGGGCTGGCGGATGCGGTAGAGCCCGTTGATCTGGTTGGCGACGAGCTGGGAGTCGGTGAAGAAGATCGCCTCGCGGGGGTTGTAGGCCAGCGCCGCCTTGATGGCGGTGATCAGCGCCTTGTATTCAGCGACATCGCCGGTCGCCCGGCCGATCACCTCGGAGATCTCCTTGAGGATGTTCCCCTCGCGATCGCTGATCACTATGCCGATTGCGGCGCTGCCGCCGCTGTTGAGGTTGCCCTGGGAGGTGCCCTCTACGTTGATGAAGAGCTTGTCCAAGCTGAGCTGACCCCCTCTCACCCGCTGCTGCTCGGCTGGCTCGGTGCTCGGTGGTGGGCCCACGAGGATTCGAACCCCGGACCTACCGGTTATGAGCCGGCTGCTCTACCGCTGAGCTATGGGCCCAATCAGCTTGAAATATAACCGAGTGAGCCGGGGATGTCAAGATGGCGGTGGCAGTTTGAAGGGAGATAGGCTCTCGGATTAATATCCGGTTGAGATTGAAAAGGGGGGTTCGCAATGCAGCCGCTCAAGCTCCCTGAGCTCGACTTGAAGCGGGAGGTCCTCGAGCTCCTCCTGCAGATACCCCGAGGGAAGGTCACCACCTATCAGGCCTTGGCCCGCGCGCTCGGCGATGAGATTGCCGCACGGGCGGTGGGCCAGCTCATGGCCGCCAATGAGGAGCCCGATCGCTACCCCTGTTACAGGGTGGTCCACTCCACCGGGGAGGTGGGCAGCTACTCCGGCCCCGGGGGGCCGGCGGAGAAGATCCGGCGGCTCCAGGCCGAGGGGATCGAGGTGAAGGGCGGTCGAATCGTCAACCTGAGGCGGTATCTCTTCACCGAATTTAGGAGCTCAAGGCCGCTCCGCCGGCTCCGCCGGCTCCAGGAGGAGCTAGCGGCGCGCATCCGCCTGGAGCCGGACCGAGCCGACTACGGGACCGTCGCGGGGGTGGACGTCTCCTACACCCGGGGGAGCCGAGCCGTCGCCGGCTATGCCCTCTTCGAGCCGGGAGGGAGCCGGCCACTCCTCGGGAGGACCCTCGCCCAAAACATTGGCTTCCCCTACATCCCGACCTATCTAGCTTTCCGCGAGCTGCCGATCCTACAGGCACTCCTCAGCCAGGCCGAGGCCGAGGGCAGGCTAGCCGACGTGATCTTGGTCGATGGCAACGGGATCCTCCACCCTCGCCATGTGGGGATCGCTTCCCACCTGGGGGTGCTGCTAGATGTCCCGACGATCGGGGTGGCCAAGTCCCTCCTCTGCGGCGAGGTCGACCAGCGGGGGATGAAGCCCGGTGAGGTGAGATACGTGCTCCTCAGGGGCGAGCGGGTCGGCGCGGCGGTCAAGCTCCGGGAGCGAGCCGAGCCGATCTACATCTCCCCGGGCCACAGGATCGACCTGGAGCGGGCGATTGAGGTGGTCCTCCGCTGCTCCACCGGCAGACGGAAGCTCCCCGAGCCGCTGCAGGCGGCGCACGAGCTGAGCCAGAAGGCCGCAAGGGAGCTCAAGTTCGAGTCCGCCTCAACCTCAAGCTCCGCGGATGACGAAGGCGAGAGGGGAAGAGAAAGAGAAAAGGAAGAGGGAGGGGAGGAGAAGGGCCAGCTCGCCCTAGGGCTATAGGCAAAATAGGAGGTGAGGCGATAGCCGCGATGGCGATGGTGGACCGAGAGGAGGCCCTGCGGCTCCTTCGCGAATACACGAAGAACGAGAACCTGATCAAGCACGGGCTGGCGGTGGAGGCGGCGATGCGGGCCTATGCTCGCCGGTTCGGCGAGGACGAAGAGCTATGGGCCATCACCGGGCTGCTACACGACTTCGACTACGAGAGGTTCCCCGAGGAGCATCCCCTGCGGGGCGCGGCGATCCTGGAGGAGCGGGGCTACCCCGAGGAGGTGGTCTATGCGATCAAGGCCCATGCCGATCACACCGGGCTGGAGCGCAAGAGCCTGCTGGATAAGGCGCTCTTCGCCGTTGACGAGCTGACAGGGATGATCGTGGCCGTGGCGCTCGTCCGCCCCTCGAAGAAGCTCGCCGAGGTGACGGTCAGCTCCGTGAAGAAGAAGATGAAGGACCGCTCCTTCGCCCGAGGGGTCAACCGCGAGGACATCGTCCGTGGGGCGGCCGAACTGGGAGTCGAGCTCGACGAGCACATCGGCGTGGTGCTGGAGGCGATGCAGGGGATCGCCAGCGAGCTGGGCCTGTGATATGATCTACCTCTTCCTCGGTGAGAGCTTCCTCCGCGAGCGGGCGCTCCGGCGGCAGCTTGAGGGGCTCCGCGCGAGCCTACGAAACTATGAGGAGATCCACCTCGACGGGGAGGAGCTCGAGCCCGGCAGGCTCGCGGAGGAGCTCTCCATGGATTCGCTCTTCGCGCCGAGCAAGATCATCCTGATCCGGCGGGCAGATCAGATCGCCGAGGAGCTGGCCGAGCTGCTCGAGGAGCGCGGGCTCCCCAGGGGGTGCCACCTGCTCCTCGAGGCGGAGAAGCTCCCTTCCAGGTCCAAGCTCCACCAACTGGTCCATCTCAAGGGCAAGGTCGAGAGCTATCCCAAGCTGGACCGCCGTGGGCTGACTCATCTCGCTCGGGAGCTGCTCCGCGAGCAGGGGGTGGAGCTGACCGAGGAGGCCCTCCGCTACCTGCTAGAGGTCGCCGATCGAGACCCCTGGCGGCTCGCGAAGGAGATCGAAAAGCTCGCCCTCTGGCCCCGCAATGGCCCGCTGGACCTCCCGGAGCTGGAGGAGCTGCTCCTGGGGGTCCACCAGGGCAAGCTCTTCCCGCTGCTCGACCGGCTGAGCGAGCGCCGGCCTGAGGCGCTCGCCCTCCTGGAGGAGCTGCTCCAGGGGGGTGAGGACCCCACCAAGCTCTTCTTCATGCTGGCCGCTCAGGTGCGAGGGCTGCTCATGGCCAAGTCGCTTGCCGAGGAGGGACTCTCTCTGGAGGAGATCGCCTCGAGGATGGGCCAGCCGCCCTGGCTGGTGAGGAAGCGCCTAACTCAAGCCCAAGGATTCACGGAGGAGGAGCTGATCAGGCTGATCCACCTGCTCCAGGAGAGGGACGCCAAGCTCAAGCGGGGCGAGTGCGAGCCGGAGGAGGCCCTCTTCGAGCTCGCCCTGGCGATGCTGGAGCTGGAGCCGGGGTCCCGGTCTCGACCTTGAGCTCGAGCGCCTGGCGGAGGCCCTCGGCGAAGGAGCGCTCCACCGTGGCCTCGACGAGGACCCCCTCGGGGCGGTATTCCTCCCGGTGGACCTCGCCGTGGCGGTGGAGCTCGTCCAGCAGGTAGCCCTTGGTGTAGGGGATCTCGAGCTGGAGCCGCTCACGGGCGGCCTCGAGCTCCGCGGCGATCAGCTCCAGGAGCTTGTCGATGTTGGTCCCCTCCAGGGCGGAGACGGCCACCGCGCTCGGCAGCTCCCGGAGGGCCCGCTCCAGCCGAGCCCGCCCCCGCTCGTCCTCGCCCTGGAGCCGATCGACCTTGTTGAGCACGGTGACCATCTTCGGGCGAGCCCCCTCACCTTCGCTGAAGAGCTCGCCCAGCACCCGGCTCACCGTCTGGAAGTGGTCGAAGACCCAGGGGCTTGAGATATCGAGCACGTTCAGCAACAGATCAGCCTCACGGACCGCCTCCAGGGTGGAGAGGAAGGCCGGGATGAGCTGAGGCGGCAGCTTCTTGATGAACCCGACGGTGTCGACCAGCAGGATCTCCTGACCCCCGGGGAGGGGAGCCCGGCGGACCAGTGGGTCGAGCGTGGCGAAGAGCTTGTCCTCGACTTTGGCCTTGGCACCACTCAGCCGGTTGAGCAGGGTCGACTTGCCGGTGTTGGTGTAGCCGATGAGGGCCACCGTCGGGAGGCCCTGTCGCCGGCGGAGCTTGCGCTTGATCTGCCGCTCCAGCTCGGCCTTGCGGAGCTGCTCCCGGATGGTATGGATCCGACGCTTGATCTTCCGCCGCTCCCGCTCCATCTGGGTCTCGCCGGGGCCGCGGGTGCCGATCCCGCCGCCGAGCTGGCTGAGCGCCCGGCCCCAGCCGCGCAGCCGCGGCAAGAGGTACTCCAGCTGGGCCAGCTCCACCTGGAGCTTGGCCTCCTTAGTGCGGGCGTGCTGGGCGAAGATGCTCATGATGAGCTGCGGCCGGTCGATGATCTTCCGCTGGAGACGCTCCTCCAGGTTGCGGCTCTGCGCCGGGGTGAGAGCGTCGTTGAAGATGATGGTGTCAGCGCCGGCGAGCTCGGCCAGCTCGCGGAGCTGCTCGACCTTCCCCTCGCCGAGGAAGTAGGCCGGGTCGGGCTTGCTCCGGCGCTGGATCAGCGTCCCCTTCACCACCACCCCGGCGGTCTCGCTCAGGGCGACCAGTTCCTCCATCGACTCCTGGAATGAACCCGAATCCGCGGTGTCTGCACCCGCATCTACATCTGCTGCCCAGCCGTCCCCCTGGCCCCGGCTCAGCTCCAGCCCGACGAGGATCGCCCGCTCGCCGCCGTAGACCTGGGCGCGCTCGCCGAGGCGGTCTTCGATCAACAGCCTGTTAGCCATGCTCGTATTCGCGCTCCTCGATCCTAGCTCCCAGCTCCCTAAGGTCCCCCACTATGTCGCTGTAACCACGGGCGAGATGGCCCTCATCCTGGACGACCGTCGTCCCCCGGGCGGCCAGCCCCGCCAGGACCAAGGCCGCTCCCGCCCGGATGTCCGGGACCTGGACGGTCGCACCTTCGAGCTGTTCGACCCCTTTAATTATAGCACTGGAGTCAGCCAGGTCGATCCGAGCCCCGAGCCGGAGGAGCTCCGGCACGTGGGAGAACCGGCTGGGGAAGACCGTCTCCCGGATGAGGCTCTCGCCACGGGCCAGCGTCAGGAGCGCGGTGAGCTGCGGCTGAAGGTCCGTGGGGAAGCCCGGATAGGGCCGGGTCTCGACCTCGAGTGGGCTGGGCCTGCCCATGGAGGTGACGGTCACGCTCTCCTTGTCCTCCTCGAGCTCCATCCCGCTCTCACGGAGCACCTCGATCAGCGCCCGGAGGTGCTCCGGCCGGCAGAAGACCCTGACCTTGCCGCCGGTGACCGCCCCGGCGATCAGATAAGTCCCGGCGTTGATCCGGTCGGGGATGATCCGGTGGCGGGCGCCCCCGAGCCTCCTTGCCCCCTCGATCTCGATCACCTCACCGAAGCGCACCCTAGCGCCCATCTTCCCCAGGAGATGGGCTAGGTCCTCCACCTCCGGCTCGCGGGCGGGATTGTGGATCCTCGTCCGCTCGGGGATCAAGGCCGCGGCGAGGAGCACCTGCTCGGTCGCCCCCACGGAGGGGTAGTCCAGGTGGACCTCCCCGCCATGGAGGCTCGCTGCGCGGCCCTCCACACACCCCCTGGAGAGCTCCAGCTCGGCCCCGAGGGCCTCGAGCCCCTTGAGGTGGAGGTCGACCGGCCGGGCGCCGAGGACGCAGCCGCCCGGC
>CAZCTZ010000019.1:0-14354 GCA_964501855.1 uncultured Thermotogae bacterium
CCCCAGGAGGTGGCGGGGGGAGGGGGGCGATGGGGGCAAACGCGGCTCAACCCAATCGAATCCGTCGATCGGATCGTAAACCCCTGGATCCCAGACTGCGCCCAGCAGGACAGGATGCAGGAGGCCCAAAAGCCCGAAAAGACCGAGGATCACCAGGCCGGCGATCCCCAACCGATCGCGCTTGTATAGCTCCCAATTGTGCTTCAAGCGCTTCCACCAGAGTCCAGCCCTCGTCCGCAGCCGATCGCCTAATCGGATAGCCCCTACCTGAGCCATGTCCTACAACCTACTACTAAGCAAGATGTTGTCCCGTCAATAGCGTAGCCATTATCATCTCTTGCCGGAATCGAAGGGAAGTGCTCAGCTCGACATCAGGTAGTGATCGCCAGAATGGCGGCGACAAGGTGATTTGAAGAGATGGTGCGCCGTGAGCTGCCCCTGCCGCCGTGGTTCGACCCAACTAAGGTCGATCGCATCTGGCAGGTGCCCTACCAGGAGCGGGCCGCGGAGGCCGAGCGGTGGGCCCGCGAGCATGGGATAAAACCAGCGGCCGCCGACGAGTTCAAGATCTGCCTGGTCGTGGTGGACGTGCAGAACTCCTTCTGCATCCCGGGGTTTGAGCTCTTCGTAGCCGGGCAGACCGGGCGCGGTGCCGTGGATGATAACCGCCGCTTGTGTGAGTTCATCTACCGGAATCTGGGAGTGATCACCCAGATCTGCCCGACGATGGACACCCACCAGGTGGCGCAGATCTTCCATCCTGCCTTCTGGGTCGACGATAAAGGCGAGCACCCGCCGCCGTTCACCACCATCACCGAGGAGGACGTCCAAGAGGGCCGGTGGCGGTTCAACCCCGCGCTCGGCCCGGTCCTGGGGCTCGATGAGGAGTATGCCCGGCACTACCTTCTGCACTACACCCGGAAGCTCAAAGAGGGCGGCAGATACACGCTGACCATCTGGCCCTACCATGCGCTCCTGGGGAGCCTGGGCCATGCGCTCGTCGCGGCCGTCGAGGAGGCGATCTTCTTCCACAGCGTCGCCCGTGGGACCCGGCCGGAGTTCCAGATCAAGGGGGATAACCCCCTGACCGAGCACTACTCGGTCTTCGGCCCGGAGGTGCTGGAGGACCACGAGGGCAAGCCGATCGCTCAGCGAAACGAGAGATTCATCGAGAAGTTACTCCAATTTGACGCGGTGATCATCGCCGGGCAGGCGAAGAGCCACTGCGTCGCCTGGACGATCGACGACCTTTTGCGAGACATCTACCTGCGCGACAAGCGACTGGCGGAGAAAGTCTATCTGCTTGAGGATTGCACCTCGCCGGTGGTCATCCCCGGGGTGGTGGACTACACCGCGGAGGCGGAGGCCGCCTTCCGACGGTTCGCCGAGGCGGGGATGCACCTTGTCCGCTCGAGCGAGCCGCTCGAAAGCTGGCCAGGGATCGGGCTCTAGCTAATCCACCTGGAGCTGAGCCGAGGCCACCGGCCGGCCGCCGTGGGTGATCCTGATGGTGTAGAGCCCCGGCTTTAAGGGGCGGATCTCCCCCTGGTAGGAGATGCTCCCGATGCACTCGATGCAGTAGCCCTCCTCCGCCTCGGCGGTGATCGCGACCTCGAAAGTGTTGGGACATCTCGCGGAAGAGGAAGAACCGGGGGAGGCACACCTCATGGCTCGCAGCTCCGCGTGGAGCTCGTAGCAGGGATTCGGGGTGATCATCACCCCGGAGAAGGTGATCTTCCCCCGACCGGCTGCGAGCATGGCCTCCTCCTTGGCCGCCGCGCAGCCGGCCTCGAGCTGCCGGAAGAGGAGCCGAGGTTCACCCTCGAGGGCGGTGAAGAGCTCACAACCTCGCAGCCCGAAGAACGCCCCCAAGCCGAGGAGCCCGCCGGCGCGCAAGAACTCCCTCCGGGTGAGATGCTTCCTCGTCATGATCATGGAAAAACCCACTCCCGGCTCAATTGTAACCCGGATGGGAAGCTACCGGCTAGGGCAGGGGGTTTCAGAAGAGATTAGAAAGGAATATAAGAAAAAGAGAAAAAACAAACACCGACCTTAGAGGCCCAAGGCCGCCCGAGCTGGCTTCAATTCAATCAAGCTCAGCTCGGTCTGGAGCGCCTCGCCTGAGCTTCGGAGGGCACGGTCGTCCTCGCCGTCGTCGCTCGAGCTATCGATCAGGGCCACCGCCCCCTCTCCATCTCCAGGATCTTGACCCGCTTCGGCGTGAAGTGGCGCTTGAAGACCTCCACGGCGGCCTCGGGGATCGCCTTTTCGCCACAGGTGTAGACGTCGAGCGCGATGTAGCCCTCCTCCGGCCAAGTGTGCACCGAGAAGTGTGACTCGGAGATCAGCGCTACCGCGCTCATCCCCTGAGGCTCGAAGGTCTTCTTGACGAGCTGAAGCAGGGTCACATTCGCCTTCTCGACCGCCTCCAACAGGGCGGCCTCGACCGCTTCCGTCGACCAGATCCGGTCGTTGCAGTCCCAGAACTCCATGATCAGGTGGCGTCCCCGGGTGTCCATCTTCACCTCCTCTCTTTTCTCTGGTTTCTATGGGTTTAGTTAGTTAGTTGCCGCCTCCTCATCCTTGAGGATCTCCTCCGGCAGGGGCTCGTTGGCCAGCCTCGGCCGCTCCAGGAGCTCGATCCGGTAGAGCGAGGAGCGATACCATGGGCGCTTGGGCCGGACCTTCACCGGGAGGCTCCCCCAGGCCCTCATCTGCTCGAGGTAGCCCCAGTCGACATACTCGTTGAAATCATCGATCAGCTCGGTGATGCAGGCCCCCAGCTCTAGCAGGTGCCGCTGGAGCGAGCGCCACTTGGCGAGGGAGGCCTCCCGGTGGGTGAGCCCGAAATAGCCGGCGCTGCCCGGCCCGGCGAGGCAGAGCAGCCCCCGCTCGATGAACGCCCGCAGCCCGGCGAAGGTCTCCGGCGGGTCGGTGAAGAAGGTGTCGAAGGCCCCGAGCCACTCCCGGGGGAGCGGCTCGCGAAGGTCGTGCACCGCCGCCCTCAGCGGGAGCCCCTCCCGCTCACCCGCCTGCCGGGTGAACTCGATGATCCGCGGGTCGATGTCCACCACGAGGACCTCTCGGGGCGCGCCGGTCAGGGCTGCGGCGAGCCCCACGAGGTCGTCGTCCCCGAGGACCACCAGCCGCTTCCCCTCGAGGTCGCCTCGAGCCCACATCATCGCCACCCGTGCCACGGCCGTCTCCGGGGTGACGTATCCCTGGTCATACTCCTGGATGGCCTCGGGCCGGCCGCGCGAGAGCTCATCGAACCTCCGGAGGAGCTGCCGGAGTGGCTCCTGGCCGAGGTCGAGCCCTCGGCCGCCGCAGTGAGGGCAGCGCAGCTCCCGAGCCGGGGCGAGCCGGCGGTCCTCGGCCAACTTGTGGCCAGCGGCGGTGAGGACCAGCCGCTCACCATCGACATGGAGAAGGCCCTCGTCCTCCAGCACCTTGAGGATGGAGAAGAGGGCCATCATCGGGACATCGCTGCGATCAATAACCTCCCAGATGTCCTGGGAGGCGAGCAGCGCTCTCAGGGTCCGCTCGATATCCCGCTCGGTCAGGGGGATCTTCGTCCTCTTCGCCGCCTCTTGCCAGAGCCGTCGGATCACCTCGCACCTCGATCGATTAAGATGCAAATGAAAAACGTCCCGCTCCTGCCGCTCAGAGAAACGGAACCCTTGAAATCTAAACTAGCCTTCCCTCTCCGGGCTTTTAACCCCACGAGCGGCCAAGGGAGGCCGACTCTTCCTTAATTCAATTCCTGACCTGCTGAATAGCTAACTTCGAACTCCAGTCAGCTTTGTGGTGCCGGGAGTGGGATTCGAACCCACACGGGCTTCTAAGGCCCACTAGGTCCTGAACCTAGCGCGTCTTCCGTTCCGCCACCCCGGCAGATCAGCCATATTTTAATCCTCGAGTGGGGCCCTGTCAACCGGTCCGAGGCCGGCGCTGGGGCCCTCCTCCACCTCCAGCTCCAGGCCTAGGTAGAGATAGCGCTTGATGTCCTGACTGCTCGTCTTCTCGAACGGCTCGGCAAGCAGCTCGAGGTCCTCCCGGCTCCTGATCCGCTTGTAGGGCGCGAGCCGTCGGCAGCGGGCGCTGACCTCCCTCCAGATCAGCTCCTTGACCTCACCGGGGTCGGTGAGCCCCTCCCCCCTGAGGAGCTCCCAATTGGGGTAGATGAGGGCCTGGACGACCTCCCTCCCGCGCCGATACCCACGCTTCACCAGAATTTCTTCAATATAGGGGCTCCGGGCGAGCTCGAACTCGACCTCCTCGGGATAGACGTTCTTCCCCGATTCGAGCACGATCACGTTCTTCCGACGGCCTCGCAAATAGAGCCAGCCGTCTTCATCGAGGATTCCGAGGTCGCCGGTGTGTAGCCAGCCCTCCTCGTCGATCACCTCCCGGGTGAGCTCGGGTCGCTTGTAATAGCCGCGCATCACATTCGGCCCGCGGACGATCACCTCGCCGACGCCCTCCTCATCCGGCTGGTGGATCCTGAGTTCCACCCCGGGGATGGGCGGGCCAACCGAGCCGGGCTTATCGTTGAACGGGGTGCTGAAGGCCAGCACCGGCGCGGTCTCCGTCAGGCCATAGCCCTCGATCACCCCGAGGCCGAGCCGCCTCAGGCCGCGGATCGTCCGGGGGTCGAGCGGCGCCCCGCCGGAGATGAAGAACCGGAACCGCTCCCCGGTGAGGTGCTCCCGGAGCTTCCGCCCGGCCAACCGGGGGAAGAGCCGGAAGGCCAGCTGCGAGATCAGCCCACCCTGGGTAAGCCGCTCCTCGATCCTGGCATACATCGCGTTGAAGAGCTTGGGGACGCCCACGAGGATCGTCACCCCATTTCGAAGCATGAGCTGGGGGATGCTCTTGTAGTCGTCGGTGTAGATGAGCAGCGCGCCGCTTCCCAGCGGCCCCAGGATCGTCGCGGTGAACCCGAAGATGTGATGCCAGGGGATGATCGAGAGGGCGACGTCCTCGGGGGTGACCTCCAGCCGCTGGAGGAAGGCCTGGACGTTCGAGGCCAGATTGTAGTGGGAGAGCATCACCCCCTTTGCGCGCCCGGTGGTGCCCGAGGTGTAGACGATCAGCGCCAAGTCGTCCGGCCCGACCGCCTCCGGAGGATGGGGCTCCGAACCCCTGACCAGCTCCCACCACCAGGGGTAGCCGGGGGCCTCGTCCATCGCTATCACCTGGAGGTCGCTCTGGCTTTGAGCTTGGGATTGGGATTGAGCTTGAGCTTGAGCCCGGGCCTCCTCGAACAGCTCGAGGTGGTCCCCCGCGACCACGGCCAGCTTGGGCTCCACCTCGGCCAAGATGCGCCCGACCTCCGCTGAGGTGAGCTCGGTGTCGATGGGGACGACGATCGCACCCAAGCGGAGCGCGCCCCAGAGGGCTGTCTGCCACTCCAGCCGCGGCTTGGCCAAAATTGCTAACCGGTCGCCCCGCCCGAGGCCCAGCTCCTTAAGCGCCCCAGAGGAGCGCGCGGCCCACTCCCCCAGCTCGCCGTAGGTCGTCGTGCGGTAGGCCTCAAGGGCCCGCTGGCCGGGAGGCGCCAGCCGCAGCGCGGGCCGCTCACGGAACCGCTCTACGCTCGTGGCGAACAGCTCGTTGAGGGTGGGAAACTCGATCTCAAGTTCAGCCCTGGAATCGGGCTTAGACTTGGGCTTGAGTTTGTGTTTGTGCTTGTATTGGCGTTGGTGTTTGGGTTTGGACTCCTCTCCCATCCCCTGCCCCTCTTACTGATGCTGGTAGAGGTAGCGCTTGATGTCCTGGGTGGTGGTCTTCTCGAAGGGTTGTGGGACGATGATGATGTCCTCCTTGCTCCTGATCCGCTTGTAGGGCGCGAGGCCCCGCGAAGCGGCCTTGATCTGCTCCCAGATGAGCTCGCGGGCCCGCTCGAGGTCCTGCTCGGGGAGGCCGAGCCGCTCCCAGTTGGGGTAGATGAGGGCCTGGACGACCTCCCTCCCCTGGCGGTAGCCCCGCTTCACCAAGACCTCCTCCACGTAAGGCAGCCGGGCGAGCTCCCACTCGACCTCCTCGGGGTAGACGTTCTTCCCCGACTCGAGCACGATCACGTTCTTCCGACGGCCCTTGATGTAGATGTAGCCCTCTTCATCTAGTGAGCCCAGATCCCCAGTGTGTAGCCAGCCCTCCTCGTCGATCACCTCCCGGGTGAGCTCAGGTCGCTTGTAATAGCCGCGCATCACATTTGGCCCGCGGACCAGGATCTCCCCCACCCCTTCCTCGTCCGGCTCGTGGAGCTTGACCTCCATCCCGGGGAGGATCGAGCCGACGGTCCCGACCTTCCGGTCGAAAGGGTAGCTGAAGGCCACCACCGGCGCGGCCTCCGTCAGGCCGTAGCCCTCGATGATCCCGATCCCGAGCCGCCGGAAGCCGCGGGCTACCTCCGGGTCGAGCGGCGCCCCGCCGGAGACGAAGAACCGCAGCTTGGGGGAGGCCAGCGCCCGCTTCACCCGACGGCCAACCAGCCGCGGTGCGAGCCCTAGGAGGACCCGTCCTAGGGGATTCGCCCTCACCCGCTCCATCACCCGCTCATACATCAGGTGGTAGAGCTTGGGGACACCGATGACGACGGTCGTTTCGGTCTCCTTCATGATCCGCGGCAGCTCCCTATACTCGGAGGTGTGGACCGCCGTCGCGCCCGTCCAGAAGGGCACCAGCAGCCCAGCGGTCAGCCCATAGCTGTGATACCACGGGGCGATGGAGAGGATCACGTCCTCCGGGCCGATGGGCATCCGCTCGAGACACGCCTGGACGTCGGCGCTGAAGTTGCGATGGGAGAGCATCACCCCCTTGGCATCCCCGGTGGTGCCCGAGGTGAAAGCAATCACCGCGAGGGCCTCAGGGTCGAGCTCGGGCTCGGAGGGGGCCTCCCCCTCCCGGAGCAGCTCCTCCAGGGAGAGCACTCCCTTCTGCTTTGGCTTCGGCTTCGGCTTGGGAGCCTCCAGGGGATCCATGCTGATCGTGAGGAGTTTTTTCACCGCGGGGAGGTGCTCCTTCCCGACGATGGCGGCCTTGGCGTCCGCTTGGGGGATGATCCGTTCGGCCTCCTCCGGGCTGAGCTGGGCATCGAGCGGGACGGCGATCGCCCCGGCGTGGAGGATGCCCAGCAGTGCGAGGGGCCACTCCAGCCGCGGCCGCGAGAGGAGGATCACCCGGTCACCCTCGGCGATCCCCAGCCGGCGGAGCGCACCGGCGAGCCGCTCGGCCCCCTCCTTGAGCTCGCCGTAGGAGAGCTGCTCGTAATCCTTCCCGCGGGGGAGCCTGACCGCGGCCTTGTCAGCGAACCGCTCCGCGGTCTGGCGGAAGAACTCCACGATCGTCGGATAGCTCATGGCTTCTCCTTTGGATCTTAACAGCCCAAACGGGTCCTTGCAACGAGCAAGGGTACAGGCTGGCTAGCTTAACCCTTCTCCTCCCAGTCGAAGGGCAGCTCCTCTCCCTCGAGGATCTGCTTCACCCGGAGGCGGCTCTCCTCCAGCGCGCGCTTCACCTCGCTCGCCAGCCGCACCCCCTCCTCGAAGAGCGCGAGCGACCGCTCGAGCTCGACCTCCTCGCTCTCCAGTTGCTGGACGATCTCCTCCAGGCGGCGCAACCGCGCCTCGATGCTGGCATCGGTGTCTGGCCCTTCATCCTTTCTCATCGCTTCGCTGTAGCTCCCTCCTCTCGACCCGACAGAGTAGCTCGCCCTCGTAGAGCTTCGCCCGGACCAGCTCGCCCTCGGCCACCTGAGCGGCGGAGGTGAGCGGCTCGCCGGTCCGCTCCCGCAGGAGGAGGGCATACCCCCGGCGGAGGACCGCCAGCGGGCCGGCCCCCTCCAGCCGGGCGACCAGCCCCGCCAGGCGCTCCTCTTCCCTGGTCAGCCGCCGCTCCAGCGCGCGGAGGAGCCGCTCCCAGAGGCCATCGAGCCGCTGGAGGCCCTCCTCGATCTGCCTTTTCGGTAGCCGGAAGGCGTAGCTGCGCAGGGCCCGCTCCAGCCGCAGCTCGAGCCCTTCAAGCCGCTCCCCCTGGAGGCGGACGAGCTGCCCGCGGAGTCCCTCGAGCAGGCTCAAGAGCTCCGTGCGGTCGGGGACCGCAGCTTGTGCCGCCGCGGTGGGCGTTGGCGCACGGTAGTCGGCCACCAGGTCGGCGATGGTGAGGTCCACCTCGTGGCCGACGGCGGAGATCACGGGGAGCTTGGACTTGGAGATCGCCCGGGCGACGACCTCCTCGTTGAAGGCCCAGAGGTCCTCCAGCGAGCCGCCGCCGCGGCCGACGATGAGCAGGTCCAGCGGCTCCTGGCTCTCGCTGTAGCGGTTGGCGGCCTGGATAGCCTGGGCGATCTCCTCCGCGGCGCCCTCCCCCTGGACCCGCGTGGGGAAGAGGACCACCTCCACCGGCGGGTAGCGCTCAGCGATGACGGTGCAGATGTCGCGGATCGCGGCCCCCTCAGGCGAGGTGACCACCCCGATCCGCTGGGGGAACCGCGGGAGCGGTCGCTTGCGCTCCTCGGCGAAGAGGCCCTCCGCCTGGAGGCGGGCCTTGAGCCGCTCCAGCTCGAGCTGCAACCGGCCCAGCCCCGCCGGGCGGAGCTCGCTGCAGACCAGTTGATATCGCCCCCGCCGCTCATACAGCGTCACCCGGCCGAAGGCCAAGACCCGCTGGCCGTCCTCGGGCTCGAACTCCAGCAGCTCCCCCTCCAGGGCGAAGATCACCGCATCGATCTCCGCCTCCTCGTCCTTCAAGGTGAAATACATGTGACCGGAGCTGTGGTGGCGGAAGTTGGAGACCTCGCCCTCGACCCAGACGCCAGGGAAGGCCCCCTCCAGGAGCTGGCGGGCCTCACGGTTGAGCTGAGCGATGGTGTAGATGGGCCGCCGGCGGGGCTCTGCCTCCTCCGGCTCTGGCCCCGGTTCCGACCCCGGCTCGAACTCGAGCTCGAACTGGAATTGGAAGTGGTCCATCATGCCCCTATTTCCCATCAAGCGATGATCTACTTAACATGTTACATGGTCACATGATAGCCCTGGGGCCTGATCCAGGCAAAAGCCCCTTCCTCCTTTTCCTTCCCCTTGACCTCCTACCCCACCCCAAGCTATAATGCTCTCACCGCGAGCGTGAGGTGGGGTGGTCAGCATGAGCATGGTAGAGCGACCGCAGCGAGGGCAAGAGCGAGGTCAAAGGCAAGGTGATCGCCTTTGGCGATAGTAAGCGTTTGCTCCCTCACTCCAACTTCAACTCCAACTCCAACCCCAACCCCCCTTCCGGCAGCCCTCCCCTGAGGGAGCGGGTCTTCTCCGGGATCCAGCCCACCGGCGAGCTCCACCTGGGGAACTACTTCGGCGCGATCCGGACCTGGGTCCACCTCCAGGAGGGATATGACTGCGTCTACTGCATCGTCGATTACCACGCGATCACCGTGGACTACGATCCGAAGGAGCTGCCCCGGCGGACCCTGGCGATGGCGATGGACCTCCTTGCCTGCGGGATCGACCCGGAGCGCTCGATCCTCTTCGTCCAGTCGCACGTCCCGGAGCACACCGAGCTGGCCTGGATCTTCAACTGCTTCGCCTCCTACGGGGACCTCACCCGGATGACCCAGTTCAAGGAGAAGGCCAAGGAGGAGGAGTTCGTCAGCGCGGGGCTCTTCGACTACCCCGTGCTGCAAGCGGCCGACATCTTGCTCTACCGGGCGAGCCGCGTCCCCGTGGGCGAGGACCAGCTCCAGCATCTCGAGCTCACCCGGGATATCGCCCGGAGGTTCAACCACCGCTTGGGTGAGGAGTTCTTCCCCGAGCCGGAGCCGATCCTCTCGGAGGCGCCCCGGATCATGTCCCCGGCGGACCCCACCCAGAAGATGAGCAAGTCCCTGGGGGAGAAGCACTACATCGGGCTGATGGAGCCGGAGGACTCGATCTACCGGAAGATCAGGACGGCGGTCACCGATATCGGCCCCCGCGGGTCAGAGATGAGCCCCGGGGTGAGGAACCTCTTCCTGATCCTGAAGCTCACCGCGCCGGAGGGGGTCTACCGTGAGCTTGAGGGTGAATACCACGAGGGGAGCCTGAAATACATCAAGCTCAAGGAGGTCGTCTACGAGCACCTGATGGAGCACCTCCGGCCGATCCGCGAGCGCCGGCAAAAGCTCGAGGAGGAGCCGGATCAGGTGAGGGAGATCCTCCAGGAGGGTGCAGCTCGCGCTCGGGCGATCGCCCAGGAGAACATGCGGAGGGTCCGCGAGCTGGTCGGCGTAGGAGCGGGGGCGCTACGCTAGCTCAGGCTAGCCCTTGAGCGAGCCGGCCAGGAGCCCCCGCATGAAGTACCTGCCGAGGAAGATATACACCAGGAGGGTGGGCAGGGCGGCGAGCAAGGCCCCTGCCATCTGGACGTTCCACTCGACGATGAAGCTCCCCGCGAGGTTGTTCAAGGCCACGGTGACCGGCTGCACGAGCGGGTCCTGCACTATGGTGACCGCGAAGAGGAAGTCGTTCCATATCGAGGTGAACTGCCAGATCATCGCCACCACGAAGCCCGGCCAGGAGAGGGGCAGCATCACCCTGCGGTAGATCCCCAAGATCCCAGCCCCATCGACCTTCGCTGCCTCCACCAGCTCCGTGGGCACGGTGGCATAGTAGTTCCTGAAGATGAGGGTGGTGATCGGGATCCCGTAGACGATGTGGACGAGTATGATCCCCGGGATGGTGCCATAGAGCCCCAGCTTCATGAGGCTCTGGACCAGCGGGATCAGGACGCTCTGGTAGGGGATGAACATCCCGAACAGCATCAAGGTGAAGAGGGCGTTCGAGCCGCGGAACCGCCACTTGGTGAGCACATAGCCGTTGAGGGAGCCCAAAAGGGCCGAGCCCAGAGCGGCGGGGATGGTGATCATGAGGCTGTTCTTGAGGTTGGGGGCGATGCCCTCGAAGCCGAACCCGCCGAGGAGGGCCTTCCGGAAGCTCTCCAGGGAGGGGTTCGAGGGCAGCTCCCACATGCGGTATAGGCTCGCCTCCTCGAAGCTCTTGAGCCCGGTGACCACCAGGACGTAGACCGGGACCAGGTAGAACACCGCGAAGGCGCTTAACATGAAGTAGATCGCCGCCCGCCCCACTAGGGAGCGGATCGTCCGCCTCCTGCCGTGGGGTGCCCTTCTCTCGGTCTTGATCTTGAGCTCGATCCTGGTCATACCTGAGCCTCCCGGCGGAGGCTGTGAATCAGATAGGGGACGATGAGGAGCGAGACCATCAAGAGGAGGATGATGGCGATCGCGGCCCCCCTGGCGAACCTGTTGGCGTGGAAGGCCGACTCCCACATGAAGTATGCCGGCACATCGCAGGAGAACCCGATCCCGGGGCCGGTCATGGCCACGATGAGGTCGTAGACCTTGAGGGAGATGTGCCCCAGGATGATGACCGCCCCTAGGGTGACGGGCCTCAGGAAGGGCAGGACGACGTAGCGATAGACCTGGAGCTCGCTCGCGCCGTCCACCCTGGCGGCCTCCCTCAGCTCCTCGGGGATGCTCCTGAGGCCCGCAAGGTAGAGGGCCATGACATACCCCGACATCTGCCAGATGGCCGCGATGGCCACGGCGATGATCCCGATCCTGGGGTCGGTATACCACCCGGATTTGAGGAAGTCCAGCCCGAGCCGGTCGAGGAGTTGATTGATCCCCGCGCTGCCCATCTGGGGCGAGCCGGGGTTGAGCAGCCACCGCCAGACCACCCCGGTGACGATGAAGGAGAGCGACATAGGGTAGAGGTATATAGTTCGGAAGATCCCTTCACCCCTGATCCTTCGGTCCAGGAGTATGGCCAGCAGGAAGCCGATCACGAGGGAGCTCGTGACGAAGAGCCCGGTGAAGACGGCGAGGTTGTGCATGTCGATCTGGAAGCGGGGGTGGATGAAGAGCTTGAAGTAGTTCCGCAGGCCGACGAGGGTATAGTCCGGGAGGAGCCTGTTCCAATTGCTCAGGGAGACCAGCCCAGTCCAGCCTATGAACCCATAGACGAAGATCCCAACGAGGATCACGGATGGGAGGAGGAAGAGGACCGAGGCGATCTTATCCCGCTTCCAGCGGAGTCGGTCAAGTAGCCCCATCTACTCCCTCTGTCAGCTTAAGAGGGCAGCTCGATCCAGGGCATAGATAGAGAGTGGACCGAGCTGCCCTCTTTCTTCCTCTCGCCCTGGCTGCCCCAGTTGAGACCTCTTTACTTCTCGGCCATCGCCGCTAGGGCCTCCTCCGCCGCCTCGACCAGGGCCGCTTGAGCGGCCTCGACGTCCTTGGTGACCAGGAACATGCCGATCACGTCCTTGAAGTCGGTCACCCAGGCCTCGATGGCCGCCGCCCCGTGGATGACCGAGGGGACGATCTCATCCCTCGTCCAATCCTCCATAGCGGACTGGAGGTAGGGCGGGAACTGGGCCCTCTCCTCGGGGGTGATGTCGATCCGCGCGGGGATCGAGCCCTTCCTGATGTTGAACGCTATCTGGCCCTCCTTGGAGCCGCATATGGCGAGCCAGGTCGGGACGTTAGCCGGGTTCGGAGCGGCGATCGGGAAGGCGAAGGTGTCGGAGAGCGCGACGAAGATGCCCTTGGTGCCCGGAGGGGGTGCCCAGCCGACGTCCACGCCCTTGGCCATGAACCAGCCCATGGCCCAGTCGCCCATGATGTTCATCGCGCCCTTGCCCTCGGCGAGATACTCCAGGCAGGTGTCCCAGGTATGGGCGGGGTAGTCGACGTTCACGTAGTCGAGTATCCGCTTGAGGATCTCGAGGGCCTCGGTGACGCAGCCGTCGGTCCAAGGGACCTCGCCGGTCCACAGGCCACGATATTTCTCGGCCTTGCAGGTCCCGGCCAGGATGTCCTCGAAGAGGTGAGCGGCCTCCCACCCTCCGGCGTTGCTCAGCACCAGCGGGACGATCCCCTTCTCCTTCAGGAAGTCAGCCAGCTCGAAGAACTCCTCCCAAGTGGCTGGCGGGGTGAGCCCATACTCCTCGAAGATGGCCTTGCTATACCAGAGGACGTTGGAGCGGTGGATGTTGACCGGGACGCCCCAGTAGTGGCCCTTATACCTCATGAGGTCGAGCAGCGCCTTGGGGAAGACCTCCTCCCAGCCCTCCATGGCGTATAGCTCGTCGAGCGGCCTCAGATACTTCTCGGGCTCGTAGCCTGCGACCTCGAGGCCGGCGTGGAGCTGGAAGGTATCGGGCGGGTTCCCCGCGATGATCCGCGGCTTGATCACGGCTCGGAAGACGAAGCCGGCGCCGCCGGCGATGGTGGCGTTCACGATCACCACGTCGGGCTGCTCCCTCTTGTAAATGTCGAAGAGAGCTGCCAGCCCCTCTGCCTCGCCGCCTGCGGTCCACCAGCTCCCGACGACGAGCTGGCCGCCGCCGAAGAGGCACGCAGGGAAAGCGGGTGAGTCGAAGTAGCAGACCCACATGAACCTGTCGGCCCAGTCCTTAGGAGGGATCCAGAGCTTCGATGTGGCCTCGATCGGCAGGTCGGGGTTCTCGATGAGGAGGAAGGAGGGATCGAGGAGGTGCATCCTGTTCGTGGCGCCCATCACGGCCGGCCAGTAATCGGGCGTCTCGAAGAACTTCTCGGCTACGGCCTTGAGCGAGGTCGTCTCGGGGACGACATACTCATGGCCACCTACATAGCCTTGGCCGAGGGCCATCACCGCCCCCATCAACACCACGAGCCCAAGCCACACAGCTAAACACCTGAACCTCTTCATCTTCCGCTACCTCCCCTCCTCCTTGCTTGTTGTTTGATTGTTGTTTTCCACCTCTAACTCAGTATTGAATCTACCACCCCCCTCCCTTAGGAGGCTCCAGTTCCGACTCAGTTAAAGTTGTAGCCCAAACGGCCCAGACCCGTCAAGTTGGACCGGCCGGCCCTGTTCAATTAAGGGCCCAGCTCGATTTGGTTCGGTTCGGTAGGTAGGATGGAAACCAAGGGGTGATCCCTTCCCTATGCCCATTCCGGATCCGCATCACGGGCCTCCTCTTCAAAGTCTATCCTCGAGCGGGAGAGGACACCGGCCTGGGCGATCGCCTCGGCCTTGCTCCTCTATCTTGCAGGGGTGAGCCTGAGGGGGATCACAGCTTACCTCGTCTTGCACGGACTGGCTGAGGGTCTACTGCTGGTGGTATAACTGGAATCTGTAATAGAAGGCCACCTTCAATTGAACAGGGCCAACTGTGAAAGCTTGACAATGAGAAAAACTTTGTGTTATAATCTCGAACCGGTTCGAGCCGGAGGAGGTCGGACACCTTGAGAGCTACGATTAGGGATGTAGCCAGGAGAGCCGGGGTCGCCGTCTCCACTGCCTCGCTAGCCCTGA
>CAZCTZ010000020.1:0-13969 GCA_964501855.1 uncultured Thermotogae bacterium
GGATGTAGTGGCGGATCTCACCCTTGATCAGGTGGGTGGCGTAGGTGGAGAACTTGTGACCGCGCCGTAGGTCGAAGTTGTGCACCGCGTTGAGCAGCCCCAGGTAGCCCGCTTGGATGAGGTCCTCCAGCGGCTCCCCGGAGTGGACGAACTCCTGGGCGATCTTCACCACCAGACCGGTGTTGCGGCGGATGATCTCCTCCTTGAGGGCAAGGACCTCCTCATCGTCCTTGCCCCGGCCTGCGGCCAGCCGCCGCGCCAGCTCCTCCAGGAGGGCCTCCGTGGTGACGGCATATCTCACAGATCCCTGACCGTGACCTTGTCCCTGCCCTTGCTCCTGCTCCTGAAGATGAGGCTCCTTGAGGGCCTGAGTCCCCTCGCCGTCATTAGGAGGACTGGATCTGGATCGCGATTGCGGCTGGGATTCGGATTGAGCTTGAGCTCGAGACCCTCCCGCTCCCATCTTTCCCTATACTTTTAACCTCCCTTCTGCGGCCCGGAGGGCTGAAAAAACCCAAAAGCCCAAAACCTATCCCGGCTTAGCTCAGGCCTCATCGGGACAGGCCTGCTGGACTCAATTCAATTAGATGAAAGCGATCTCGATCCAGATCCCGGCGATCACCTCACCCTCGGGGTTCAGCGCCTCGATGAAGAAGAAGTAATTGCTCTTGCGGATGTCAGCGGCACTCACCTCCCCGGTGATCCGCCCCGTCGCCGGGTCGAGCGTGAGCCCCAGCTCCGCGAGGGCATCGTTGGTCCAGCCCATCCCCGGAAGGTCGCTCCAGATGACGCTGTGAGGCGGGGCCTCCCTGAAGGTCACCGAGGGGGCCATCTGCAGGAGCTGCTCCATCACGTGCTCCTTGATCCTGAGCGAGACCCTCTCCACCTCGCCGGGGCCGGGCCTCTTGACGAAATACTTCAGGAAGAAGTCCGGCGGGCGGCACTCCAGGCAAGGCTGGCAAGGCTGGTAGCAAGGGCAACAGTAATAGCAAGGGCAGCACGGCCGGCAGACCTGCTTCACCGAGTAGTAAGCCAGCCCGGTGCCGCAAACTGTTCTGCAGCAGCAATCCTCCTTGATAGTCGTGTAGGCCCTCACGTAGACCCGGCGGGCGCCGGGCCGGCCGGCCTTCCCCTGGGCGATGAAGACACCCGGGCTCACCTGCATGAAGTCCCGGGTGATGTAATTCCTGCGAGCAAAGCCGAAGCCATCGTCGATCTCGATATACGCTAGGTCGATATGAGCCGGGACCGGCCGCCCATCGAGCCTGACGACGACCGTGATGGTGACGGGCTCCCCGGGGAGGTATTCCGGCTTGTCCGGCCTGACCTCGACCGTGAGCTGGGAGGCGGCCGCCGGGGGCGCAGCCAGCAAGCTGACCCCAGCCAAGGCGAGCACCAAACCGGCTAAGAAGACGAGCCATCGACACCTCATACCCATACTAGATCACCCCTGCTTCCCCAACGGGTCAAGCTTGGAAGACCTAAAAGCGGACTAAACTGCCGAAAAGCCCCGCTGCTCTTGCTCCCTCCTCCTACCGTCTGGGATCAGCGATGCTAAGAAAGATAAGATGAACTCAGTAGCCGCCGGTCCCGGTGAGGAAGGCTACCAGCACGAGGAGCCACCAAAGCCAGAAGCCAAAGAGCCAAACCCACCAATACATGTTGACCTCCTTCTACCCCTTTCCCTCTTCTGCTGGGTCAACTATAGCCCATTTTTTCGAGAAAGTCAACTATTGCCCGGCAACTTGTGGGGGAAAGCCCCTCTAAGAGGCCCTTTAGCTCTTTAGTTCGCTTGTGAACCTCGTTTAGATCTACTCCTGCGGGGGGCAGGGGTAGCACCACCAAGGCATCATCCCGGCGCCGAAGTTCACCATCACCCCGACGGCAATCTGCAAGCTGGAGACAGCCCCGAAGCCATCGCAGACCTCATCGTAGGTTCCATCGAGATTATTATCGATGAGGCAGATCGGCTGGGGCATCACCTCGTATTTGAGTTCGGCGAAGATGCTCAGTATCCCCGTGATCACCCGGATGCCTGCTAGGTGGTGGAGGGAGAAGAGGAGGCCTCCAAGACCGTATGTCGGCGGCGCTGGAATAGGAGGGGTGAAGGCCTCATAGGGGAAGACTCCGACCCCGCCGCCGACGTAAAACCTCGCCATCCCGGGGGTGAGGAAGATGAGCAAGCTCCCCTCGGTCGAGGTGAGGCCGGCACGGAAGCCCAATGCCCCGAGGTATAGCCTGAGGCCGAGGCGTGCCGCCATATCCAGCGTCAGCGGCGCTTCAGCGTGAAGGTTGATGAGGGTGAGCGCCGTGGTGAGGGTGGCCGGGGGGAAGGTGATCAGCGGCAGGGAGAGCCCCAATCCGAAGGCAGGCATGGCCATCGGAGTTGTTGGGCTCGGAGCCGAGCTCGGGGAAGGCGGCTGGGCCGCCACCGCTGGCCTGCTGGTCCCACCCCAGAGGAGCACTACCCCGAGCAGCGCTGCAACTGCAAACAGTGCAATCCTCGATGATCTCACGGTCATAGTCGGTTAACCTCCCTTTGCTCTGTGGCTGAACTAAGCTTGTTTATTCATAGCCCCCCGCGGGGAGGGGTTGAAGGAAGGCGGTTCGACCGATGGGTGATCTCTGTCGCTGATCAGAAGTCCCTTAGCACGTCCTCCAGGGTCGGGCGGCCGATCTCCTGGAGTTCGTAGCGCACCCGCACCGCTGGAACTTCAAATTGGATCAACCGCCGGAGGTCGATCGGGGTCCCCAGGACCACCACCTCCGGGGCGGCGCGGCGGATCGTCTCCGCCAAATCCTGGATCTGCTCCTCGCCGTAGCCCATCGCCGGGAGGAGCCTCCCGATCTGGGGATATCTTGCGAAGGTCTCGGCGATCGACCGGACGGCGAACGGCCTTGGGTCGATCAGCTCCTTCGCGCCGAACCGCCGAGCGGCGATCGTCCCCGCGCCGAAGCTCATCTCGCCGTGGGTGAGCGTCGGGCCGTCCTCCACCACCAGTGCGCGTTTGCCTCGGATCAGCTCGGGCTGGTCGACGTAGAGCGGCGAGGCCGCCTCGATCACCTGGGCCTCGGGGTTGACCTTTCGGACGTCCTCCCGGACCCGCTGGATCGCGGCCTCATCGGCGGTGTCGACCTTGTTGATCACCACCACGTCGGCCGAGCGGATGTTGACCGAGCCGGGCCAGTAGGTCAGCTCGTGCCCCGCGCGGTGCGGGTCGGCGACGGTGATCCACAGGTCCGGCCTGTAGAAGGGGAAGTCGTTGTTCCCGCCGTCCCAGAGGATCAGGTCGGCCTCCTCCTCCGCTTGCCGCAGGATCCGCTCGTAGTCGACCCCGGCATAGACGATGTTCCCGCGGTCGAGGTGCGGCTCATACTCCTCGCGCTCCTCGATCGTGCACCGGTAGCGGTCCAGGTCCTCGTAGCTCGCGAACCGCTGGACCGCCTGCTCGGCCAGATCGCCGTAGGGCATCGGGTGGCGGACCACGACCAGCTTCCGGCCCTTCCTCCTCAGGATGTCGCTCACCCGGCGGGTCGTCTGGCTCTTCCCGCAGCCGGTCCGCACCGCGGTGACCGCGATCACCGGTCTTCTCGACTTGAGCATGGTCGACCCCGGCCCGAGGAGCATGAAGTCCGCCCCGGCGGCCTGGACGAGCGCCGCGCGGTCCATCACGTGCTGGTGGGAGACGTCGGAGTAGGCGAAGACGACCAGGTCCACCTTATATTTTTTGATCAGCTCCGGGAGGCGCCCCTCCGGCTCGATCGGGATCCCCTCGGGGTAGAGCCTCCCGGCCAGCTCCGGCGGATACCGCCGCCCCTCGATATTAGGGATTTGAGTCGCGGTGAAGGCGACGACCTGGTAGTCGGGGTTATCACGGAAGCAGACGTTGAAGTTGTGGAAGTCCCGTCCGGCAGCGCCCATGATGATTACACGCCTCATATCGTCTCGTCGCCGATCGACTCACGCTCCTTAGCCTTGGCCTTGGGCTGAGGGCTCCTGAGGGTCTCGAACCGAGCTGAACCAACACCGGCTCCAGATGGAGATGATAATCCCCAAGGCGCCGAGGGGCAAATCAAATGGAATCCCCAAGCTGATTGGCACCCCATGTGGAGCTGTTGTAGAATTTAACCCACAGTGGAGGTGAGCTGCCGAATTGGGCATCGTGCGGGGGCTCTTCCTCGGGCGGTTCCAGCCGTATCACAACGGCCATCACGCGGTGGTCGAGCAGATCGCCAAGGAGGTCGATGAGCTGATCATCGGGATCGGGAGCGCCCAGTGGAGCCATTCCTTCGACAACCCCTTCACCGCGGGCGAGCGGGTGATGATGATCCGGCGGGCGATCAAGCACCTGCCGATCATCACCTACGTCTTGCCGATCGAGGACATCCAGCGGAACTCCCTGTATGTGGCCCACATCAAGACGATCGTCCCGCCGTTCCAGGTCGTCTACTCCAACAACCCGCTGATCCGACGGTTGTTCGAGGAGGAGGGGATCGAGGTCCGCCGGACGGCGATGATCCACCGGAACGAGTATTGGGGCGTGGAGATCCGCCGGAGGATGGCGAACGGCGAGCCCTGGGAGCACCTCGTCCCCCAGGCCGTCGTCGAGGTGATCCACGAGATCGGCGGGGTCGAGCGGCTCCGCCAGGTCACCGAGACCGATACCACCGTCTCGCCGAAGCCCCAAGACCTGATAGGACGCGGCGGCGGTGGGGAGATGGGCAGGTAGGAGCACAGGTAGGAGCAGGAGTAGCAGGTCAAGACGAGACGATGGGATAGGAGGGGAGCTGCTGGGACTGGAAGCTGAGATCGGCGAGCTGCTCCGCGCGCGGGGGCTGACCCTGGCCGTCGCCGAGTCCTGCACCGGCGGCCTCTTGGGCCACCTGATCACCAACGTCCCTGGCAGTTCTGACTACTTCCTCGGCGGGGTGGTCACCTACTCCGACCGGGCCAAGGAGAAGCTCCTCGGGGTGCGCCGTGAGTCCTTGGCAGAGCAAGGCGCGGTGAGCGAGCAGGTGGCGCGGGAGATGGCCCGGGGCGCCCGTGCGCTCTTCGGGGCAGACGTAGCCCTAGCGATCACCGGGATTGCCGGGCCGGGGGGCGCCACCCCGGGGAAGCCGGTCGGCCTAGTCTACATCGCACTGGCCGCAGCCGACCATGAGGCCTGCGAGCGCCGCCTCTGGGAGGGGGGCGACCGGCTGCGGAACAAGCTGCATTCCGCCCGCCGCGCCCTGGAGCTCCTCCGGGAATACCTCGAGCAGGGATAAAAATAAATAAATTGGACATGGCCTTGAACCTCCCGCTGGACGACAACCCCAAGCTGGCCGAGCTTGAGCGGCGGATCGAGGCCCACAGGGCGCTCAACGCCTACTGGTATTGCTCCAACATCAACGCGGTCAACCGGCTAGGGATCAACGACCACGGCCCAGTCCACGTCAAGATCGTCGCCCGCCTGGCCCTCCAGATCCTCCGGCTGCTCCGAGCGGCGGGGCTCGAGCCGAGCGTCGTCCGGGATCACAAGCTCACCCACCAGGACGCCGAGGTGATCGTCGCCTTGGCTGCCTGCCTACACGACATCGGGCACATCATCCACCGCGACCACCACGAGGAGTTCTCGCTCATGCTCGCACCCAGGCTGATCCGCGAGCTGCTCGAGGGGCTCTACCCCGAGCGTGAGCTGGCGATCATCACCGCTGAGGTCTTGCACGCGATCTGGGCCCACAAGACCGAGATCGAGCCGCTCACCCTCGAGGCCGGCGTGCTCAAGGTCGCCGATGCGCTGGACATGGAGCAGGGCCGTGCGCGGATACCCTTCAAGACCGGCGAGGTCACGATCCACTCCGTCTCGGCGATGGCGATCGACCGCGTCCGTGTGCGGCCGGGGAAGGCCAAGCCGGTGGAGATCCGCATCCGGATGTCCAACTCCGCGGGGATCTTCCAGCTCGACAACCTCCTCCGGCGGAAGCTGGAGCGCTCCGGGCTCAAGGAATACTTCGAGATCAACGTCGAGATCCGCGAGGAGGAGCGGAAGATCGTGGAGCAGTATCGGATCTGATCTGGATGGTGAGGACTGAATGGTGAGGAGGTGACCGGCCGTGCTCGTCGAGTTCAGCATCACTCCGATCGGGAGGGGCGAGAGCCTCTCGGAGGACATCGCCGCGGTCCTGGACCTCGTGGACAGGAGCGGCCTCCGGTATCAGCTCACGGCGATGGGGACGCTGGTCGAGGGCGACTGGGACGAGCTCATGGGGCTGATCAAGCGCTGCCATCAGCTCGTGCTGGAGCGCGCCCCGCGGGTGGTCACCTGGATCCACATCGACGACCGCAAGGGCGCCACCGATCAAATCCGCCATAAGGTCGAAGCCGTGGAGAGGCGGCTCGGCCGCAAGCTGCGCACTCAGACTTAAAATTACTTTACTTACTTTGGATAGCAGATCCCCCGGCCTGATACCCTGCACTCCTTCCCCAGGAGCAGCTCGACCAGCTTCAGGTTCGTCTGGAGGTGCTCCGTCATCTTGGGGCAGCGGAAGCGCCCGCCGAAGAGCCCCAAGAACGGGATGAGCTGATCGGATAGATACCGGTCGAGCGTCCCCCCGCTCTCCAGGTCCTCGAGCAGGCCCTGGGCGGCCTCGCGGCCGACCTCCTCAGCCCTCTTCCCCCGCTCGCCGAGGGCGTCTCCCCCCAGGATCGTCCGCTCGAAGACCGCTGCGAGGACGATCCCCGAGCCGGGCGAGCGGGTCTCAGCGTAGCGCACCTCGATCTCCACGGGGACGGAGCGATCCCGCACCTGGGGTAGCGCCAGCAATAGCTCCCGAGCCGCCTCCGCTTGGCGCTCGGCTACCTTAGCCTGCCGGAGGTGGTGGGAGGCGAGCGAGACCCCTTCGATCCGCAGGAGCCGCCCGCGCTCGCCCAGCTCGAGCGGGCCGGCGATCCTCGCCGGGTAGAAGCAGGCCTCGACCCGCGCGCCGCCCTTGGGGTAGAACCCCTCGCGGGCGGCCCTCACCTCGGCCCGGTAGCCGAACCGCTCCAGGACGGCGAAGTTGACCCGCTCGAAGTATGGCAGCGGCGGGGCCCACTTCCCGAAGGTGCCCCCGCCGTCGATCGTGATCCTCACGGGGTGCTCCGCAGCGAGGCAAGCGAGCTGGAGCGGCTGGAGGACCAGCCCGACCGAGCCGGCGGTCTCGACCCTCACCTTTAGATGATCTTTCGTGATCCTCCCCGGCTGGAAGAGAACCTCCTGGGAGCCGAGCTCCGCCCCCTCCAGCTCAGCCCCGCAGAGCTGTGCGACCGCGAGGAGCCCCGCGAGGTGCTGAGCCCGGAGGCCCGGCTGGGGCCGGCCCTTACGGATGTTGTAGATCCGGATCGGCCTTCCCAGGACTACCGCCAGGCCCACCCCGATCCGCAGCACCGACCCGCCGCCGATCGCCCCGTCGATCTCCAGCAGCTCGGCTTCGGCCATCTTGCCTATCATCCAGCTCTTTAAGTTAAGCCTTCAGAGTCGGACTGGATCTTATCATCCCGAGCTCGAGGGGGCAATCGCACTTTGCTGAGGAGGGGCATTTTTGCTACTTTAATAGGCGTCTATGCCCACGATCACGATCAGGATCCGAGGGATCTACACCACGGCGTTGACCAAGCTCTTCCTCGAGGGGGGCTTCGGGATCGCTCAGCCCTCCCGCCCGATCCAGGAGCGGTTCGGCCTTGAGGCCAACTTCGACCCCTATGACGTCGACCTCTACGACCTCGAGGACCGCCAGGGGGTCTTCCTCTCGGGTAGCCCCAAAGCGGTCGAGGCCGCGGTCGCGCTCCTGCGGAAGGAGCTGCCGGACGTGATCGTCCAGCAGTTCGAGCATGAGCTTTATGCGGTCTATCGCGGGGTGGCCCGCTCCAGCGGCGAGCGGGGGACCCTGGTCGAGCTCGGCCGGGGGCAGGGGGTGGGCCTCCTGCCCGAGCAGTCCCTCCACCCCGGCGAGGCCGTCACCGTCCAGATCTGCAAGCTGCCCGACCGCGGCCAGGAGCCGATCCTCCGGCAGATGATCGGCATCCCCGGCCGCTACGCCGTCCTGATCTCCACCGCTCGGCTGGCGGTGAGCAAGGAGATCCGCGACCAGGGTGAGCGGATGCGGCTCATCTGGCTCGGGGCGGAGCTCGCCCCGCGCGGCTGGGGGATCGTCTGGCACACCGCGGCCCAGGGGCGCAGCCGGTCCACCCTGAGCGAGGACGTAAAGCGCCTAGCAAGATTAGCCGAGGAGCTGAGGGAGCGCGAGCGGGAGGGCCAGCCGCCGTGCCTCCTGCTCCCCGGCGAGCGGGCCGTCCAGCTAGAGTTCCCCGGCGGGAGCAAACGCCGGCTGGACGAGCTGCGCAGCCAAGTCCTCCCCACCGTCGCCTGCCACCACAAGGCGAAGGCCTCCGGCCGCGAGGGCGACATCGACACCCTGGAGCAGATGGTCAGGAAGCTCTCCCGCTCCCGGGAGAAGGGAAAGGGGCTGATCTCGATCTCGACCGCGGCCACGCCGGCGCTGGCGAGCCTCCCCTTCCCCCAGCCCGGTGCGACCCTGACGATAGAGCACGTCAAGCTCGACGGCCAGGTCCAGGTGCTCGGCCGAGGGGCGGTGGTCCGCGCGAGCTCTGAGGAGGGGCTGGTGGAGGTCGAGCGGGAGATCAAGACCCCGGGGAGCTACGACGGCCTAGGGGTGGCGAAGGAGCCCGGCGATAAGGCGGTGACGGAGTTCGTCGAGGGCCGTTGGTATTACAAGACGAGCTACTACTCCGCCTCGGGCGAGCTCAAAGGGGAATACTACAATATCAACACCCCGCTGGAGATCTACCCCGACAGGGTCCGCTACGTCGACCTGGAGATCGATGTGGTCCGCCTGCCGGGGAGCGAGCCCCGGGTGATCGACGAGGAGAAGCTGGAGGAGGCGGTCAAGCGCGGCCAGATCACGGAGAAGCTCGCCGCTCAGGCGAGGGAGGTCGCCCGCGGGCTCGCCGCGAGCTCGACGGCAACGGAGCAACCTGGCTGAGCTGACAGGTGGCAGGGGGTTTTGCATGGACGGGAGGGAAGGCACGGCACCTTGGCCCCGGTAAAGGGGAACGGAGGGAGAGGGGGCACCCCGCCGCCCCTGGGATGCCCTCGGGCATTCAGACGGCTAAGCACGGCCAATTGCGCTGCTGCTCCCCGAGGTGTTATCATCTGCTTAGCGGAAAGGAGGAGTGATGAAGTCCAAGGCTCTTTTTATCAACCCGATCGTCCTCGCGGTGGTCGTCGCTCTAGCGGTAGTAGCGCTGATCGCGGCTAGCCAGCTCTTGGTCAAAAAGCAAGAGTCCCCGATCGCTCCGGAGGCCGAAAGGCCCGAGGAAGGGGCTATAATCGAGGAGATGCCAACCGAGGCGGCTGAGGCTGAGGCTGAGGCAACCGAGGCGGGCGAAAGCGAGGTGGCGGAGGGCGAGGGTGAAGAGGAAGCCCCTAGACCTGAGGAGCTAGGCCGGGCCGAGACCGAGGCTGAGACCCAGCCGTTCAAAGGTGCGGCTGATGCGCCGGTGGTGATCGTCGAGTTTGCCGAGTTCTACTGTCCTTTTTGCGCTCGATACCTCTGGGAGACCTACCCCAAGATCGAGGAGGAATACATCGACAGGGGGCTAGTGAGATACGAATTCCGCAACCTGGTGGTCCACGGCGCGGTGGCGCTCCTCGCCGCGGTCGCGGGGGAGTGCGCCCATGAGCAGGGCAAGTTCTGGGCCCTGCATGACCGGTTGTTCGAGGCGATCTTCAAGGAGGAGAGGGGCTACCTCGACGTCGCGGCCCTGGAGGAGCTCGCTGGGGAGGCGGGGCTCGAGCCGGCCCCCTTCAACCGATGCCTCGAGGGCTACGAACGCGACTACAACCGCTGCTTGGCTGACTACCGGGAGTGCGCCGAGGAGCAGGGCGAGAGGAGCGAGGAGTGCGCCACCGCGTTCGACCGGTGCCTGAAGGCGAGCCCGATGGCCACCAAGGTGCTAGAGGACCAGCAGGCGCTCTACGAGCTGATGGAGGGGCTCCCGGAGGGCGAGCGGACCGAGCGGATCGGGACGCCGCTCTTCTTCATCGGGAATCACCTGCTCATCGGGGCCCAGCCCTACGAGAGGTTCAAACAGGTGATCGACCAGGCGCTAACCGAGGCCGGGATGGAGTGAAAGAGCGAAAAAAAGAAAAAGAAAGTAAATTAAATCGAGAGGAGAAAAGAGGGTGAGGAGGCCATGGCCAGGAAGGTTCGCTCTTTCTTCAAGCCCATTCCCCTTGTGGTCCTCATGGCGCTGATCGTAGCAGCGGGGTTGATCGCGGCTAGCCAGCTCTCAGCCCAATGGAAGCAGCGATCAGCAACCGGCGCTGAAGCCGGCTCTCAAGCTGGCTCAGGGATAGGGGCAGAGGCGGGATCAGGGGAGGAGGAAGCCCAAGCAGGCGGCGAATCGTCCCCCTCCCATGAGGCGGTGCTCACCGAGCAGCCGGTCAAGGGGAATCCGGATGCGCCGGTGGTGATCGTCGAGTTCGCCGAATTCTACTGTCCTTTTTGCGCTCGATACCTCTGGGAGACCTACCCCAAGATCGAGGAGGAATACATCGACAGGGGGCTAGTGAGATACGAATTCCGCAACCTGGTGGTCCACGGCGCGGTGGCGCTCCTCGCCGCGGTCGCGGGGGAGTGCGCCCATGAGCAGGGCAAGTTCTGGGCCTTCCACGATCGGCTATTTGAAAGCGTCTTCCCCGGGAGGAACATCTACAAGCATGAGCAGCTCGACCTAGATGACTTAAAGGAGCTTGCGAGGGGAGTGGGACTCGACCTGGCACGCTTCAGCCGCTGCCTCGAGGGGTTCAATGCCGATTATAACTACTGCCTAGCGGGGTATAACCGCTGTATGGAGGAGGGGGAGGCTCGCGAGCGGTGTGCCGAGGGGTTCAGCTCCTGCTTAGGTGAAAACAGAATGATGCAGAAGATCCTCGAGGACCGGAGGGAGCTTCAGCGGCTGATCGAGGAGCTCCCCCCGGAGGAGAGGGAGCAAGCGCAGCGGATTGGGACTCCGACCTTCTTCATCAACGGCCATATCCTCGTCGGAGCCCAGCCCTTCGCAAAATTCAAGCAGATGATCGACCGGGAGCTGGAGCGGGCCAAGGCCCAAGGAGGTGATGAATAGGCCAAGATGAGGTGGGCGATCGCCGGGTTGGCCCTCCTCGGGCTGGGGGTCTCGGCTTACCTAGCTTATGAGCACTACGGGTCCCCAATCATCTGCATCGGCCAGGGATGTGCTATCGTCGATCAGTCGGTCTACTCGGAGATCTTCGGGGTGCCGATGTCAGTCTTGGGCCTCCTTATCTATGTCCTCATCCTCGGGCTGGCCCTCGGGAGCCTCAAGGCGGAAAACCCCCTCTCGAGCTGGCTCCACCTGGGGGTCTTCGGCCTGGCGCTCACAGGGGTGATCTTCTCCGCCTACCTTACCTATCTGGAGTTCGCGGTCATCCGGGCTTTCTGCACCTGGTGCATGGTCTCCGCGGTGACCATCACGGTGATCTTCATCCTCGCCGCTGTAAAGCTTGAAGATCCTACCCGAGCTGGCACATCCAGCTAGAGCGGGCAAGGCCGCTCTTTTTGCCTTTTGACTTCGACAACCTCATCCCTGGGGTTTGGGAGGGGGCTTGGAAAGCGAACAAAAGGCCTACGGTTACAAACAAGGGCTAGCCGAGCAGCCGGGCGAGCAGCGCCGCGCTCGGCGGCCGGCGCTCCAGCTCCCTCCGGGCGTTGATCAGTTGGGCCCTGCGGGCCTTGGCCTCGGTCGCATCCAGCTCGCGGCTCAGCCGGATATACTGGCGGATGTCCGCTCGCAGCTCCGGATCGGTCCAAAGTCGCTCGAGGAAGGCCAACGCGCCCGGCTCGGCCTCCCATAGCTCCCCATACCAGTGGAGATAACCCACCGCGTAGCTCGGCTCGGCGGTCTCGGTCCAGTGGCGGAAGGGATAGGGATGGATGTCGCGCCCGAGGAGGAGCGGTGCGATGTATAGGTTCTGGAAGATCCCCCGGCGGAGCTTGCCCGCCGCCTCTTCGGGGCGGCCCGCGGCGTAGAGCGCTAGCCCCCAGTTGAAGAGGAAGTGCGGCTCGCCCTCGTCTTGGGGGTAGCGCTCCTGGAACTCCTCGTAGGCCTGGAGGGCCCGCTCCAGCTCGCCCTTGAGCTGGTATAGCGGCGGGATGAGATACCGGATCCCCTGGTTGTCGTTGGGGTTCAGCCGGAGGAGGGCCTCGAACTCGGCCAGCGCCTCATCGTAGCGCCCCTCCTCCCAGTAGGTGAACCCGAGCCCCTCCCGGGCTCTCATGTAGGGGCGGGTCTCCGGCTGGCGCCACCAGTAGAAGGCTTCGGGCTCCTCCGAGCCCAGCTCGGCCCTCGCCAGCCGGTAGGCCTGCCAGTAGAGCTCTTCGGCCTCCTCGAGCTCGCCCCGCTCGACGGCGATCTCCGCGAGGCCGTTGTAGGCGTCTGCGAGGCGGGGATCGAGCTCCAGCGCCTGCCGGAAGAACTCCTCCGCTCGCTCCAGCCGCGCGAAGCTCTCCTCGGGGTCGTCGGCAGGCTCGCTGAGGACCTCCCAGCCGTCGTAGAGCAGCTCCTGGGCCTCGAGCTGCCGCTCCTGCTGCTCATCGTCGTCTTCGTCCAGGTCATCCAGGAAGTCATCTTCAAACTCAAAGTCGAAGTCGAACTTGGGGCCTTCCATCCGATCTCCCTCCTCCACGCGCTAGATGGCGCAGACCCACCGATGTGAGCATAACGATTATCCCCTCTGGAGGCAATGCGCGTCGGTAATCAGTAATCCCGATACCAGCCCTCGGTTGCGGCGGGACAGATCGGCCGCTCGAAGCTGGGGTGCTCCCACCAGGGCCGGCCATAGGCCTCGGCGACGTTGGCGATGTTCTTCAGTCGCATCACCGAGGTCGTGGCCAGGAACCGCTCGCGCTCCTCGGGAGGGAGCTTGGGCGCCTCCTGCCAGATCGCCCGCCCGGCGAGGAAGCCGGAGGCGCCGGCCTCGCTGGCGATCATCACCTGCTGGAAGAAGGTCTCGTAGTCGACCCCCGCGCTGAGGAGCGCCCAGGGCACCCGCGAGGCGCTGTCGAGCTCCCGGCAGAGCTTGAGCTGCTCGTCCTCATCGTGATGGTGGGCGCTCAGCACGGGGTATTCCGCCTTGAGGACGTCGATCCCCAGGCCGCTCAGCCGGTCGGCCGACCTGATGACCAGGTCCGGCTTCAATTTGGCGAACTCAGGCCCCTTGGGGTCCATCCCCGGGTCGAGCGGGTAGGTGATCGGCTCGAGCAGGAACGGTATATCGAACTTCTTGCAGTCTTCGGCCACCTGGATGACCAGCTCCTCCTGGCGCTTGGCCAGGTCGCCCGCATCCGGGTTGTAGTAGAGCAGTAGCTTCACCGCATCCGCGCCCATCCGCTTGATCTTCTCCACCGACCAGCCGGGCAGGAGCTCCGTGACCCGGGCGTTCGGCGAGCCGGCATAGCCGCTCTTCTCGAGCGCCACCAGGAGGCCGATCCCCCGCGGCAGGATGTCCTCGGCGATCAGCGGGCCGGCGGCATACTCCGGATCGAGCAGGAGCGCGCTCGATACCGGCGCCAAATGGCGAGCGATCTGCTTCTTGAGCTCGACCAGTTCAGCGTAGCTGACCGCCTTGGGGTCATCAGGGTTGAGCGCCCGCTTGAGCGAGCCGCGGTGGTCCATCGCCGTGATCGTGAGGAGCCCCCGCTCGTTGGCGATCCGCTTAAGCCCCAGGTATTTGCCGATGCTGAGCTGCTTGCCCATCTAGCGCTACCCCCTTTGCCAGGCTCACGTAACTTCCTCTCGGACTTGAACCCTAAGAATTTAACCCCAAGGGCGGCCATTTGCAAACTCCCTCCCTCACCTCCGGACCTGAGATCGGACAAGGGCCTCCTGTAAGATGATGGGGAGAGG
>CAZCTZ010000021.1:0-13875 GCA_964501855.1 uncultured Thermotogae bacterium
GATCCGCTTGATCATGCGCCTCCCCTCCTTTCTTTCCTTTCCTTTCCTTTCCTTTTCTTTCATAGTTTGAGACGCAAAGATAGTGATCCCCCGAATTGACTTTACCTGCCTCAGCCTGCCATTGGAGAGCTGTTCGACAAGATCTCCACCGGGTCTTCCCGCAGCGATTTCAGCCGATAGATCGCCCTTACGATGAGCAGCTTAAGCGATATCATTGGCCTTGCCCGCCCCGCATCCTACGCCCTGCCACGCTCGCCCCCACTCGCCTGGCGGTCATCGCACTCGTGCTGGGCGCAGATAATCGAACCTGTCAGCTAACTTCCAATCTAATCGCTCAGGAGGATCAGCAGCTCCCGCAGCAGGGTGGCGGCGAGGGCCCCGCTCTCGAAGGCGGAAGGGGAGGCGAGCGGGTTGAACTCGACCAGGTCCGCCCCGATCAGCTCCGCCTGCGAGCCGATCCTGAAGAGCAGCTCCAGTAGCTCGCGGAAGCCCATCCCCCCCGGTTCGGGGTTGCTCACCGCGGGGAAGATCCCCGGGTCGAGCACGTCCAGGTCCAAGGTGAGGTAGACCCGGGAGCCCCCAAGCTCCTCGAATATGCTATCTGTCTCCTCCCAGAGGTAGCGGGCATTCGGCCCCTTCTCCTCACAGGGGGCTTTGCTCCTGACCCCCAGCGAGATGAGCCGCCCCGGGCCGAGCAGCTCCTCAGCCCGCTTGATCACAGTCGCGTGGCTCAGCCGCTCCCCCTCGAAGGAGTCCCGCCGGTCGAGATGGGCGTCCAGGTGGACGACGATGAACTGGGAGCGGGAACGGGAATGGGAATGGGAATGGGAAAGGGGATGGGGATCATCCAAATCCCTTGACGATAGGAGTTCGAGCGCCGGGAGCGTGATCAGGTGGTCTCCGCCGAGGAGGATGAACTTCTCTCCGGGGGCGAGCAATTCCTCCAGCTTCGCCCGGGCCTGGGCGACGAACTGGGCTCCGAACTTCCCGGGGAAGTAGTGGTCGCCCTCATCCTGGTAGGGCGGTAGCTCCCTCCCCTGGTATGGGCTGAAGCTCTCGATCGACTCCAGCGCCCAGCGGATGTAGGCCGGCCCGAGGGAGGCCCCCCGGCGGAAGTCCTCCTTCCCCTCATAGGGGAGGCCGATCAGCTTGAGCGGTGGATACCGATACTGCGGACTCATAAGCCGAGCTCATCCTTCAGGAACTGCGGCAGGGCGAAGAGCGCCTCCCGGATCTCCTCGTTGAAATACCTAAGCCCCGCCGGGAGCTCTCTCCGGTGCAGCTCGAACGGGAGATCGCGGGCCATGGTGAAGGACCACCACCCTGCGGGGTAGGAGGGGACCGGTGCGAGGTAGACCTCGACGAACTTGAATATCTTTCGCAAGTTCTGCAGGATCTTGCGGAGCTGGGAGCGGTGATACCAGGGGGACTCGGTCTGGAGGACCAGGCTGCCGCCCCCGCGGAGGCTCGCCTTGGCCCGCTGGTAGAACTCCTCGCTGTAGAGGACCTTGGCCGGGCCGATCGGATCGGGCGAGTCGACGAAGATCGCATCGTAGGCCCCTTTGTGCCGCTCGAGGAACTCGAAGCCGTCCTCGATCTGCACCCTCACCCGGGGGTCCCTCAGCCCGGAGGCGACCCTCGGCAGATACTCCAGCGCGGCCTGGATGACCTCCTCGTCGATCTCGACCAAGGTGATCTCCTCCACCTCGTCGTAGCGGAGGAGCTCCCTGATCGCCCCGCCGTCGCCGCCGCCGATCACCAGGGCCCGCCTGAGCCGGCCGGGCTCCACGAAGGCGAAGATCGGGTGGATCAGCATCTCATGGTAGATGAATTCGTCCTTCTCGGTGAGCATGACCCGCCCGTCGAGGAGGAGCACCCTGCCGAACTCCCTCGTCTCGAGGATGGCCAGCTCCTGGTGGGGAGTCCGCTTGTGGAGGAGCTCCCGCTCCACCTTGAGGAGGAGGCCCACCCCGGGGGCATGCAGCTCGGTGAAGTATAGCTCCATCTGGTGCTTGTGGCTGTGAGCCTGCCCGTGAGCCCGTGCCATCCCGTGCCATTTGCTGCTTGCTGCCTAAAAGAGGGCTACCCCGGCCAGGACGCAGGTGGGTAGCTCGACCTCGCTGGAGATCACCGCGGTCTTGATCTCCTTGACGGACAGCGCGCGGAGCTCCATCGCCTCCTGGGCCATCGCCTCGACCAGCTCCTTGGCCTCCGTTGGGTCGAGGTGTCCCGAATACTCCATGATCACGCCGTGATCACCCCGGTGTTGCGGCAAGGCCGCGGCGACGGCCGCGGTGAGCAAGTGCCCCTTCTCAGCGGAGCTTATGCTCCCGTAGGCGATGGGGAGCAGCGCCCCCGGAGGGAGCTCGACGGCCGCCCGCTCCGTGGCCCCCGGAGGGAGCACGCTCGAGACCCGCACCAGGTTGTAGTGGGCGATCCCGGCATCCAGGAGGGCCGCATCGAAGGCGTTAAGCAGGGAGACCTGGCTCCGGCCCTTGCCCACCACCAAGGCGAAGTGCTTCAGCCTCAGCTCCTGGAGCGCCAGCGGGGACGGGGAGGGAGAGGGAGAGATCATCTCCGCCTCCACCCCGGATCTAGCCCTCTTCAGCTTGCCCTTGCCCCCCTGCATCCTCATCCTCCCTGCCCTGGCTCGGCTCGCATGGCTTGGGCTTATCCATCCCATTTCCATTTCCATCTTCCATCTAGCTAGCCCCAGCCGAAGTCTACTTATCATACTCCTGCTGGCCCTCCTCTGCAATGCGATCGCTCGAGGAAGGGAGGCTTGGCTTGCGAGCCGTTTGATCTGAGCCTCTTGTGCAGGTGAGGTGAGAGCGCGCTACCTGAGGATGTCCGTGCCGACGTAGTCGCGCAGCGGCTCGGGGACCACCACCGAGCCGTCAGGCTGCTGGTTGCTCTCCAGGATGGCGGCGAAGAGCCGTGGGGTCGCCACCCCGGAGCCATTGAGTGTGTGGACGAACCTGGGTTTGGCCTCGGGTTCGGGCCGGTAGCGGATGTTCCCCCTCCTCGCTTGGTAGTCCTCGCAGTTGCTACAGGAGCTCACCTCGTAGTAGCGCCCCTGCGAGGGGATCCACACCTCAAGGTCGATCGTCTTGGCCGACTGGAGCGCCAGGTCGCAGCTCGGCAGGAGCGTCACCCGGTAGTGGACTCCAAGCTCCCGCAGGATGGCCTCGGCGTCCTCGACCAGCTTCTCCAGCTCGGCATACGAGTCCTCCGGCCGGCTGAAGACGAACAGCTCGACCTTGTTGAACTGGTGCATCCGGATGAGGCCGCGCTCCTCCTCGCCGGCCGCGCCGGCCTCCCGGCGGAAGCAGGCGGTGTAGGCGACATACCTTAGGGGGAGGTCCTCCCCGCGCAGGATCTCATCGCGGTGGAGGCTCAAGAGGAGCACCTCCGCGGTCGGGTTGAGGTAGAGCCCATCGCGCTCGCAGTAGTAGAGGTCCTCCTGGAACTTGGGCAGTTGGGCCGAGGCGAAGAAGCTCTCCTCATTGCCCAGGAACGGCGGGAAGATCGGCTCGTAGCCGTTCTCCTCCACCTGGTAGCGGAACATGAACTGGATCAGGGCCATCTCGAGGAGCGCGCCTCGGCCGCGGTAGAGCGGGAACCGCGCCCCGGCGATCTTCGCCGCACGGGGGAAGTCGAGCAGCCCGAGCGCCCGCCCCAGCTCGAGGTGGCTCCTCGGGGTGAAGTCGAACTCCGGCCGCTCGCCCCACTCACGTAGGACGACCTTGGCGCCCTTGTCGGGCGAGATGGGGACGCTCTCATGGGGGAGGTTGGGCAGCCTGGCCAGGACCTCCCGCAGCTCGCGCTCGACCGCTCGGAGCTCCTCCTCCAGCTCCTTGATCTGGTCGGAGAGCCGGCCCATCTGGGCGATCAGCGGCTGGGCCTCCTCGCGCCGGCCCTGGCTCATCAGCCGGCCGATCTGCTCGGAGCCCTCATTCCGGCGGGCTCGAAGCTCCTCGACCTCGCGGATCAGCGCCCGGCGGCGCTCATCCAGCTCGAGGAGCCGGTCGAGTTTGATGCTCGGATCGCGCGCCTGCAGGCGGCGCTCGACCTCCTCGGGGTTCTCACGGATCTTCTTTAGGTCCAGCATCGAGCTCTATTCCTCGGATTGACATTGACTTGGCTGGGGCTACGGGCTATTGTAGCCCGCCGAGCTTCGGTGGGCAACCTGCCTCTTTCCTTCCTTTATTTATTTCATTTTTTCATTTCATTCCAGCCAGCTCACAGCTCCCGCTGGAGCTGGGCGAGCAGCTCGAGTGCCTCCAGCGGGGTGAGCGCCTCCACCTGGAGCTCCTTGAGCCGCCGCAGGACGGGGTGCTCATCGGCGGAGAAGAGCGCCAATTGCTTTATGAACTGGGGCTCGCGCCGGCGTCGGTGGGGCTCGCCCATCGCATCGAGCGGGTTGTTCTTCAGGATCTGCTCGAGTATCTGGGCCGCCCGGTCGGTCACCTCGCGTGGGAGCCCCGCGAGCCTGGCGACGTGGACCCCGTAGCTCCCCTCGGCTACCCCCTCGACGACCTTGTGGAGGAAGATCACCTCGTCGCCGAACTCCTTCACCCGGACGTGGAGGTTCTTCACCCCGGGGAGGCGCTCGGCCAGCTTGGTCAGCTCGTGGTAGTGGGTGGCGAAGAGCGTCTTCGCCTTGACTTTGGTCGCCAGGTGCTCAGCCACCGCCCAGGCGATCGACACCCCATCAAAGGTCGAGGTCCCCCGGCCCATCTCATCCAGGATGATCAAGCTGCGGGGGGTGGCGCCCCTCAAGATGGCCGCGGTCTCGAGCATCTCGACCATGAAGGTGGAGTAGCCGAAGGCGAGCATGTCGCTCGCGCCGACCCGGGTGAAGATCTTGTCGATGATCGGCAGCACCGCGCGCTTCGCGGGGACGAACGAGCCCATCTGGGCCATCAGGGCGATCAGCGCGACCTGGCGGATGTAGACCGACTTGCCGGACATGTTCGGCCCGGTGAGCACCACCAGGTGGTCGTCCTCCCCCATGACGAGGTCGTTGGGGACGAACTCCTCGTGCTGCTCCACCACGGGGTGGCGGCCCTCGCGGATCTCGATCCTGGGAGCGTCGGTGAACTGCGGTCGGACGTAGCCGTTGCTGCGGGCCACCTCGGCCAGCGCGGCGAAAAGGTCCAGCTCGGCCAGGGCCTCCGCCAGCCGCTGGAGCTCGCCCACCCGGGCGGCGACCCGTGAGCGCAGCTCGGTGAAGATGGCATACTCCAGCTCGCGGGCCCGCTCCTGGGCGGAGAGGATCGCCCCTTCGTATTCCTTGAGCTTGGGAGTGATGAACCGCTCGGCGTTCGCCAGGGTCTGCTTGCGCATATAGTCTGAGGGGACGCGCCGCGCGTGGGCCCGGCTCACCTCGATGTAGTAGCCGAAGACGCTGTTGTAGCCGACCTTGAGGGAGCCGATCCCCGTGCGGGCCCGCTCCTGGGCCTCGAGCTCGACGATCTTCCGCTTGAACTCCCGCTCTTGGGATTTGAGCTCGTCCAGCTCCCGGTCGAAGCCCTCCCGGATGATCCCGCCCTCCTTGACCGTCGGGGGCGCGTCCTCGCGGATGGCCTCCCGGAGGAGCTTGGCCAGGTCTTCCAGGTGGAGCTCGTCGATCACCCCCTTGAGCTGCTCCAGCTTGGCTGGGGGCTGCTTGGCCTTCCCCTCGAGCTCTTCCAGGAGCGCACGCAGCTCCGGGAGCCGCTCGAGCGTCTGCGCCAGGGCCAGGAGGTCCCGTGGGGTGGCCCGCCCGGAGCCGAGCCAGCCCGCGAGCCGCTCGAGATCGTGGACTTCCTTCAGGAGCGAGCGCAGCTCCGCGCGGATCAGCCCCTCCTGAGCGAGCAGCTCGACCATCTCCAGCCGCTGCTCGATCTTCCCCCGGTCGAGCAGCGGGGCGAGAAGCCACCTCCGGAGCAATCGCTCGCCCATCCCGGTGACGGTCCGGTTGAGCACGGCGAAGAGGGTCCGCGGGCCCCTCTTCTCGGGAGGGCCCCCCTCCCGCAGCTCCTGGACCAGCTCGAGGTTCCGCTGGGTGAAGGGGTCGAGCGCCATCTGGTCAGCGAGCGAGTAGGGGAGTGGACGCCTGAGGTGGGCTAGGCCCTCCTTCTGGGTCTCACGCAGGTAGCTCAAGAGCCCGCCGGCGCTCCGGCCGGCGAGCTCGCCCAGGCCGAGCCCCTCCAGGGAGCTCATCTGGAAGTGCTCCAGGAGCAGCTCCACCTGGAAGCAGGCTCTATCGACTCTGGTGAGGGCCACCCGCCGCTCGAGCTCGAGCCCCAGCCCCTCCAGCATCTCCTGGAGCTGGAGTTGGGCTTGAGATTGATCTCCCTCGAAGAGGGAGCCAGGGAGGACCAGCTCTGCCGGCTGGAGGCGCATGAGCTCCCCCTTGAGGTCGTCCAGGGGGAGCTGGGTAGCGCGGAACTCGCCCGTGGAGAGGTCGGCCACCGCGAGACCTACCTGGTCGCCCTCCACCACGAGCGCGGCGATGTAGTTGTTCCGGCCAGGCTCGAGGACCTCCTCCTCGAGCGCCGTCCCGGGGGTGATGACCCGGACGACCTCGCGGGCGACGAGCCCCTTCGCCTCCTTGGGGTCCTGCACCTGGTCGCAGATCGCGACCTTGTAGCCCTTTTTGAGCAGCCGACTGATGTAGATCTGGGCCTTCCTGATCGGGACGCCGGCCATCGGCGCCTCATTCCTCTTCGTCAGGACCAGCTCCAGCTCCCGTGAGACCAGCTCGGCGTCCTCGAAGAAGGTCTCGTAGAAGTCGCCCAGGTTGAAGAACAGGATAGCGTCGGGGTATTCCTCCTTGATCTTGAGATATTGGCGCATCATCGGGGTGAGCTTCACTCCGGCCATCTCGGATGGATTATAGCTTCAGCTCGATGCGCTCAGCAAGAGGGCTCGCGAGCCCGCAGGGGCTTGCCTCGCTCTGGCTTCGGGCCTGTATCTGGTAGATTTGGGTTCGAATTCGGATTTGAAACCCCTTGCGAGCGGGAGGAGCTCGGTCAGCTTCAGCTTCGGCCTGGGGGCCTTCTCACTCTTCCTCGCCCTCGGACCCGCACTCAGGCTCATGGCTGCTGTGCCGATGGGAGCCTGCCCCCCGCCCCAGCTCTAGTGAGGAGCGGGCGAGATCCCGGAGACTGATCATGTAGCCGCGGGCCATCTCGAGCGCCTGTTGCTCGGGAGGGCCGCCAGCGCCCGGCGGACTCGCTCCTGGAGCAGCTCGCGCGGATCTCTTCCTCGGGCGTGGGGGCCACCTGGTCATCGTGGAGCGCACCCCTTCGTGTCGTGAGTTCGGGCTAGGGCTATCCAGCCCCGGTCCCTCCAAACCGGCGCGTCGGCGCTGACGGAGCCTATCCAGGGCCTTGTTGCGTGCAATCCCGAGGATCCAACTCGAGGACCGTGAGCGGCCTCGAAAGCTCCTCGCGCCGTTCCAGACCGCGCGCATCGTCTCCTGGGCCACCTCCTCGGCCGCCTCCCGATCGCCGACATCGCCAGCGCGTATTGGTAAAGGCCTCCTGATCATGATCGGCTACCCGCGCGAGCAGCGCCCGCTCGTCCTCCATCCGCTCCTCTTCGTGATGCTCGCCCAGTATGTCGCGCGGAGGCGGCGGGAGGTTCAAACGGGGGGATTCGATTCAGGCCAGGGACCCCAGCAAAGTAAAAGCAAACGGAGAGAAAAGGGAGGATAACTAGGACGTTCGAGCGTTGAAGCGCCCTGGAGCTGCACCCGCGGATCGGATCAGAACACGGTATAGCTCACCGCAACTGTCAGCTCCTTGGTCCACTCCTCGAAGCCCGTCTCCCAGCGGAGGACCAGCTCCGTGGTCAGGGTCCAGCCGGCCTCGCCGTGGAAGGTCCCCCTGAGATCGATGAGCTGGGCGTCCACCGGCTCATCCTGCCCCGGCAGCTTGGTCCGCAGGAAGGTGTGGCTGGCGGCGAAGGTCATCCGGGGGTTGATCCGGTAGGTGTAGTCGGCCACGGCGCTGATCATGTAGCTCTCGAAGTCCATCAGCGGCGAGGTGAAGTCGACCTTGGCCAGGAACTGCGAGTGGACCTCAGGGGCGATGGCGTAGTTGAGCCCGGCGAACTTGAGGAAGTCGCCCGGCTCGCCGTAGGGGCTGAGCACCTCATAGCCGATCCCGGCGCGGACGTCCCAGCCGCAGAGCCGCAGGTAGCCAGTTTCCTCGATGATCTCCTCGATCCGAAGGGCCTCCACCGGGCCGAGCTCGCCGGTCTCCGTGGTGACGAGCCCGGTGGCGTTGATCAGCTCGATGACCTTCTGCACCAAGTCCTTAATGTCGGGATACTCAGCGCGGCGGTCGATCTCCTGGGCGATCGCCAGCAGGGTGTCGTCATCCAGCCCCGCGGAGATGCTCCCCATCCCGAGGAGCATCTCGCTGATCCTCATCGCCTTGGCCAGCGGGGTGACGTCCCGGAAGTGGCCGTAGCCGGTGCCGCTGACCACACTCAGCCCGGGCGAGGCGTAGTCGGAGGAGGCGCGCAGGACCGTGCTGCCGAAGGCGAACAAGTCCCCCTGGGCGAGATACATCCGGTAGCTGCCGGAGCCGACGGCGCCGTAGGCTAGGGTGCCGTTGTTATAGCTGATCTTGGTGTCGACCTTGCCGTCGTAGCCCGAGGTGGCGGAGTCGAAGAGGGTGGTGTAGCTCACGGCCAGTGTGCCGGTGCTGATGTTGGCCCGGTCGTCGCGATACTGATCGTCGAAGTAGCGATAGTTGATCCCGATCCTCATGGTGGAGTAGTGGCTCTCCGGTGGGATGTAATTGCAGAGCGGTAAGGCCCACCCCAGCCCGCTGAAGGCCCACCCGGCTAGAAGGACGGCGATAATAAGAAACTTCACCTTGACTTTGGGCTTGGACATCCCCCATCACTCCCTTCCCTTTCTTTACTTTCGTGGTCGGCTCCTCGAGCCTGCCTGCCCATTTGGCTAAATTCTAGCCGATATTTCCGGCGAGGGTCAACTTTTTCCACTGGAAGGGGACGAAGAGGGCTGGGCTTGGGCTAGGACTGGAGGGGGTCAAGTTGAATCGAGCTGAATTGAATTTGAACTGGAATGGAACCGAAGCGGAGCAAGCTCGGACGGGGGCAGACCGAACAAAAAATTTTGGTGGAGATGAGCGGACTCGAACCGCCGACCTCCGCGTTGCGAACGCGGCGCTCTCCCAACTGAGCTACATCCCCACCTCAAAGTGGCGGGACAGGGATTCGAACCCTGAACCTCGCGGTTATGAGCCGCGCGCTCTAACCTGGATTGAGCTACCCCGCCGGATGCTGGTTGCGGGGGCTGGATTCGAACCAGCAACCTCCGGGTTATGAGCCCGACGAGCTTCCAGTTGCTCCACCCCGCACGCCACTACCTAGCGAGATTATAGCGGTTTACGAGACCACTTTCAATGTCAATGCCGAGGGCGGGAGTCGAACCCGCACGGAGCCTACGCTCCAGCGGATTTTAAGTCCGCTGCGTCTGCCACTTCCGCCACCTCGGCTGTGGAGCTGGAGCGGGCAACGGGATTTGAACCCGCGACCTTCTGCATGGCAAGCAGACGCTCTACCGCTGAGCTATGCCCGCTCGTTCGAATAAATTATATGCCCTCTCGGGATCGCTGTCAACCGCTCCTGGTGCCGAGGGTGGGACTCGAACCCACACGGGCGAAGCCCACTAGCTCCTAAGGCTAGCGCGTCTGCCAGTTCCGCCACCTCGGCCTCGGTTCAGCCCTGCGCGCCCGGAGGGACTCGAACCCCCAACCCGTGGCTCCGAAGGCCACCGCTCTTCCAATTGAGCTACAGGCGCCTGGGAGGGACGACGGGACTCGAACCCGCAACCACCTGGGCCACAGCCAGGTGCTCTGCCAATTGAGCTACGTCCCTCACTATGGTGCGCCTGGGAGGACTCGAACCCCCGACCAACGGCTTAGAAGGCCGCTGCTCTTTCCAACTGAGCTACAGGCGCAAGCTTGCTCAAGCTTAACATTACTTTACTTCAACAGCACCTGGAGCGGAAGACGGGAATCGAACCCGCGTCTCTGGCTTGGAAGGCCAGTGCTCTACCATTGAGCTACTTCCGCTCCGCTTGACCTTTTATCCTGGTCGGAGAGGCGGGATTCGAACCCGCGACCTCAGCGTCCCGAACGCTGCGCGCTACCCAGGCTGCGCCACTCTCCGGAAGCTTCGCTTCGCCTGCAATATTTTAACCGAGCCCCCTCCCGATTGCAATAGCATGGGCCCGGGCTACTGACTGATATGATATGGCGTGGTGTAACGCGACCCGGGCCCATGCTATTTCCCTCTTCGTATTGCTTGTCTACTCGCTCAAGGTGAGGAAGTGGGTGATCCCGCTGCGGTCCATCACCGTGAGCATCACCGTATCGCCTTCTCTGAGGCGCGAGACGAGCTCATTCCAGTCCTCGACCGAACTGATGGGGATCCGGTTGATCTCCAGGATTACGTCGCCGGGCTCGAGCCCCGCCCAGTAGGCCGCGCTCCCCGGCTCGACGGCTACGATCACCACGCCTTCATCCGTCGGGAGCCCGAGTTGCCTGGCGAGCTGAGGCGAGTTGTCCCGGACGGTGAGCCCGAACCTCGGGATCGCCTCCTCCGGGCCGCCTTCGATCCCTCTCTCCTCCTCGCCCGGTGCGACCTTCCTCCGGGCTAGCTCCTCCCGGCTCGGCCGCTCACCCAGGGTGACCTTGAGCTTCAGCCGCTCCCCCTGGCGGAGGACCTCCAGGGTGACCGTCTCGCCGACCTTGCGGAACATGATCGCCTGCTGGAGCTCATCGGTGTTGTGGACCGGCTGGCCGTTCACGCTCAGGATCACATCGCCCCTCTTCAGGATCCCATCGGCGGGCGAGCCGGGCACGACGTCGTTGACCAGGACGCCCTCGCCGGGCTCCACCCCGAAGTAGCTCGCCAGGTCGGGCGTGATGTCCTTGATGTAGATCCCCAGCCAGGCGCGGGTCACCTGGCCCTTCTCGATCAGTTGGGGGAGGACCCGCTTCACCCGGTTGATCGGGATGGCGAAGTTGATCCCCTCGGTTCCGGCGGCGATCGCGGTGTTGACCCCGATCACCTCCCCAGCGGCGTTCACCAGCGGCCCGCCGGAGTTGCCCGGGTTGATCGCGGCGTCGGTCTGGATCATGTGGTAGAAGTAGCCGAGCCCGTCGGGCCGGGGGACGGTCCGGTCGAGCGCGGAGATGATCCCCGCGGTGACGGTGTGCTGGAAGCCGAGCGGGTTGCCGATGGCGATCACCCAGTCGCCGATCTCGACCTTATCCGAGTCGCCGAGCTTGACGGTGGGCAGGTCCGGCACCTCCCGCTTCAGCTTCACCACGGCTACATCAAGGTCAGGGTCGCGGCCGACCAGCTCCCCGGGGAAGTGCCGGCCATCCGGGAGGGTGATCTCGATCGAGGTCGCCCCCTCGACGACGTGATTGTTGGTCAGGATATACACTTTTCCGTTATAGTCGAAGAGGAAGCCCGAGCCGATCGCCTGCTCGACTTGCCTCTTGGGGAAGGGTATCTCCCCGAAGAACCGCTTGAAGAACGGGTCGCTGAAGAACCTCTCGAAGGGATTGTAAAACTCCTTCTCGATGGTGACGTCGATCTTGACCACCGCTGGGCTGGCAGCGGCGATCGCCCGCTTGATCGCATCCTGGCCAGCGGCGATGATCAGGGCCTGGAGCTGCTCCTTGGTGAGTCCCTCCAGAGGCAGGGTGAGCGGCCTGGCCTCGGTCTCAGCTTGAGCGGGAGGTGATTGGACCTCCTCGTCGGCGACCATCGAGGCGGAGTCAAGCGGCGTGGGCGACGAAGTTGAAGCTGATGCTGGAGGTGGAGGTGAGGGGGCCCCTGACGAAATCGAGCTGGGGCTGGGGCCCTTAGCCCCCTGGTGGTAGAACGCGACCATCAGCGGGAAGCCCACCGCGAGGATGGCCGCGATGACGGCGAAGATCACAATAGACTTTCTCACCTCAGGTCACTCCTTTCTTGTTGACCATCGGGGATGAGAATCCGATCTCGCGCGGGAGATCTCAAGCTCAAGATCGAGTTCGAGTGAGCGAGATAGATCTGACATGACATCAGCTTGATTATAGACAGGGGTCCGGGCCCCTGTCAAGGAAAATTAGGTGAAAATTAGGTGAAAGCCGGCGAACTCGCCCCTCCCGCGGGTGATCGATTTCCCCGGGGACAGAGGAGCCCGGCTAGGCTCCTCCGGCCGGGATCCGGCAGTGGCTCGCACAAATCTCCCATGCCCACTCGCCGGGGGCGACTTGAAATCCCGGGGCCGAAGTTGTTATAGTTGAGCTGGATCGGCTCGGGACGTGGCGCAGTCTGGTAGCGCACTGGCATGGGGGGCCAGGGGTCGCCGGTTCGAATCCGGTCGTCCCGACCAGGAAGGAAGACCCAGGTCATCCCTCCAGCCCGAGGGACTGATGCGACCAAGGCGGCCTTGCAGGTGGGGCCGTTTTTCTTCTGGAGAGGTAGCTAGGATCACAGGCGGGCCTCTCCCGAATTTGCTAGAATCTAGGCTGGAACCGGATTCGATTCGAGGGGGAATCTCCACGATGGCAATGATCCATATCCGTGTCCGTGCCTGCGTGCCCCGGCTCCAGGTCGAGCTTGGGGCTTTAGATGGGCGCGAGCGCGGGAGCGAGTGCGAGTGCGAGCATGAGCATGAGGGAGGGGGAGACCGTGGCCGAGGCTGAAGCTGGAGCTGGAGCTGAGATCCTCAGGGCGAAGGACCGAGGCGACGGGAAGGGGGCGATCCCCCGGGAGACCTGGGAGTTCTTCGAGGGGGATGAGCTTCGGATTCGGGTCTTCCTCGACAAGTATGCCCTGAAGGGCGAGGGGGGCGAGCTCCTCGAGCGGACCCCGCCGGAGATGTGGCGGCGGATCGCCCGTGAGATCGCCTCGGTCGAGCCCCCGGAGAAGCGCGCTGAGTGGGAGGAGCGGTTCTACTGGCTCCTGGAGGACTTCCGGTTCATCCCCGGCGGGCGGATCATGTTCGGCGCGGGCCAGCCGCGCCGCTCGACGCTCTTCAACTGCTACGTCATCCCCATCAAGGAGGACTCGATCGAGGGGATCTTCGACTGGTGCAAGGAGGCCGCCCGGACTTACTCCTTCGGTGGCGGCGCCGGGGTGGACATCTCGATCCTCCGGCCCAAGGGGACCCCGGTGAACAACGCCGCGATCTACTCCACCGGCTCGGTCTCCTTCATGGAGCTGCTCTCCACCACCACGGGGACGATCGGCCAGGCCGGCCGCCGCGGGGCGCTGATGATCACCCTGAGGGTCGACCACCCGGACATCTTCGACTTCATCGAGGCCAAGCGCGACCTCTCCAAGGTGAACTACGCCAATATCAGCGTCCGGGTCACCGACCCATTCATGGAGGCGGTCGAGCGCGACTCCGAGTTTACCCTCTGGTTTGAGAACGAGGTCGTCGGCCGGGTGGAGCGCAAGGTGCGGGCTCGTGAGCTCTGGAAGAAGCTGGTCCAGGCCGCTTGGGAGTCGGCCGAGCCGGGAGTGATCTTCTGGGACACCGTGAAGCGGGAGTCGACCACCGAGTATGGCGGGATGGAGGTCATGACCACCAACCCCTGCTCCGAGATCCCGCTCGAGCCCTACGGCTGCTGCAACCTGGGCAACCTCAACCTGGCGGCCTTCGTCAAGGAGGAGTTCACCCCCCAGGCGGAGCTCGACTGGGGGGAGCTCGAGCGGGCCCTCCGCTATAGCGTCCGCTTCCTGGACGACGTGCTCGACTACGGCGCTGAGCGCCATCCGCTGCCCCAGCAGCGGGAGGCCTCGCTCCGGTCGAGGCGGATCGGGGTCGGCTTCACCGGCCTG
>CAZCTZ010000022.1:0-13796 GCA_964501855.1 uncultured Thermotogae bacterium
GGCTCCTCGAACTCATTCCAGGCGAGGAGATAAGCGATCCAGCCCGGATCGAAGGTCCCTTCGATAGCGATATCGGTGTCGCTGACGTAGATGTCGCTCCGCTCGAGGAGGACCTCCCCGCCGGGGCCCTTCACGGTGAGGTGCATGTCCATCGTCCCCGGGCCGATCCGATCCAAGGTGACGTCCACCGCGCCCAGCCCGGCGAAGAGGAGGTTGTCCGGGTAGCCCAGATACGGATCGGGGAGGGCGACGGACTTCGAGTTGAACTCGTTGGTTACCCCTGAATCCTTATCGGTCACCTTGATGTTGAACTGGACCGCTCGAGCGGGCTTCCCGACCGCGCCGGCGATCGCCGTGAGCCGGTCCTCGAGGATACTCCCGACCTCCTCCACCAGGAAGCCCTCCTTGAAGGGCCGCTGGAGGCTCCTGATGACGTCGGTGATGTAGGCCGAGGTCATGAATAGCTCGGTCTCGCCCAGGAACCAGTCGGGGTGGCCGTAGGCCAAAAGGCAGTTATCCTCCATGTAGGTGACGGTGCCATAGCTGCCCCAGCTTATATCCCCGAGCATGACCGCGCTCCCGATCGGCGCACCGGGCTCGAGCGGCCCCGGCTCGGCCTGGAGCCGCCCACCGCCCATGCTATAGCTGTAGTGGAGCTCCACGTCATAGCGGTCCTCCAGCCCCCGGGAGAGGTGTTCGATGAAAGCGTTGAACTTCTCCTCCCCCCTGAGGTAGCGGAGGGCGCTCCCCTTGAGAGCTATCCTCGCGCCCTCCTTCAGCCAGTTGAACGCCCGAGGCGAGAGGCCCGTGACGGTGACCGGTGCGGAAAGGTAGCGGACGAAGAGCGTCTCGGGGTGGGCTTCCACCTCCTCCCTAGGGGGCGGTGAGCTGACCACCTTGATCCGCTCGATCTCCGTCGCACCGGTGAGGCTGGCCGCGGCGATCGCCCTGTCGCTCGGGGGGAGATAGCCCAGAAGATCAGCAGGCCAAGCTGGGACCATCCCCACGGAGGTGCCGGCCTTCCGCAGGCAGGCGTCTAGCACGGGGAGCATCTCCTCGATCGGCTGGATCAGGAAGGGCTCACCCGGCTCGGTGTGGGCGGTCGACCAGAGCCAGCCGGCAAAGAGCGCCCCGATGAGCTTGTCATTGACATAGCAGGGGCTGCCGCTCATCCCACCTGCGATCCAGAAGCCCTCCTCCGCACGGGCGAGGATGGTGACCTTATACTCCTGGGTCGTCCGGAACACCCCGACATACCTTAGGATGTCGACGATCGTGAAGTTGAAGGTCACGATCTGGTTCCCGCCCAGGGCCGTCTTGCAGTAGCCGGTCATCCCCGGCGCGAGCTCCTCGACGAACATGAACTGGCCACGCTCCCGCCCGCCGGTGGTCAAGGCCACCCCGAGGAGGAGCACCACCAGGACGATTAGACCCAATCGAAAAGACAATCTATCGGACATAAATGACCTCCTTCCCGCCATTTCTCGTTTCGTTATTCGTTGAATGCTGGGGCTGGAGCCCTAGGTTGTTCTAACTCGATGCTGCCCTACCGGATCACCTCCCTGATCTATCGCTCCCGGGATTGTAGAGCAACGATAGCAGAACCTCCCGGGAAAATCAAAGTCAACCGCCGTGGCGGACGACGCAGAAGTCCAGCCCCCGGAGTTCCAGCGGATAGCTGTTCTCCGGGGAGTGGACGACCATCCGCCCGCGCTCGAAGTATGGCAGGGCCTTCTGGTATTCCTTGGGCGCGCCGGCCCGCTCGGCCAGCCCCTGCTCCATCCCCAGGAGGATCCGGGTGCTCACCTGCGACAGGACGGCCTCGCTCACGTCCTGGGGGTTCTGGGTGATCAAGACCAGCCCGAGGCGGTTCTTCCGGCCCTGCTTGGCCGCGGCGACGAACTTGCCCGCGATGATCCGGTCCTGCTCGGTCTCCAGGTTCGTCAGGAAGTTATGGGCCTCGTCCACCGCTAGGACCACGGGGTGGCGGACGATCTGCCGGCCCCAGGGGGCACTCGTCGCGGACTCGCTCTTGGTCTTAGCATCGGCGATCATCGACATGATCGCGAGCACCACGACCCGCTCAGCCTCCGCGCTCAGGTGGTCCGTAGGGAAGACGCTCACCCGCCCCTCGGCGAAGATCTCCTTGTAGAGCTCGGTGATCGGGTTGGCCTCCTGGTCGAAGATGTCAGCGAAGTAGGGCCTCCGGACCCGCCGGCGGAGCGCCTCGAGCGTCTGGCGGTGGATCCGCCCGCCGCTGTAGCGCTCCAGGACCTCCTCGGAGTCGAGGAACTCGAGGAAGGCCCGGTAGGTCTTGGGGCGAGCTCGCCCTGCCGCCCAGGTGAAGAAGTCCCGCACCAGGAGCTGGAGCGCGCCCATCTGCTCCTCGTTCACCTCCCCGCCGGCGATCAGATAGGGGAAGTCGCGCACCAGCTCGAACGGCAGGGTGAACTCGATGAACTTGGGCGAGCCGCGGTAGCCCCTCCCGCGCTCCTTGGCCACGAAGACCTGGAGGTCCCTCACCCCGCCGAGCTTCACCCCCTGGGCTCGGAGCGTGGTGAGCTCTTCCGCTGAGAGGTTGAGATAGGGGTTGTCCTCCATCATCTGCCAGTATTCGTTGTGCGGGTCGATGATGACCAGGTTGACCTCGCGCTCCTCGCCGCCGCGCCGCTCCATCCGGTAGCGGGAGCCGACCAGCTGCCTGAGGAAGTTCTTCGCCACGTGGGTCTTCCCCCGACCGCTCATACCCGCGATCAGCACGTGCGTAAATATTAGGGGATCGCCGGTCTTCTCCGGGTCGTTCCGCAGGTAGTATGGCACCGGCAGCCCGCCGCTGAGTTCGATCCTCTCGCCGTTGACCGCCACGTAGCCCAGGAAGAGCCCGTCCTCGGGGAGGTCCAGCCCGAGCTTGACCTCGTCCAGGCTGGCCACCCGCCGGACGAGCGTGTTCGGCTTGGGGATGTGGCGGACCTCGACGGCTTTGCCCGAGCGGGTGATCATCGAGATCGGCTCCAGCTCAGCCAGCTCGATGTATTCCTCCTCGCCGACGTGCTCGGCGTTGATCAGGGTGTGGACCTCGCTCATGTCGTCTAGCTCATCCCGCTTGCGGTAGGAGAGCCGCTTGATCCGGGCGAAGATCCGCCCGCCGGCATAATCGCAGGGGATGACCACGTATTCGCCGACGGCTACCTGATCGCGGCGGCTCTCGGGGACATACATCTCGATCTTGTGCTCGGTGAAGCCGAGCGAGAGCTCCTCGGAGATGACGATCCGCCCGAGCTCCTCCTCGCCCAGCTCCCTCTTCTGGGCTAGCTCCTCCCGGCCCCGGCTCAGCCGGTCCAGCCCGAGCTCGCGCCTCAGGTCCAGATTCAGATCCAGATCGAGATCGAGCTCCCGGAAGCCCCTCTTACCCTTACCCTCGTCCCCCGCTGCCATCGTCCGCCTCACCTCTCAATTCACTCATCTCACCCTCTCCATCGCTTATATCTATCTTACTTACCGGTGCTACCAGAGCTGCTCACGGTCCTGGCTGAAGCTGCGGTCAGGCGGCAGCCCCGCAAGCTCGATGAGCGCCTCCCGCTCCCTCTGGGTGATCCTCGCCTGGGAGTCGGCCCGCCGTAGGACCGCCGGGAGGCCGCCGCCGCGGGCGAGCTCCGCTAGGATCGCCCGCTGCAGCTCCTTCGGGTCGTGGTAGTTCAGCACCCAATGGGGCGTCTCCACCTTGAGCACGCTCCCCCCGCTCGCGGCTCGCCGCGGGTCGTAGACGAAGAAGTAGGCCACCTGATACTCCTCCGGGGGGAGCTTCGGCCGGAGGAGGCCGAGCGCGCTGAAGAGCTCGAACTCCTCCTGCCAGCTCGGCGGCTTGCGGTAGCGCCTCTGGAGGAACCAGCTCGTCCAGCCGAGGTGCCCCTTGGGGATCTGGCTGAAGAGCGCCCGGATGAACTGGTGGTCGTCGGCCCAGGGGGGCTCGCTCCCCTCCCCCACCTCTATCTCTACCTCCTCCTCTCCTCCCTCTCCTTTTCCTTCTCCTTTTCCCTCTCCTTCCTCCCCGAACTCGAGCTCGTCCAGGCACTGGATCAGATAACACGTCCTGGGGGTCTTATTGATCCCGAGGTAGGCCACCCCCTGCTCCCGCAGTTGCTCCGCCAGCCGGAGGTGCTGTTCCAGTATCCTGGCCGCGCCCTCCCAGGCGGCCAGGTCGACCTCCCACCGGCGGGCGCCCTCGTCCACCAGGTAGTAATACAGCCCGACGGGGAAGATGTTCCCGTCCAGGATCAGGAGGTCCTCCGGGCCGAGCTGGACCAGCTCCGCCAGCCGCAGGGCGTGCCGCCCCTCGCTCGCGCTGTCCGCCAGCCCTTTGACGATGTGGTCGAGCTCCTCCCTCCTCCCCAGGTAGTCCTTGGTGATGTGGACCTGCCAGAGGCCGAGGAGCCCACCCTCCACCTCGTGGTAGTCGGCCCGTGGGCCGCCGCTCTCCCCGAAGGAGTGTGAGACCAGCGCGACGGTGCGGAAGGCCTCCAGCGGGAGGCCCCTCACCTCCTGCGGGGGCGAGCCCACCATCACCGCCTGGTTGGCGCAGATAGTGACCCCGTTAGCGAAGTGCATCGGCCGGGTCGAGCCCCCATCGAGCCCCAGGACCCGCCGGAAGCGGTGCTCATAGCTGGCTAGCTCCAGGATCGAGCGGTGTTCCCAGCTCGGCGGGGTAAGCGCCCCGACGGAGCCGTCGAGCTTCAGCCGGGCGAAGGCCCGCCGGGCGAGCTCGCCCCAGTCCCCCCTCCCCGTGCGAGCGCGCAGCTCCGCCAGCCTCTCCCGCAGGAGCCGCTTCACGTCGTGCTGGAGCATCTCGCTAGCGGATCTTCCTCACCGTGGAGACGTTGTCCCGGCCCTTCATCGTCCGATACTCGTGGTCGGCGCTCTCCAGCAGGTTCTCCTCGTGGGAGACGACGATCACCTGGCCGACGCGCCGGCCGAGCTCCTCCAAGAGGAGCCCCAGCCGGCCGACCCGCTCCCGGTCGAGATAGATCGTCGGCTCATCCAGGATCAGCGGCATCGTCCGGACGGCTCGCGCCAGGACCTCGTGGATGGCGCACCGCAAGGCGATGTTGATCAGCGCGCGCTCGCCGCCGGACATCAGCGCGGGATCGAGCCGGCGGCCGTCCTTCAGCTCGATCCAAATCTGGTAGTCCTCGGTGATGAGCGCCCGGCTGTAGGTCTCCCCGGAGTCCATCAGCCGGAAGAAGTGCTCGAAGTAGCGCCCCAGGGCGGCGACGTTCCGCTGGCGCAGCTCCCTCTTCACCGCCTGGTAGAACTCCTCCAGCCGGTCGACCTCCTCGCGCAGCTTCCTCAAGCTGGCCAAGCGGGCGGCGGCCCGCTCGTGCTCCACCTCGAGCTGGTGGAGCCGCTCCAGCTCCTGCTCGACCATCCCCCACCGCCGGTCGAGCTCCTCCAGCTCCTTGCGGAGGCCCTCGCGCTCCTCCTGGCGGCGGGCCAGCTCAGCTTCGAGCGAGGCGAGCTTCCCCAGGAGCGCATCGCGGTCGGGCAGCTCCCCCTGGAGCTTCGAGATCCGCTGCTCCAGCTCAGCCAGATCCTCTCGCAGCTCGCCGATCGCGCCCAGGAGTTCCTTCCTCGCCTCCTCGCGCCCGCGGAGCTCCTCCTGGAGGCGGAGGAGCTCCTCCGCCAGGGCCTTCAGCTGCTCGAGCTCCTCCATGATCGCCCGGGCGCTTTTAGCCTCCTCCTCCAGCTCCTCCAGCTTCGCCTCCCTGCGGCGGAGCTCCTCCTCGAGGCGGGCCAGCTCTCCCTCCTCGTGGCGTAGCTCCTTATCTAAACTCTGCTGCTTCCGGCGGAGTTCGGCCAGCTCCTCCTCCCAGCGGGCCAGCCGCTCCCGCTGCTCGGCAAGGTGGCTCCCGGTGAGCTTCACCCTGGCGAGGGTGGTCTCCAAGCCGGCGAGGAGCTCCCCCGCTTTGCGATGTGCCTCCCGCTGGCCCTCGATGCGCTCGAGGCGCTCCTCATGAACGGTGAGCTCTCGCACGGCTTCATCCAGCTCCTGCTCGAGGTGGGCGAGGTGGTCCCCCAACACCTCCGGGGTGACCGGCTGCTTACAGGTGGGACACCGCCCCGAGCTGAGGAGTTCCTCAGCTTCCTTGAGCTCCCGCTGGAGCTGGTCGCGGCGGGCCCTCGCCTCGATCAGAGCCTCCCTCTCCCGCGAAGAAGCTCCCTCCAGGGCCGCGAGGGCCTCAGCCTGGGCCTCCTTCAGCTTCGCCAGCGGGAGGGCCTCGAGACCGAGATCGAGATCGAGCCCCTCTGGTAGGAGCTCACCGCCAGAGGAGAGCACCTCCCCCAGGGAGCTCGAGCGGTCCAGCCCTAGCCCCTTGAGCTCGGCGAGCCGCTCCGCCCCCTCCCGACGGAGGGCTTCCAGCTCGGCCTCCGCCCTCTGGAGGCGCTCCCGTTCGGCTCGGTGGGCCTCCTCGCGGCTGGCCAGCTCCTCGCGGAGCTCGAAGAGCTGGGAGTCCAGATTCTCCACCAGCTTGGCGAGCTGCTGCCCTCGGGCGCGCAGCTTTGCCAGCTCCTCCCGCTCGCGCTGGAGCTGCCCCTCGAGTTCCTCTAGGTGGGCCTTTGTCTCGGCCTGGAGCTGGGCGAGGGGCTCGATCTCGGCGAGCTTCTTCGCCTCCCTCAGCGCGGCCAGGACCCCCGCCACCTGCCCCTCTTCCAGCTCGGGCGCGAGCCGCTCCAGGTGGGCCCGCAGGCGCTTCTCCAGCTCGGCTCGCTTCCCAGTCAGCCCCTTGAGGGCCAGCTTGAGCTGCTCCTCCCTTCGCTTCCGCTCTCGCAGGCGCTCCTTCTTCTCCTGGTGGTGACGCTGGGCCTCCGCCAGCTCGCGGGCCACCTCCTCCAGCCGCCGCAGTTGCTCTGCCAGGCCGCTGCGGAGCCGCTCTAGCTTGGCCAGCTCCTGCTCGAGCCTCTCCAGCTCCCCCTGGAGGCGGGCGCGCTCCTCCTTGATGATGGCCTGCTGGCGGGCGAGGTCCTTCTTCTCCAACGCGGCCAGCTCCTCCTTGAGGCTGGCCACCCTGCCCTCGGAGATGTCGACCTGGCGGTTGACCGCCCGGCGGGCGCCCTCCTTCGCCCGGGTTGCGTAGCGGTCGAGCTGCTCCAGCCGGAGTAGCCGATCGATCATCCCGCGGCGCTCCTCCTCGCCGGCGCGGATCAGCCGGTCGATCTCCCCCTGGCGGACGTAGACGCAGTTGACGAAGTCGTCCCGGTCCATATGGAGGAGCTCCTGGAGCTGCCCCGCGGCCTGCTCCGCGCCGCGCCACTCCAGCCCATCGTCCCGCTTGAGGAAGGTCTCCTCGCGCTCGCTGAGCACCCGGTCGCCCTGCCGGCGGAGCCCCACCTGAGCGGTATAGCGCCATCCGCCGAGGAGGAACTCGAGCTTGACGCGGCCTGCGCGGGCACCCTCCCGGAGGATCCCCCCTAGCGAGCGGCCCATCGCCGGCCCGGCCCGGCTCCCATACAGCGCGAAGAAGATCGCCTCGAGGAGCGAGGACTTCCCCGAGCCGTTCGGCCCGGAGATCACCGTGATCCCCTCCTCCAGCTCCAGCTCCGCCTCCCGATAGCAGAAGATGTTCTCCAGCTCGAGCCGGAGGAGGCGCAGCCCCTGGCGCCCGCCCCTGCCCGCGGTGGGCCCAAGAGCACCATCGGCATCGATGTCAGCCTCGGCACCCGCACCTGCTGCTCTGGCCCGCTCGAGCTCGCTCAGCAGGTCGAGCAGGCTCGGCTCGCGCTTGCTCATGGCTCCTTCCTATACTCGTTTGACCCGTTTGGATCTAAAAGCCCAAGCTCGCGCCCCTCAAGGAGCTTCGTCACCTCGGGATCGACATTGGAGTCCGCGATCTTCTCGTCGCGGATGATCGCCTCGATCTCCCTAGCCGTCGGGGAGAGCTCGAGCTCCCCGAGGCGCTGGGCGAGCAGCTCCCCCAGCTCGCTCACCTCCACGCTCAGGTGGGGTTCCTCCTCTGGAGGTTCTAACTCATCGAGGGAGCCCACCCCAGGACCCCGGTGAGCCACCTGCAGGACTTGGACGGCAAGCGCCCCTCCCTCGAGGGCCGCCTCCTCGATCTCCCTGATGAGCCCACGATCGCGACCCGCTCGTGAGTGGGGACTCGAATCCGAGTCCTCGGCCGCGGCCCGTGCCGCCGCTACCTGCCTCAGGTAGACGCAGACGACCGCGCCCTTGAGCCTCTCCCCCTGGGCGGCGATCTCCCGGAGCAGATGATCCGCTCCCGCCTCCTCACTCTGGTCGATGTAGATGAACTTGCGGGTCTTGAGGAGCCGCCGCTCCAGGCGGCCCGTCTCGAGGTCGATCAGGTTGCAGCCGCGCGGCCCGCGTTCGCTCGCCCGCCAGCGCTCCGTCGAGCCGGGGTAGGTCACGAGGAGGCCCTCCTCCCTGAAGCTCCGATGCTCATGGTAGTCGCCCAAGAGGACGAGCCGCGCCCCGCTGCGACGCAGCTCGGCGAACTTCAGCTCGCCACGCACCGGGTCGACCCTGTCCAGCAGTTGATGGGCGACGAGGACGCTCCCCTGCTGGAGCGGCGGGAGCTTCACCTCCTGCCGGCCGGCATAGTCCAGTCCGTAGATCTTGAGCCCTCCCAGCTCGTAGGGCTCGCCTTGTGAGCCCGGGCTATCTATATCCAGATCCAGCCCGAGCCCGAGGTGGACCGCCAGCCCCAGCGAGGCGAACAGGTCGAGCCACTGGACCCCGCGCTTGTGCTCATGGTTGCCGACGATCCCGAGGAAGGGTATCCCCGCCTCGCGCAGGCGGATGAGCCCCTGGAGGGCGTCCCGGAGGTCCTCAGTGGAGGGGTAGCGGCTGTCGAAGAGGTCCCCCGAGTGGATCACCGCTGCTACCCCCTCCTCGATGGCCAGCTCGATCGCCTGGTGGAAGGCCCGGGAGAAGTCCCGCCGCCGCTCCTCCAGCCCATACTGGCGGGTGCCAAGGTGCGTGTCGGCCAGGTGGAGGACCTTTATCATCTCGAGCTCATCCCCGCTGGGCTCCTCTCCTCCCTATTCCCCCATCTCTCATTACCATTATCCCTATCCCTTCATCTCATCGCCCATCACTAATTTGGCATCTGGTGAGCGAATGCCCGCCTTCAAGTTGAGTATAGCTCAAGGGCAAAGAGGGAGCAATGCCCCCTTGCAGGGCGAGAGGACGAGATGGGCTATCCTCCACCCCTAGCCTACTTCCTTTGCTTTGAGGTGAGGGACTTCTGCATCAGGTAGGCGTCATCGCCGTTGCTGTAGTAGTGCCTGATCAGCCGCTCCACGGTGAAGCCGAACTTCCGGTAGAGGCAGATCGCCGCGCGGTTGTGGGTCCGGACCTCGAGCTCCACCCGCCGGGCGCCGAGCTGGCGGAGGTAGTCCAACCCGGCCCTGAGGAGGCCACTGCCCAGCCCGCGGCGGCGGTGGGCGGGGTCGACTGCGAGATTCATGATGTGGCCCACTTTGAGGTCGGGGTCCTCCTCGGGCTGGTCCCCCCCGCCCCCGCGGCGGAAGAGCCGCCGGGTCTGGCGCTCCAGGCGGCTCAGCAGCGAGGGGATCCGCAGGCCGACCAGGATGTAGCCGACCACCCGGCCGCCCTCCTCGCAGACCATGAACCCCTCCTCGCCGAGGTATTGCCGGAGGAGGGCCTCCGGCCAGGGGCTGCGGAAGGACCCCCGCTCGATCTCCATGATCCGGGGAAGGTCCGCCTCCTCGGCCTTCCTGATCACCATCAGGCCCCATTATATCCCCGCTCGCAGCCCTCCAGCCAGCCGGCCGTCCCGGCGCGAGCCAGCCCCAGGCGAGGAGGGGGGAGGGGAGGAAGCCCGCAGGTGATCGCCCCTCTCGGCCCTTCTGGCTTGACTTGGTGTGAGGTTTGTGCTATTATGGCAGCGAAGGGTGGCGCAGCAGATATTGCAGACTCACTAAGATGAAAATCAACTTGACCGGAAGACACGTAAAGGTGACCGACGCTCTGCGGGAGTATCTGATCTCCAAGCTGGAAGGCCTCGAGCGGTTCTACGATCGGATCATCAGCATCGACGTGAACCTGGATGCGGAGAAGGGCCGCCAGATCGTCGGGATCGTCGCTTACCTGCCCAAGCGGAAGATCCTCCGCGTGAACGCGGAGTCGAATGACATGCACACCACGATCGACAGCGCAGTGGACAAGCTGAAGCGCCAGCTCCAAAAATACAAGGAGAAGTTGAGCGAGTGGCGCATCCCTCCACCGACGCCCTCGTCCGAGGAAGGGGGCCGGAGCGATACCCACTCCCGCCCGCAGATCATCCACACCGAGGTCCTCGTGCGCAAGCCGATGACCGCGGAGGAGGCCGCCCTTCAGCTCGACTCGTATCACCGGGATTTCCTCATCTTCGTGAACGCTGAGACCGGTCAGCTCAGCATCATCCATCGGCTGGACGATGGCAGCTATGAGCTGCTGGAGCCGAGATACTAGGCCTATAGGTTGATTGAACGAGCCACGGACCCAAAAGGGAGAGGAGTATGGCCAAAGCGGTTGCGCTCTTTTCCGGTAGCCTAGCGAGCATCTTAGCGGTCAAGTTGGTATTGGATGAGCCCGGGGTCGAGGAGGTCAAGCTGCTCCACTTCCGCTCGCCCTTCTTCCGGGACTACGAGCCGATCAAGGAGCTCGCCCAGCGGCTCTTCGGGCTCTCCTTCCGGAGCCAATCCCTTAAGAAGGACTTCCGGGAGCTATCCGGGTCTGGCTCCCGCTCCGGGGCCGCGACCGACTCCGACTCGGATGTTAACTGCTTCCTGCGGACCAGTTGCTTCGGGTGCCGCAAGCTGATGCTCCGCAAGGGCCTGCGCTACATGAAGCGGGTCGGAGCGGACTTCCTCGTCACCGGGGAGATCCTGGGCCGGCGGGGGCTCGAACTCCTCGAGCTGGAGGAGCTAGCCCGCCAGGTCGGCGCGGAGGGGAGGGTGCTCCGGCCGCTGTCGGCCAAGCTCCTCCCCGAGACCCTCCCCGAGCGGGAAGGCTGGGTCCGCCGAGACCGGCTGTTGGACCTGTGCGAGAGCGACGGGGATGGCAGCCATAGCCAGAGCCAGGGCCGGGACGGCGATCACCTGCAGGCCATCGCCCAAAAGCTGGGGCTGGAGCTCGAGCCCGACGAGGTCTTTCCCGCCGAGCGGCGGTGCAAGCTCACCCAGCCCCACTTCAGCCAGCGGCTGGAGGACCTCCTCCGGGAGAAGGACTTCACCTTGAACTCGCTGGAGCTCCTCGAGTTCCCCCTCTATTACAAGAAGCCCCCGGACATCAAGATCGTCCTCGGCTGCGACGACGAGGAGAAGCGTCGGCTGCAGAACTTCTTCCTGCCGGAGGACCTGCGGCTCTATGTCCCCGTGAACGGGGGGCCGATGGCCCTAGTGCGGACCAACTGGGAGGAGAAGAGCCCCGAGGACATCGCGGAGATCATCGAGCTGGCCGCGCGGATCACCGTGAGCCACGCCCAGGTCAAGGGGCCTACGGTCCAGGCCAAGTATCGATTCGAGAACGGGACCGAGACCTATCAGATCAACGTGGCACCCCTCCCACCCCAGGAGCTCCAGAAATACATCGTCAGCTAGAGCTGGGCTGGTGATAACGCCAGTGGGCGCGGACCCGGGCTGGCTGAGATGAGATGGGAATGGGATGGGCTTGCAAACCCGATGGACTTTGTTATACTAAGAGAGCAATCCTGACCTAGGTCCGGCTCAGTCTCTCCCTCATGGGGGCAATAGCAACACATGACATGCCGAGCGAGCGGTGAGCCGGCTTGGCTTTAGGATAGGATTAGGAGGGGGATAAGAGGGAAGGATGCCTATCTATCGCTACAGGTGCGAGAACTGCGGTTTCGAGTTCACCGTCCTTGAGCCACCGAACCACCATGCATTGAGGACTTGTGAGCGGTGCGGCCAGCGGGCGGCTCAGCGGGTCTTCTCCCGAGTCGGGGTGATCTACAGAGGTAGCGGGTTCCACTCCACCGACTACCGCCGCAGTTCCAGCTCCCGGTCTCACCCCAAGGAAGGCCAGGATCGAGAGGGCACCCCCGCCGACACCACCAGGGAGGGCAAAAGCTAAGCCCAAAGGAGGGCCAGCCCGAGGCTGGGGGCGCGATGAAGTTCATAGTCGATGTGATGCTGGGCAAGCTGGCCAAGTGGCTCCGCATCCTGGGCTATGATACCCTGTATAAGCGTGATTGGGAGGATGACGAGCTGATCGAGCTGGCCAGGGCGGAGGGCCGCATCCTGCTCACCGCCGACCGTGAGCTCTGGCGCCGGCGGCAGGGTAGCCACAAGATCTTCATCTCTTCCGACAAGTGGCAGGAGCAGCTCCGCGAGCTGGCGAGGGTCCTCCCGCTCGACACTGAGCACCTCTTCACCCGGTGCATCGAGTGCAACCTGCCGCTGGAGCAGGTGAGCCGGGAGGAGGCCCGCGGGCTCGTCCCCCCTTATGTCTACGCCACCCAGGAGGGCTTCGGCCGCTGCCCCGAGTGCGGACGGATCTACTGGCGGGGGAGCCACTTCGCCCACGCCCTGGCCGAGGTGCGGAGGCTGATCGGCGTCGGTGATGAGAAAGGCGATGGAAATGGAAGAAGAGAAGGTGAGATCGAGATAAAGAATTAACAGAAAAGGAGGAAGGGTGAGCCATGATTATCACGCCTGATGATATCGCCTATGTGCGGCTTGGCTTGGCCTCCCCGGAGGAGATCCGGAGCTGGTCCAAGGGCGAGGTCACCGAGTCGGAGACGATCAACTACCGGACCCACAAGCCGGAGCGCGGCGGGCTCTTCGCCGAGGAGATCTTCGGCCCGGTGAACGACTATGAGTGCGCCTGCGGCAAGTATAAGGGCCGGAAGTTCGAGGGGATCACCTGCGAGAAGTGCGGCGTCCTGGTGACCGACAGCGGGATCCGGCGGGTCAACATGGGCCACATCGAGCTGGCCTCGCCGGTGGTCCACTTCTGGTATCTCAAGGGGCTCTCCTCGCCGCTCTCCACCCTCCTGGGGATCAAGCGCCCGATCCTCAAGCGGATCGCCTACTACGAGACCGAGCCGCTCCGGCAGGAGGTCTTCCTGGTGACCAGCTCCGACGACCCCGATCTTGAGCCCGGCGAGCACCTCTACAAGATGGAGTATGAGATCCTCGCCGCTCACAAGGAGTTCCGGGCTGAGCCGGCCTACAAGGTGGTCAAGGCCCCCCAGGTGGTCGCTCAGGCTCCCGGTGAGGTCTCGCTCGAGCGGCGAAGGCTGGAGAACGGCGAGGAGATCCTCCTCGTCCGGGTCGGCGAGCTCGAGTATCCTCTCTCCGCGGGGGCGGAGCTCCTCGTCGAGGCCGGCGCATCGGTCGAGGAGGGGACGCCGCTGGCGGAGGCCCCGACCGGCGTCGGCGAGGAGCTGATCTCCGAATCGAAGTATAAGCTCTTCAGGGGCTTCTATCCCGGGTTCGAGGCCACCCGAGCCGTCGAGGAGGTGGACAACCTCCTCTTCCTGGTGACCAAGGTCCGCTCGCCCGAGATCCCCGTCAAGGTCGGCGACATCATCTGGGAGCTGGAGAAGCGCGCTTATGAGCTGGTCTTCAAGGGCCAGTTCGAGGCCCACACCGGCGCGCTGGGGATCAAGGGCGTCCTGGAGAACCTGGACCTCGACCAGCTCTCGGCCCAGCTCAAGCGGGAGATCGCCGCCGAGTCGAGCGAGGCCCAGCGGGCGCGGCTGCTCAAGCGGCTCGAGATCGTGGAGCAATTGAGGAAATCGGGCAACCGCCCC
>CAZCTZ010000023.1:0-6040 GCA_964501855.1 uncultured Thermotogae bacterium
GCGGGTGGCTTCCTCGAGGAGATGTCGCCCGATGATGCGGTGGACGTGCTCGAGCAATTCTGCCTGCTCCCGCCGGACACCGCCGGGGGGATCATGTCCCCTGAGGTGGTCGCCCTCTCCAAGGAGATGACCGTGGAGGAGGCGATCGAGCGGCTCCGCCGGGCGGCCGAGGAGGCGGAGACGATCTACTACGCCTACGTGGTCGACCGGGAGGGGCGCCTCCTCGGGGTGCTGACGATGCGCGACCTCATCCTCTCCCCGCCGGAGCGCCGCCTGGAGGAGCTGATGATCACCGATGTGGTCAAGGTCGAGGCGACCCAGGATGTGGAGGAGGTCGCCCGCCTCTTCGACCGGTATAACTTCCTCGCCCTGCCGGTGGTTGACTCCGAGGGCAGGCTCCTGGGGATCGTCACCATGGACGACGTGCTCGACGTCATGCAGCGGGAGGCCACCGAGGACATGCACAAGCTGGTCGGCGTGGCCGTGGAGGAGCAGGTCTTCTCACCGATCCCGGCCTCGCTCAAGCGGCGCCTCCCCTGGCTCTACATCAACCTCCTGACCGCGTTCGTCGCCGCTGGAGTGGTGGCCCTCTTCGAGGGGACGATCGCCAGGATGGCCGCCCTGGCGGTCTTCATGCCGATCATCGCCGGTCAGGGGGGCAACGCCGGAGTCCAGACGGTGACGGTGATCGTCCGGGGGATCGCCCTGGGTGAGATCGAGCCGGGGGAGGGCGGCCGGGCACTGGCTAAGGAGCTGGCCCTGGGAGCGCTCCATGGGCTCCTCATCGGGGCACCGGTGGCGGTGGTCGCGGCCCTCTGGCAGGGGGACCCCTGGCTGGGGCTGGTCGTCGGCCTGGCGATGTTCCTCAACCTGATCATCGCGGGGATCTTCGGCGCGGCGATCCCGCTGGGGCTCCGGCTGCTCGGCCTCGACCCGGCCCTCTCCGCCTCGATCTTCCTCACCACCGCGACGGACGTCTTCGGGTTCCTCTTCCTCCTGGGGCTGGCGACCTTCCTCCTCCTGCGACTCCAATGATGGCAGGGTTCGCGCTATCAGCGCTAGCCCCGGGGCAGGGTTCCAGCTACAATTACAAATTACAATCGAACGGCACCAGATTTGAGGAGGTAGCCGATGCTGAAGAACGACCGCTGGATCAAGGAGATGGCCCTCAAGCACCGGATGATCGAGCCCTTCGTGGAGGAGCAGGTGAAGGAGGGCGTGATAAGCTACGGTCTCTCCAGCTATGGCTATGACATCCGCGTGGCTGACGAGTTCAAGGTGTTCACCAACGTGAACGCGACCATCGTCGACCCCAAGGACTTCGACCCGGGCTCCCTTGTGGACCTGCGGGGTAAGGAGTGCATCATTCCCCCGAACTCCTTCTGCCTGGCCCGCTCGGTGGAGTATTTCCGCATCCCGAGGGATGTGCTGGCGATCTGCCTGGGGAAGTCGACCCTGGCGAGGTGCGGGATCATCGTGAACATCACCCCGCTCGAGCCGGAATGGGAGGGCTACATCACCATCGAGATCTCGAACACCTCGCCGCTGCCGGCCAAGATCTACGCCGGCGAGGGGATCGCCCAGGTGATCTTCCTCAGGGCCGAGGAGCCCTGCCAGGTCTCCTATGCCGACAAGGCGGGCAAATACCAGAAGCAAGATCGGGGGATCGTCCTCCCGCGGGTCTGAGGGCCCTGTTCAAATAAGGGCCCAGCTCGGTTTGGTTTGGTTCGGTCGGTAGGTAGGATGGGAACCAAGGGGTGATCCCTTCCCCATGCCCATTCCGGATCCGCATCACGGGCCTCCTCTTCAAGTATTCTATCCTCTTGCAGGTCGAGGAAGGACCTCTCCACCAGGTTCAGCCAAGGGGACTGGATCGGCAACCAGACAAGATGGAGCCTCCCTTGGACCCCTTTGCTTCCCCTCCCACCTCCTAAGAGCCCGATGGGAGCTAAGGGTTTACCCAACGCTTGAGGGGGCGTGAGGACCAGCTCCACCATCCTCCGCCGTTGCTCCTTTGTGATCCTCACCGGAGGGCCAGGAGGGACTTCCTCTCTCGAGTCAGACCTTCTACCCCCTCCTCATTGAATCTCCTCAGCTAGATGCGGATCGACTTTGCGGTCAGGTTCACCAAAAGGGACCATCTGGTTGGCGCTGTAGCCCTCACCTCAGATGAGAGCAAGACAGCTTTTGCCCTCTTGCGGACCTATCACCTACTCAATCACTGAAAAGGGCATAATATTATAGTCAGATCGTGAGCGAGCAAGCGGGGAGAGAACCATGGAGATCCCAATTGTGGAGGACTTCCGCAGGGTGCCTGAGGGGGTGGACCTCGACCTCCTACTGGAGTGCGAGTTCGCCCCGGCCAAGTGGGCCATTTACACCACCGCCGTGGAGCATAGGCTCTTCGACCATCTGGAGGAGCCGCTCTCAGCGGAGGAGCTGGCCCGCCGTGCTGGGTTCCATCCCAAGGTCACTAGGTATCTCCTGGACGCCCTCGTGGGCCTGAGGTTGGTCATCAAGCGGGAAGGCCGCTACGAGAACTCGCCCACGGCTAGGGCGGTGCTCGCCCGCTGGGGATATGTCTTCAGCTCCATCAAGCACAATCCCTTCTGGAGGAGGCTCGGGGAGCTGCTGGCCGGGGAGAGGTTGGAGCCCCTCGAGGGTGAGGAAGAGCGCTGGGATGACCTGGCGATGCAGCGGCACTATGCTCTTCGGGCCCTGGCGGGCGAGTTTCAAGCCACTCTGAGGCTGATGGAGGGAGCTGGTGTCTTCTCCAGGGTGAGACGGTTCATCGACCTCGGCGGCGGGCACGGGATCTTCGCGATCGGCTTCGTCAAGACCCATCCCGAGCTGGAAGGCGCGGTCCTCGACCTCCCCCAGGTGGTCCCGATCACCCGGAGGTTCCTCGAAGCTTACAAGCTGGCGGGCAAGATCGAGACCATCCCCGGCGACCTCTACAAGGACCCCATCCCCGGCCGCTATGACCTCGCCTTCATGTCCGATGTCTCCCCCGGGCGCGATGAGGCCCGGATCGTGATCAAGAAGGCCTATGACGCGCTGGAGGACGGCGGCGTCCTCGTCATCAAGGACATGATTCCCCACCGGGACTGGTCGGAGTCGTTCCCCCAGCTCGCCCACCAGCTCCTCATCCTGATCCACCAGGGCGATCCCGACGAGTTCGAGCTGATCCCCACCGCGGAGGAGCTCCTCGAGCTCATGCGCGAGGCGGGCTTCACCGGCGGAAAATTCTTGGGCTGGATAAGGGGCTGGTGCACGGTCGTCATGGGGGTGAAGGCGGTAGCTACCGCGGGCTCAAATGTATAACGAGCCTGTGATCCTAGGGCTCCTTGCGGAGGGGCCGCGGCACGGCTACGACCTCCTGCGACTGATCTGCGTCGATTGCTCCTTCTGGGGGTTGAAGTCTCGGCCGTCTGCCAATACGGCCACTATAGATCGCCGATCCCACGCTATTGGGAAGGGAGCACCGAAGAGCCACGAGCACCTATCTCCCAGGGGGCGCTCGCCCAGCTGGAAGACATTCTGCGCCGCGTGGATTGAAATCATAGGCGCACTGAGATATGTGTAATGCCGGAGGTGAGTCGATGCTCCTCCGGACCGAGAGCTTGGTCAAGGACTACCGCTTGGGCAAGGAGGTGGTCCACGCCCTGAGGGGTGTGGACTTGGAGGTCCCCGAGGGGGATCTCCTGGTGATCAGCGGCCCTTCGGGGAGCGGGAAGACCACTTTATTGAACCTGATCGGCTGCATCGACCGGCCCACCTCCGGGGAGGTCCTCCTGGAGGGCGAGCCGGTCTCCAGGCTGCCTGAGGGCCGCCGAGCGGAGCTCCGCCGGCGGAAGCTCGGCTTCATCTTCCAGACCTTCAACCTCATCCCGGTGCTCTCCGCCTATGAGAACGTGGAATACCCGCTCCTGCTTCTGGGACTGGGCCGGAGGGAGCGCCGCCAGCGGGTCCTGGGCATCCTGGAGGAGGTCGGCCTTCTGGATCTGGCCAGGCGCAGGCCGAACGAGCTCTCCGGAGGGCAGCACCAGCGGGTGGCGATCGCCCGCGCGCTAGTCACTGAGCCCATACTGGTCCTGGCCGATGAGCCCTCGGCCAACCTCGATTCGGAGACGGGCGACCAGATCATGCAGCTTGTGGCCCGGCTCAACCGCGACCGCGGGACGGCCTTCATCGTGGTCACCCACGACCCCGTGGTGAGCCGCTACGGCAAGAGGCAGCTCCAGATGCGGGATGGGAAGCTATTCAAATTCGATCTCGAGGGCGAAAGGGAGGAAAAGAGGGTAGGCTATAGATAGCCGATGCTCGTGCTCAAGCTCGCCCTGCGGAACCTCTTCCGCAACCAGAGGCGGACGCTGCTCAGCCTCCTCCTGATCGCCCTTGGGACGGCAGCGCTGTTCCTTTTGCGGGGCTACACCGCTGAGCTCTACGCTGGGATCGAGAGCATCTACATCGACTTCTACTGGAACTTCCAGATCGCCAAGGAGGTCCTCTGGGAGGAAGAGTTCCGCGGCTACGAATACATCATCCCCAGGGAGGTGCTCACCCGGGTGGAGGAACTGCTTGATCAGGAGCCCAAGGTGAGCTCCTACACCACCTACCTGGGCCTGACCGGCCTTGTGGGCACCCAGGAGCGGAGCACCGCCTTCTTCGCTTTCGGGGTGGACCCCGCCAATCCCGCTCCCAACCTGAAGGTCAAGGAGGGCCGGCCGCTCCAGCCGGGGGACCTCGAGGCGGCCCTCATCTCTCCAGATCTGGCGAAGGAGCTCAAGGTCGGGCCCGGGGACTACCTGGTGGTGATGGCCACCACCGTCGATGGGGTCTACAACGCTGGGAACTTGAAGGTGATGGGGATCTTCAGCCATTGGGGCATCGAGGGGAACGTGGCGGTAGTCCCTATCGCCTTCGTCCAGCGGATGCTCAACACCGACGGGGTCTCGAGGGTCACGGTCAAGCTGGCTGACGACCGCGCCACCGAGGAGGTCGCCCGCCGGCTGCAGGAGGCCCTGGAGGCGAGCGGTCTCGGCGAACTCAAGGTCAAGACCTGGAAGGAGCTGGCGGAGGTCTACCACCGCGTGCGGGCCTTCCTGGGGAGCATCTTCGGCTTCGTGGGCGTGGTAGTATTTTTGCTCGTATTCTTCAGCGTCCTCGAGGGGCTGACGATGGCCTTCTTCGAGCGGATCAGGGAGGTCGGGACGGTGCGAGCGCTCGGAACCAACCGCTCGCAGGTCTTCGGGACCTTCCTCGGGGAGGGGTTCTTCCTGGGGCTGATCGGCGGCCTTGCGGGGGTGGCCTTAGGGTGGGTGATCGGCTGGCTGATCAACCTGGCGGGGCTCACCTATCTTCCGCCGATGGCCGCGGAGCCGCTCCCGCTCCGGATCAGGTTGGGACCCGCTGCCGCCTGGGTGCCCCTGCTGATGGCGGTGGGCTCGACCACCATCTCGGCGATCTACCCCGCCTGGCGGGCGGCCAGGCTCGAGATCGCCGAGGCACTGAGGTTCGTCTAGGTGAGAGAGGAGGCGAGCTTATGCTCAGGAGGAGGGCTATCTTGCTGGTGGCGAGCTTGCTGATCCTGATCCTGGGCTTGGGGATAGGGGCTCTCCCTCAAACCGATGAGGAGCTCCTCCGGCGGGCCGACCGGGCCCGCTTCCTCGAAGCCGACTCCTACACCTTGACCATCAAGGTGACGGTGGAGCGGCCTGGGGAGGAGCCCGATCAGGCCCGGCTTCAGGTGTTCTCCAAGCGGTTCGTCGGTGACGGTGATAGTGAGAACGGGAGCTACCGTGTCCGGATCGAGTTCCTCGAGCCGGAGGCCCTCCGGGGGATGGTCTACCTGGTCGTCGGCGATGAGATCTACTTCTGGAAGCCGGGATTGATCCAGCCCTTGAGGGTCTCGGGCCAGCAGCGCCTCTTCGGCGACGCCTCGGTCATCGAGGCCGCGGGGATCCGCTTCACCAGCTATGAGATCGTGAGCAGGGAGCCGGACACCTTGGAGGGCCAGGAGGTGCTCAGGTTGGAGCTT
>CAZCTZ010000023.1:6140-13728 GCA_964501855.1 uncultured Thermotogae bacterium
GGAGAAGGAGAAGGGGAAGCCAGAGGCCCTGTGGCCTACCAGCAGGTGACCCTGTGGGTGGATCTCGATTTTAAGCCCAAGCAGGCGGTCCTCCGCTCCCTGGGCGGCCAGCCGCTCAAGCGGGTCCTCTACCGGAGGTATGCCGAGCACGAGGGCGATGAGCTAGTGGTGGAGCAGGTGATCGAGAACCTCCTCTTCGAGGAGTATCGAACGGTCATCACGGTAGAGGAGGTCTCCCTCGAGGAGCTCCCTGATGAGCTCTTCGACCCGGAGGCCTTATAGGCTAGGCTGCCAAAGGGCACAGGCTGTGCTATGCAGACCCAAAAGGAGTGGAAGATGGAACCGGTGATTGCAGCTCAAGGTTTGGTGAAGCGCTACGGCGAGGTGGTCGCCGTGGCCAGATATGACGAACAGGGCCCCGGAGTTGACGGTCGGCCATCTAATGACTGGGGGAGGCGCTAAGCAAGATAGGGGGAGGAAAAGCTGCTCGATATACCTCTGCTGCGCCCCGGGGGATGAGCTGGCCGAGGCGATCAAGAGAGCCCTCGAGGGCCGAGAGCACGTGGTGATGGTCGGGTGAACGATACGATGAGATCTTAGAGCACCTGGACATACTCGTGAAATTTGGGATCTGCAAGAGCCGCTCCGGTGCGGCCACCTTCATGATCCACGAGGGGATCGAAGCCAACCGGGAGCTGTTCGACAGGATCAAGGAGATCGCCGGTGAGATCAAGAGCCTGAAGGAGTAGCTCAAGCGGGCCAATCGAGATCGAGGAAGAAGGGAGGTGAGGTGCCATGACCATGAGGGGGGAGCAGGATCGGCCAGCCAGCCGTCGGGAGTTCCTCCGCCGGGTCGGGCTCCTTGGCATGGGGCTTTTGGGGCTGAGCCTGGGCCTAGCTGGGACCACGGCCGTGGCGAGGAAGGCGATCACCGACGAGGTCCGCTGCTGCACTGCGGCAGGGGAGCAGCTCGAGCTCGCTGAGGGCGATCGCTGCCGTTGCTGCTGCCATCGCACTTTCCCTTCCCTTATCGATAAAAACTAGAGCCGGACCAGCTCCGCAAGCCAGGGGATCGGTTCCTCCCGATGTTGCCAGAAGAGGTCCGTCAGCAGGTAGTAGAAAGCGAGGCGCCGGAACTCCCCGTAGCGCTCGGTGAGATACCCCTGAATTTGCTCTGAGGGCACCTCGCGCCCGAACAGGATCCGGCCCACGATCTTCCCCTCCCAAGGGGGGATATATTCCAGGGCATCGTAGAAGTGGAAGTGTCCAAAGAGCATGTAACAGGCGGACTGAGGCCCGACACCGTAGATCCGGTCGAGCATCTTGGTGAGGGCCTCCTTGTCTCGAATCCCTCTCAACTCTAGTTCATCGATCTTACCCCGCACGAACTGCTCCGCTTGCCGCTTCAAGGTCCTTGCGCGGTAGCCGAGCTTGAGCGCCCTCAGCTCCTCCTCCGGAGCCTGGTGGATGCTCTCCGGGTCCCAGAAGGCCCATAGTTCCTGGCCGTCGAAGGAGACGAGCTCTCCGAACCGCTCGAAGAGTGCCTGGAGCATCGCCACGGAGCGGCGGACCACCGTGTTCTGGAGCATGACCGTGATCACCAGATACTCGTAGAGCGAGAGGCTGCTCCTGGGGCGCATCCCAGGGCGGCGTCGGATGGCCGGGCCGAGGTGTTCATCCCGCCGGAAGCGATGCACGAACTCCGGGACGCCGAGGCTATCCAGATCGAACCGCCAGCGGACCTCTCGGGCGATCTCCTCAGCAGTAGTCTGTGAGAGCCTCTCCTCAGCGAGGATAGTCAGCTCGATCCGGGGCTTCTCGATATCCCCCAAGTTATAGAGCCTAAGGCCATAGGTCTTTCCCTTCCACCGGAGGGTCTGCCAGTAGCGGCCGGGCTCCCAGCGGTAGTTCCTGCTGGGGAAGTGCAAAGGGTTGAAGACCGTGCCGTCGAAGTGGAACGGCGGTTTGGGGAAGAGCTCAACCGTAGTGACCTCACCCAATGAAATCCCCTTCTCCATTACACCTTTTCCTCATAAACATTTTCCTCATAAACATTGGTGGCCGCCTCCAGGGCAATCCGGGCCGCCCTCTTGAGGCTTTCCTCGACCTCCCCCGAGAAGAAAGCGGGCTCCCAGCGCTCCCCGAGCCGGTCCGATACCACAAACAGCGAGGCCACCTCCACCCGGCGCACCTTTGCCACCGCGAAGAGGGCCGCGGCCTCCATCTCCACCGTCAGCACCCCGGCCCGGCGATACCGCTCGACCTTGCTCACAAGCTCCCTATAGGGGGCATCTGTAGACCAGTTCATCCCTTGGGCCGGCTCGATTCCCCAGGCAGCGCAGGCCTTCTCCAAAGCTCGGGCGAGCCGCCCGCTCGGTCGCACCGCCTCATCCGGCGGCAGGTAGTGATACGAGGTCCCCTCCTCGCGGATGGCCTCCGTGGGGATCACGAAGGAGCCGATGGGGAGGTCTTGCAGGGTTCCGGCCATTCCTACAATGAAGAAAGAACGGCCTCCGCAGGCGATGGCCTCCTCCAGCGTCGCCGCGGCCATCGGCGCCCCAGGAGGGAAGCGGACCAAGCTCACCGGCTTCCCCCGGAAGGAGCCCCGATGGAAGTTGGAGTGCGGGGTAGGGTGGGCCTCGCACGCCCGCTGGAGCTCCTCGATCGCAGCCGAGGAGAAGCTCCCGATCACCACCTCATCGACCCGCAGATCCTCGATCTTGCAGCCCCGGCCCTCCGCGTAGTGCCGCAGGAAATCCTCAGGGCCGAAGAGTTCCCGGCTGGAGCGGTCCTCGTCTTTCAAGAACACGGCCCCCTCCTTACCCTGGCCCTAGCCTGAGGGCTTTGAGCATGAAGATCCCTGTGCGGACAAAGCCCATCCTACCCTGCTCGGGCAGCGGCCGCCAGGTGATCGGCTCCCAGCCGTGATCCCTCAAGAGCCCGGTGAGCTGCTCCCGGGAGAAGCCCGGGTGGACATCGGGACACCGCCGGCCCCTCAGGCGCACGCCGGCCCGGTAGAGCGCGAACTTAAACCCGGAGAACCGCTGGAAGTCCATCACGATAAGAAGCCCGCCCGGCTTGCAGACCCGCGCCAGCTCGGCGAAGGCCCACTCGAGGGGCCGGACCTCGTGAAGCACCCCCTTGCAAAGGACGAGCTCAAAGCTCCGGTCCTCGGTGGGGATAGCCAAGATGGAGCCTTCCTTTACGGCGATGTTGGAGATGCCGAGCTCGCTCAGCTCTCGAACCGCCCTCCGGACGCAGGCGGGATCGAGCTCGAGCCCGAGGACCGAGCCGCTTGGGCCCACGAGCTCGGCGATGAGGCGGAGCTCTCCGGGATCACGGAAGCCGATGTCGAGCACCCGCTGGCCCGGCCTGATCCCCGCCTCCTGGAGCCATCTTTCCCCTTCGGAGCGGTCGGCGCGCTCCATTTCACCGCTTGATCCTTGGACCCTTAGGCCATGCCGCGGCCACACCCCAAAGCCCGCAGATCCTGGAGACGAATTCGAGGGAGAACCCCCTCAGCCGCCGGAGTTCCTCGTCGGTGAGGGTTCTCCTCTCCCACTCCTTCCAGAGGATGAAGCTTTGAGATAGAACGTCATGCAATTCGCGTTCCTGCGGATAGACCTCGCGGAACGCCGAGACGGCCTCGCCCTTCCCGCCCACGTAGCGGCCCTCGCCGCAGAGGGCAATGCAAGCCGTCCTGAAGATGGCCGCAAAGAGCTGGTAAGTAAGCCTTTCCCTGTTCTGCTCCTCGAACTGTGGCCCCTGTTCCATAAGGAGGGCGCAGATCTCCTTCAGGGCCTGCTTGGCCGCGGCCCTCCCCTCTTCCCTTGAGGGCTTTGGGATGAGAGGCTTGATATCGCGGCCCCAGAGGAGCTTCCCTGTCCGCATGAAATTGTGGTATTCGAAGCCCGCGGCCAGAAAGGACTTTCCCTCTCGGATCTCCGAGACCGTGGTGACAGTGACCCCGATGGGTTCCGGGTGCACCTTAAATAGCTCCTCGAGCCTCTCCTCAGCTATCCTCTTAGCCGCCGCTTTGAACTCGGCCTCTATCCCCTCCTTGTTCGCTCCGGCGACTACGTAGATGTCGATATCACTCCTTCCGGGGCTGAAATCCCCCCTGGCGACGCTCCCGCCCAGGTAGAGGGCCACGATATCGCCCCTATACCGCGACCTTCCGCAGAACCCTATCAGCTCCTCGATGGCTTCCTGATAAGCCCTTTTGGGCACCATCCCCTTCTTCTTCATCCTGCCCCCAAGGCCCGGCGAGATATTCGATGTTCCGCTCGATCTCGGATTTACCGCATGGGAGCCGTGGGCGGGGACGATCGCCTCGATCTCGAGCTCCTGAACTTGTATTCGTCCCTGCCAGAGGAACGACTGGGCAGGCCGGTCTTTCCCTAAAAGCCCACCTTGATCCCCCTCGTCGATAAAACGTGCTTCTTCCGCCGTCGCGGCAGGACAAGACGGCCTCACCCCGACTCAAGATCGTAGAGGAGCGGCTCATCGGTCCCGTGTGGGGACTCGGCCAAAAGCCTTCCCTGGCCGTCCACCAGGAGCGCTCCCCCGAAGGCGGGCAACTCGCCTGGATTCACCTCCACCTCGAGAGCATTCACGATCGCGGTGGTCACCCCGACGGCCTTGACCCCTTCCAAGTAGACGTTTCGCTCCTCACGCTCCCAGCGCTCCGGGTCCGGTGCCTTCCCCTCGAAGGAGCGGGCGATCGGCACAAGCAACAAGTCCACGGAGCGATCGATCTGCTTCACGACCTCTTCATTGAAGAGGTCGCCGCAGATGATCACACAAAGCCGCCCCAGCTCGGTGTCCACCGCCTTGACCTCCTCGCCCAGGGCGAAGGGCGGATGCTCCTCGATCTTGCGATGCCTTAAGATGATCTGACCCTGCCGATCCAGCAGGACGGCGGAATCGTAGTACCGCGATCCGGCGACCTCGAGCAGCCCGAAGCAGAGGAAAATTTCGTGGCGGCGGGCCAGCTCCCCCATCCGCTCCGTGGTGGGTCCGGGGATCGGCTCAGCGAACTTTTGCAGATCCTGCTCCTCGAAGAGATAGCCTGTAAGGGTACATTCCGGCAGGCAGACGAGATCCAAGCGCTGTAGGGCGAGGTCGCGCAGCCTCTCCTCCAGGTGCCGGAAGTTCGCCCCAGGGTCACGACAGCGAACCCGGAGTGGCAAAAGGCAAAGGCGCATCCTCCATCACCGCCTTACCCCTTCAACAACTCCTCGATGGCAGCACGTATCGCGGCCGTCTGAGCCGCCGGGCGCATGTGCGCCAGCTCCTCGAAGCCCTTGCTCTGGGCCAGGTGTTCGATCACGCGATAGCCGACCCAGCACATCACCTCGCTGTCGTTCCAGAAAGCCTATAGATCCCAAATCATTCAGCTAGCGGGCCGAAGGCGAATCTTCAAGCCTCGCGAATTTCCTTCGAGCTCCTGGAGGATCTTACCAGGCAATATACCAACCTTCGCCGCAACCGCGGGTGGCTGTGTGCACTTCTACTTGGATCAGCGTGGGCCGGCAAAGATGGGGTCCTTCCCGGTGTAATGGCAGATCCAAGAGGTATGCAGTATGAACCCGCCCTCCGCTGATTCGCACTTTGAGCTGGTGAAGTCCCAGGATAGGGACCTCTTCGCCGTCGATGCGCACGGTGATCTCCTCCTTCTTGAGGCGGGGCGCGGTAAATTCCCGGCCTGAGCGCTTCGCCCGCAGATCCAGCGGAAGCGAGCAGGGCCAGAAATACACATGCCAATGGAGCTCCGTCCGCCAGACGTGGAGGCCCCACACTTCGAGATTGCCCACCCGGGGCTCGATCCGCACGTCGGCCTTGAGCCCTGGAGAGATGATCCAGCACTCATAAGTAGTTTTCGAGTAGCTCTCGTCGTCGATGAAGACCCGAAGGGGCTTCCCCTCAGGATACCAGAGCACAAAGCGGCCCTCCTCGTCCGTCCTTACGATGGCCTGCGGTGAATCTGAATCATTTACGGCCCACACATATGCGGGGAAGGGCCGGCCCTGAAAGTCCCGAACCCGGCCGGTGAGCTTATGTGTGGAGAGGGGAAGGGAAAACTCCTCCACGCTTCTGACTCGGCGGACCCTGGCGGTCACCTCCGCAAGCCCGGGATCGGCGAACGCCGGGTGGGTGAAGAACAGGACCTCACAGCTGGAGGAGGCCTCAAAGGATCGTTTTAGCCGGGCCGGCAAGAGGAGCTCCACTGTGTAGTCACCCGGGGATAAGCCCCGGAGCGCGAGCTCCAAGAAGGGCTCATTCCGCATCGGGTAGGCATTACCCCAGATGTCGGTCAGCGTCGCCCCTTCGAGGGGCGGGTTGGGATAAAGGCAAGCCTCCACCTCTATCATCGCTGTTTAAATCATCTTGTTTAGGTATGCAAAGGACCTCCTGATGTCATCTTTGGAGTAGAGTTCCAAGATCAGCCGCTTGTCGGAGCCGCGCAGCTCATTCATCAGCCAGCGGAAATCGATCACCCCTCTCCCCAAAGGCCAGTGCAGGTCCCTCCTCCCGTCGTTGTCGTGGAGGTGCAGGGAGATCATCCTCTCGGGGAAGCTCTCCAGATACACTTTCAGGTTCCCGGTGAGGTTCGCATGGCCCACATCTAAGGTGAGGCCCAGGTCAGGGACCTCGGCGAGGAGCCTGCCGATATCGTTGTGGTCCTGCCCTATCTCCAGGAGGTTCTCCACGCTCAGCTTGACCCCTCTGCTTTTGGCGTAAGCGGCCAGCTCCCTGAGGGAACTGATCGAGTTCTCCAGATACCGCTCCTTCGGGAGCCTGAGGGCCGCGAAGGCCTCCACATCTGGGAGCAGATATTCCAGGATCATATGGCCAGGATGGACGACGACCAGGGTGCTGCCCAGCTCATGGGCGAAATCTATCGCCTCCCTGGCCTGCGACTTGTAGATCTCCCTCATCTTAGGATGGGGATGCGCCAGATCATCGTAGACGAAGGGGGCATGCACGGAGTAATCCAGGCCATGCTCGCCCTTTAGGGCCTTCAGCTCCTCGAGCTCATCCCAGGGGGGCCCGAAGGGGAGGCTCAGCTCGATATCCTTTATGCCCAAGCCCATCTCGATCAGCTCGTTGACCGCCCCGACCTGATCAGCAGGCCTGAACAGGGTGGAAGCCCCTACTCTCATGGAGATCACCTCGATCGTGATCCGTGGTGTTCAGCCCTAGTTTACCCCTTCCTTCCGAAAGTTAACAGCGCCCCGATTCGAGGTTGAAGTGCGGGCGATGATAGTGCTAGTAGTTAGGTGAGGGGGTAAAGTAAATGGCCAGGGGCAGGGACGGGGAGAAGCAGAGGCTGAGGGAGCTGATCTGGGAGCGATTAGAGGAGGCGGGCGTAGCCCGCTTCCCACGGCCCATCCAGGGGCGGATCCCGAACTTCCAGGGGAGCGAGGCGGCCGCCGAGCGCCTCCGCTCGCTCAAGCTCTGGCAGGAAGCCCGGGTCGTTAAGGTCAACCCCGATAGCCCGCAGCACCCGATCCGGGAGAGGGCCATCCAGGACGGTAAGGTCCTCTACATGCCCACGCCTCGCCTCCGGGGCGGGTTCATCGAG
>CAZCTZ010000024.1:0-11780 GCA_964501855.1 uncultured Thermotogae bacterium
GGGGAGGTCGACCTCCCCCTGCTGGAGGAGCTATCAGAGAGGTTCCACCGGCGAGGGGCCAAGGTGGCGCTCGACCTCCAGGGTTTCATCCGGTTCGCCTCAGCCTCAGGCGATGAGGTTCTCTTCCGCCCCTGGCCGGAGATGGCCCGAGGGCTGAAGCTGATAGACCTCCTGAAGGCGGACGACGCCGAGGCAAGCTTCCTCACCGGTGAGCGCGACCTGCGGGAGGCCGCGGCCCAGTTGGCGATGATCGGCCCCGAGGAGGTGCTCCTGACCCACGCTAGGGGGGCCTTGGTCTTGGCCGAGGGGGAATTCCATGAGGCCCCCTTCCAGCCGCGGGAGCTGCGCGGGCGGACCGGCCGGGGCGACACCTGCTTTGCCAGCTACGTCGGCTTCCGGCTGGAGCGCCCCCCGAGAGAGGCGCTCCAGCTAGCCGCGGCGGCCACCTCGCTCAAGCTGGAGCAGCCCGGGCCCTTCCGCGGGGGGAGGGCCGACCTAGAAGCCTTCCTGGGGGAGGCGAGGGGAAGCTAGGCTCAAGCTCGAGTGGAGAGATCCAAGCCATTCGCGGGCTTCCTGAGGGTCCTGCGGAATAGGAACTTTGCCCTCCTCTGGGGCGGGCAGGCCATCTCCCAGCTTGGAGATGCCGTATTCTACATCGCTCTGGTTTGGCTGGTGGTCGAGCTCACCGGCTCCGCCCTCGCCGTGGGAACCATGATGATCCTCACCCAGGTGCCGCGGCTGGTCCTCCAAGCGGTCGGAGGGGTGATCGTCGACCGCTATGACCGGCGGAAGATCATGCTCCTGGCGGACCTCCTGCGGGCGATGGTCGTCTTCATCTTCGCCTCGCTCGTCCTCGCCCAGGTGGTGGAGCTCTGGCACGTCTATATCCTCGCGGTGATCTTCGGCCTGGTGGGGGCCTTCTTCCTCCCCGCCCAGACGGCGGTCATCCCCCTGCTGGTCGGGAAGGATGAGCTCATAACCGCTAATTCGCTCAACTCTATGACCCTCCAGGCGAACAACATCATCGGCCCGGCCCTCGGCGGGGTCCTCATCTCGCTCCCCGGGGTGGGCGTCGGCGGGGTCTCCCTCTTCAACGCGCTCTCCTTCGCCACAGGGGCGCTGGGGATCTGGCTGATCCGCCTGCCAGCGCAGGAGCGAGAGGGTGCCGGGGGCTCCTTCTGGGGCGCCCTCATAGGCGGTCTGCACTACCTTCGCTCATATCCGGTGATCCTGACCCTGGCAGGGCTCGCCGCCCTGCTCAACTTCGCCGCTGCGCCGATCATGGTCCTGATGCCCCTCTTCGCCAAGGAGGTCCTCGAGGTCGGGGTGCGAGGCTTCGGCTTCATGGAAGCCGGCGTGGGTGCGGGGCTCCTCACGGGGAGCCTCGTCATCGGGGCCATCGGGAAGGTCCGCCGCCGCGGGCCCTACATCCTGGGATTGTGCACGGTCGATGGCCTCCTCCTGGCCCTCTTCGCCACCGCAAGGAGCCTCCAGGTGGCCATCGGGGTCCTCTTCGCCTTCGGGGTGATCAACTCGATGATCAACGTGGTCTTGATGGCCCTCCTCCAGGAGATGGTCGCGGACGAGTTCCGCGGGCGGGTCTTCAGCCTGCTGATGCTCCTCTCCGGGGGATTGCAGCCGATCTCGATGGGGCTCGCCGGCGGACTGGCCGACCTCTTCGGGCTCGTGCCCGTGATCCTGGCCTGTGGGCTCGGGGTGGCGCTCATCGCCGCCGGGGGCTTCCTATTGCGCGAGATGAGGAGGTTGGACTGAATGAACCGACAGGCCAGGCTGGAAAGCGGCCACCTCCTCGGTTAAAATGATGGCAGGGCCGCTGAGGGGTCGTCTAAGGGTAGGACACCGGCCTTTGGAGCCGAGAGTGGAGGTTCGAATCCTCCCCCCTCAGCCAGGTTGGGTGTGAGCCGCTTTTTGCTTTTTAGCTTTTGGGTGGTGAGCCCGGAGCATCTACCGCTGATGTCTGCTACTTCTGCCCGGGAGTGATCCTTCATGGAGCCGAGGGTCCGCTTCGCCCCCTCGCCCACCGGTGAGCTGCACGTCGGCGGGGCGCGCACGGCGCTCTTCAACTGGCTCTTCGCCCGCCACCACGGCGGCAAGTTCATCCTGCGGATCGAGGACACCGACCGGAGCCGCTCGACGGAGGAGTCGATCGATCGGATCAAGGAGGCGCTGCAGTGGCTGGGGCTCGATTGGGACGAATACTACCGCCAGACGGAGCGCTTCCCGCTCTACCAGCGAGCCGCAGAGGAGCTCCTCGCCCGGGGGAAGGCCTACGAGCATGAAGGCGCGTGGTGGTTCCGCGTCCCCAAGAGCGGGGTGACCGTCGTCCACGACCGGCTGCTCGGCAAGGTGGAATATAGCAACGAGCAGCTCAAGGACTTCGTCATCCGCCGCTCCGACGGTTCTTTCACGTATAACTTCGCCTGCGTCGTCGACGATGCGGACCTCAGGATAACCCACGTCATCCGGGCGAACGAGCACCTGAACAACACGCCAAAGCAGATCCTGATCTACGAGGCGCTCGGGGCGGAGCTGCCGGTCTTCGCCCATCTGCCGATGGTCCTGGCGAAGGACCGCTCGAAGCTCTCCAAGCGCCACGGGGCCACCTCGGTGTTCGAGTATCGCGACCAGGGGTATCTGCCAGAAGCCCTGGTGAACTTCCTCGCGCGGCTCGGCTGGTCCCACGGCGATCAAGAGATCTTCTCCCGGGAGGAGCTGATCGAGTATTTCGACCTGGACCAGGTGGGGGTCTCCTCGGCGATCTTCGACGAGGAGAAGCTCCTCTGGCTCAACCACCACTACATCAAGACCGCCGAGCCGGCGCGGCTGGGCGAGCTCCTCCGCGAGTTCCTGGTCAAGCGGGACATCATCTCCCCGGAGGAGGCGGCCCAGCTCCCCGCGGAGCGGCTGATCGCCGCAGCCCAGTTCCTCAAGGAGCGGTGCAAGACCCTGGTCGAGCTAGCCGAGGCGGCGCGGTTCATCTTCTCCGACCGGTTCGAGTATGACCCCCAGGGCATCGAGAGGTTCTTCACTCCCGAGCGGGCCCCGCTGCTCGAGGGCCTGATCGGTGAGCTCGGAAAGCTCTCAGAAGGGGAGTTCCGCGCCGCCCGGATCGAGGAGGCCATCCGCGGCTACCTGGAGAGGGAGGGCCGCCAGCTCAAGGAGATCGCCCAGACCTGCCGGGTGGCGCTCACCGGGCGGACGGTCGGCCCGGGGCTCTTCGAGACGATGGAGTTCCTCGGCAAGGAGAAGGTGCTCGAGCGGCTGCGGAGGGCCCTGGGGCTGATCCGAGCTCGGGTCTAATCACTTCACTTGAGCTCCCGCAGGATCGCCCGGATCAGCCGGAGCAGGTCCTTCCCCCGCTGGGCGGTCACCTCCAGGACCTCCTCGTGGGTCAGCTTGGAGTGGCCGATCCCGGCAGCCATGTTGGTCACGCAGGAGATCGCCAGCACCTCCAGCCCACAGTGGACCGCGGCGATCACCTCGGGGACGGTGGACATCCCCACCAGGTCCGCGCCCAGCCGCCGGTAGGCCTCGATCTCCGCAGGGGTCTCATACATCGGCCCGGGCGTGGCCACATAGACCCCTTCCTTGAGCTCGATCCCCTCCCTGATCGCCGCGCGGATCGCCAGCTCCCGCAGCCGGGCGCTGTAGGCCCCGCACAGGTTGGGGAACCTGAGCCCCAGCTCATCGAGGTTCGGCCCCCGCAGGGGGTTATCCGGGATCATGTTGATATGGTCGCGGATCAGGACGAGATCGCCCGGGCGGAACTCCTCGTTGATCGCTCCGGCGGCGTTGGTCAGGAAGAGCTGCCGCACCCCGAGCAGCTTCATCACCCGGACGGGGAAGGCCACCTCCCACATGGAGTAGCCCTCATAGTAGTGGACCCGGCCGCGCTGGACCACCGCCGGCTTGCCCTCGAGCTCGCCGAGGAGCACCTCCCCGGCGTGGCCGGCGACGGTCGAGCGCGGGAAGTTGGGGATCTCAGCGAAGGGGACCACGGTGAACCCCTCGGGGTCGAGCGCCTCCGAGAGCCCCGAGCCGAGGACCAGCCCGACCTGGGGCTCGATGGGGGCTCGCTCCAAAAGGAGTGAGGCCGCCTCGCGCAGCCGCGCGAGCTCTTCTTGAGGATCCAGACTCGGACTCGGATTTGGATTTGGATTTAGATTTAGATTTGAGGTGAGACCGCCCATCTCCATCATCTCATCTCATGTCATGTCATGCCGTGCTCGCGCTATCGCTCCAGGGCCAGCCGGCGCTTGAGCCGGGCCAGCCCGGCCTTGATCGCCCTTGCGCGCACCTCCGCGATCCCCTTGACCTGCATCAGCTCCTCCTCGGAGGCCTTGAGGATCCGCTGGAGATTCCCTAGCTCCTCCACCAGCCGCTCGATCACCGACATCGGCAGCCGGGGGATCTCGCTCAGGACGCGATACCCCCGCGAGGGGATGGCCACATCCAGGGCCTCCTCGCCGCCCTCATACCCCAGGACCTGCATGATCCTCTCCGAGGAGAGGAGTTCCTCCGTCGGGAGGGCGCGGATCTCCTCGATGACCTCCTCCACCGGGCGGTCGTTCTGCTGGAAGTCGCGCACGATCAGCTCGAAGGTCCGCCGGACCCCCAGCATCATCCACTCGAGGAGCAATTCCATCAACTCCTTCTCCCGGCCGAGCTCGATGAACCACCGGCGGATCTCATCCTCGGTCTCGAGCATCTGGACGATCGATTGGATCACGTTCGCCACGTGGAAGGGGAAGACCCGCCCCTCGAGCTCGAGCACCGTCAGCTCCTCCAGAAGGGCGTCGAAGGCGTTGCGGTAGTGCTCGAGGATCCGGAGCGCTTGGTTCACCCGGGAGCTGATCGCGCTCAGGTCCTGGAGGACGTATTTTATCTCGCCGTAGTAGATGGTGACCCGGCCGCGGGTGGCGGAGATGGCGATCACCGGGACGCCCAGTTGCTTGGCCACCTTATCGGCCGTGAGGTGGCGCGTCCCGGTCTCCTCCGAGGGGATCTCCGGATCGGGGACGAGGTAAGCATTGGCGTATAGGATCTTGCGCAACCGGGGGTCGATGACCACCGCACGGTCCATCTTGGCGAGCTCGACCAGCCGCTGGGGGGTGAACTCGGCGTCGATGCGGAAGCCGCTCTGGACGACCTGCTTTGCTTGCTCCTCATCCGCGATGAGGATCAGCCCGCCGTTGCCCAGCTCGACGATCGAATCGAGCGCCTCCCGCAGGGGCGTCCCCGGCGCGAGCCGGCCCAGCAGTTCCAGGAATTGCTCCTCGCTGACGGTGACCATCTCTCAAAGAGTTTAAGCTAAAATAGCGCCGCCATCGCCTCCTCTACGTCCCCTGCCGGGTGGAGTTTCATCCCCACCCCCGCCTCCAGGGCGCGCTCGTCCTGGAGCTGGAGCCGGGGGATCACCGCCTGGCGATAGCCGAGCCGGCCCGCCTCCGCCAGGCGCTCCTTGAGGCGCCTCACCGGGCGGACCTCTCCCGAGAGGCTCACCTCGCCCACGATCACCGCATCATAGGGGACAGGCCGGTCGCGGAAGGAGGAGACCACCGCGGCTACCACGCCGAGGTCGGCCGCCGGCTCGCGGAGGGTCAGCCCCCCGGCGACGTTCAGATACACGTCATCGCTGCCGATGTGGAGCCCGAGCCGCTTCTCGATCACCGCGAGGAGGAGCGCCACCCGGTTGTAGTCCAAGCCGGTCGCCCGCCGCTGGGGGTAACCGCCGTAGCTGTAGCTAGTCCGCCCGGAGGAGACCAGCGCTTGGACCTCGACCAGGATCGGTCTTGAGCCCTCGAGCGAGGGGACGATCACCGAGCCGGGCTTCGGCTGGGGTGAGCGCTGGGTGAAGAGCTCCGAGGGGTTGGCCACCTCCTCCAGGCCGCGCTCGCCCATCCGGAAGACGCCCACCTCCTCGCAGGAGCCGTAGCGGTTCTTCGTCGCACGGAGCAGCCGCAGCTCGCCGCCTTGGGTCCCCTCCAGGTAGAGGACGACGTCCACCAGGTGCTCGATCGCCTTCGGCCCGGCGAACTCGCCGCTCTTGGTGATGTGGCCGACGAGGAAGATCGGCAGCTCGAGCTCGCGGGCCAGTTGGGCCAGCGCGAAGGTCGCCAGCCCGACGGCCCTGGTGGTGCCCGGCTCGCCGACCTTCTCCCCCGCGGGCAGGACCGTCTGGATCGAGTCGACCACCACCGCCCTGGGGCGGAGCTCACGGACCGCTCGCGCGATCAGCTCGAGGTGCTGTTCTGAGAGGACGAGCAATTCCCGCTCGGCTTCCAGCCGGAGGCGAGCAGCGCGGAGCTTCACCTGAGCGGGGGATTCCTCCCCGCAGACGTAGAGGACCGGCCCGCGGGCCCGCGCGAGCCGGTCGGCCACCTGGAGCATCAAGGTCGACTTGCCGACGCCGGGCTCGCCGCCGAGGAGGATCACCGAGCCGGCGATCACCCCGCCGCCGAGGAGCCGGTCGAGCTCGCCCAGCCCGGTGGGCCAGCGGTTGGCCTCCTCCAGGGAGATCTCGCCCAAGGGGAGCGGCTCGGCCTCAGCTCGGGCTGAGGCCGAGCCCAAACCCAAGCCTCCTCCTGCTCCTGCCCCCGGCTGAGCCTGCTGGGGCTCCTCGGGCTTGAAGCTCCCCCACTCGCCGCAGGTGGGACATCGCCCGAGCCATTGAGGCGAGAGGTAACCACAGCTCTGGCAGCGGTAGAGGAGCTTCTTCATCCCATCCCCGCCTAGTAGCTTGGCTTGGCTCGTCGGCTAGCCGAGCTTGGGCTGGTGGACCAGTTCCTCTTCCTCCCTCTCCTCTTCGGGCTCTGCCGCCTTCTTGTGGAACTTGATCTCGCCGTCCTCGGCGTCGATCTCGATCAGGTCGCCGCGGCCGAACTCGCCCTCGAGGATCTTGTCCGAGATGGCGTTCTCCACGAGGCGCTCGATCGTCCGCCTCAGCGGCCGCGCCCCGTATTTGGGGTCGTAGCCCTTCTGGACGAGCAGGTCCTTCGCCGCTTGGGTGACCTCGATGGAGATCCGCCGCTCTTGGAGCCGCTCCTGTAGCTCCTTGATCATCAGGTCGGCGATGGCGTAGACCTCCTCCTTGGTGAGCTGGTGGAAGACGATGATGTCGTCCAACCTGTTTAGGAACTCTGGACGGAAGGTCTCCTTCACCTCGCCCATCACCTTGGACTTCATGTCTTCATAGGACTCGGGCGAGTCGACCTCCTCGACGCCGAAGCCGAGGCTCCCCCGGTCGGTGATCATCTTGCTGCCCAGGTTGGAGGTCATGATCAGCACCGTGTTGCGGAAGTCGACCCGCCGCCCCTGGGAGTCGGTGAGGACGCCGTCGTCCATCACCTGGAGGAGGATGTTGAACACGTCGCGGTGGGCCTTCTCGATCTCATCAAACAGGATCACGGAGTAGGGCCGCCTCCGGACGGCCTCGGTCAGCTCGCCGGCCTCCTCGTAGCCCACATACCCCGGCGGGGCGCCGATGAGCCGCGAGACGGTGAACCGCTCCATGTATTCGGACATATCGATCCGGATCAAAGCCTCCTCGTCGCCGAAGAGGAACTCCGCGAGCACCTTCGCTAAGTAGGTCTTCCCCACGCCGGTCGGGCCCAGGAAGAGGAAGGAGGCGATCGGCCGCTTGGGGTCCTTCACCCCGGCGTAGGCCCGCCGGATCGCCCGCGCGACCGCCTTGACCGCCTCCTCCTGGTCCACATACTTCTCGTGGATCTTCTCCTCCATGTAGATGACCCGCTTGGATTCCTCCTCGGTCATGTGCCCCACGGGGACGCCGGTCCAGGCGGAGACCATCTCGGCGATGTCCATCTCGGTGACGACCCCTTCGTATTCGCGGAACTCCGCCTCCAGCTCCTTCAGCCGCTCCTGGAGTTGCCTCTTCCGGTCGCGCAGCTCCGCCGCGCGTTCGTAGTCCTGGCGCGAGACGGCGATCTTCTCCTCTTCAGTGACCTCGCGTAGCTCCTCCTTCAGCTCACGGATCTCCGGCGAAGGCGAGGCCCCCGCGAGGCGGACCTTGGCCGCGGTCTCATCGATCAGGTCGATCGCCTTGTCAGGCAGGAAGTGGTCGGTGATGTAGCGGTCGCTCAGCTTCGCCGCGGCGACGAGTGCCTCATCGGTAATCTTGACACCGTGATGGGCCTCATACCTGGGCCGGAGGCCCTTCAGGATCTGGATCGTCTCGGCCACCGTTGGCTCGTCGATCACTATCTTCTTGAACCGACGCTCCAGGGCGGGATCGCGCTCGATGTATTTTCGGTATTCATCGGGCGTGGCCGTCCCGATGCACTGGATGAGGCCGGAGGCCAGCGGCGGCTTCAGGATAGCGGAGGCGTCGATCGCGCCCTCGGCCCCGCCGGCGCCGACGACCGTGTGCAGCTCATCGATGAACAGGATGACATTGCTCGACTCGGCGACCTGGTTTATCAGGGACTTCAACCTCTGCTCGAACTCGCCGCGGTATTTGGTCCCGGCGACCATCGAGGCCATGTCCAGCTCGATGATCTCCTTGTCCTGCAACGTCATGGGGACGTCGCCGGCGGCGATCTTCTGGGCGAGGCCCTCGACTATGGCGGTCTTGCCCACGCCCGGCTCGCCGATCAGCGCGGGGTTGTTCTTCTTCCGGCGGGAGAGCGTCTGAATGATCTGCTGGATCTCCTCCTCACGGCCGATCACCGGGTCGAGCCGCCCCTGGCGGGCCTCCTCCACCAAGTTCCGCCCGAACTCGAAGCTCTTCCAGCGGCGCTCCTCCCGCCCCAGCCGGACGCCCATCATCCCGCGCTCGTTCATCGCCGCCACGTATTGGCGGACCTTGTTCGCCTCGATCCCGAAGCGGTGGAGGATCTCGTTGGCCAGCCCCTCGCCGCTCTCCAGCAGGGCGATCAAGAGGTGCTCAGGGCTGATCATCCCATGCCCTTCGCGGCGGGCTTCCTCGTAGGCCAGGGTGATGATCTGCTTGAGCTGGGGCGTGGGTTTCAGCTCACCGGAGGAGTAGCGGAGCCCACCGCGGCCCAACTCGCGCTCGATCTCCTGCTTGACATGGGGGTAGGTGAGGCCACTCCGCTCGAGGAGCTTGTGCGCCAAGGTCCCTTGGACCTTGAGGAGGGCGAGGAGCAGGTGTTCCGCGCCCACGTAGCTGTGGTGCCAAGCGGCGGCCTCGTCGTAGGAGACGCCCATGATCTCCTTCGCCTGGCGCGAGAAACGGTTATACATCTCTTGCATCCAGTGCACCTCCCAGGGCGCCCGATCGCGCCCGGATGCCGCTTCGATTATAGTAAGGCCCGGAGGGGCTGTCAAGCGAGCGAAAAGAAAGAAAAATTAAAAGGGGATAATTTCAACGGAAAGAGCGAGAAAGCTCACGAACACGGAGATAAATCATCCAGATGAGCATCAAGATGACCAAGACGAGGAGGAAGAGGACCAATCCGCGGAGGCCCCCGAGGGAGCTGCTCATCTGGCGCACCCGCTCCTCGAGCCCCTGGAGGCGCGGGTTGAGGTCCTCGAGTGCCTGGAGGCTCCCGGGCTCAGGAAGCCGCTCCTTGAGCCGCTCGACCTCCTGCCGCAACTGGGCCAGCTCACTCTCCTCACCGTCGCCGGGGAGCAGTTGGCTCACCCGCTCCTCCAGGGTCGCCAGCCGGGCATTGAACTCCTCGAGCTGGCGGGCCAATCGGGCCAGATCGGGCGCCGGGCCCGGGGTTGTGGTGCCCGTTCCTGTTCCTGCTCCTGCTCCCGTCTCCGGCTCGGGCGCCGGGGTCGGGGGCGGGGCCAACTGGGCTAACTCCTCCTGGAGCCGTTTGTAGAGGTCAGGGTGGGTCTTGAGCGCCCGCCGGACCAGGTCGAAGCGCGCCAAGTCGGTCTGCTTTAGCTCCTCCCCCAGGTGCTCCTTGAACCAGCCTTGCAGGTCCAGCTCGGGGAAGGCCACCTCCTGGGCGATCTTCAGCAGGACGCCGTAGGCGATCACCTTCTCGTCGAACTCCTCCGGCCCGATGAGGACCTGGGCGAGGTTGGCGATCGTCCCGGCAGCGTCCGTCTCCTCCAAGATCCGGTCCAATTCTGCCGGCGTGAGCGCCCCCTCCTGCGCCATCGCGCTCAGGCCCAAGCTCAGTCCCAGCCCGATCAGGACCGCGGTCATAAGATGTTTTAGCATCACCTCTCACCCCCATGGTGCAGTATGATCGTCCCATCGGCGAGGACCTCGAAGTCCTCGAAGGTCGCGAGGCAGTCGAGGCAGATGATCTGCGCCTTAGGATGGAGCCGGTCGGGGTTGACGGTCACCAGACGGTTGCTCTGCCAGTTGACCTTCCCTTCGATGATCCGGGCCTCGTAGCAGGCGATCACCTCGGTGCGCAAACGGAGGCGCTTCCCGCCACAGACCGGGCAACGCAGCAGCAGTCCCTCGCGTTCCCTCCTCACCCCGCGCGTGCTCATCACTTCACGATACACCGCGAGGGGAGGGGTGTCAATAGCAATAGTCCGGTGCCCGGGAAGCGGGGCAGGACCCAACCCTTTGGAGAACTCTCCGTCAGAACCTGTCAGAATCAGAAGTAGAAGTGAGCCCCGAGGCCCGCGGTCACCCCGCCGCTCGTCCCGCCGAGGCCGAAGATCCCCACCTCGGCGACCAATGCCAGGCTATGCGAGATGCTGATCTCGAGGCCCGTGAGCCCCTGGAACGGGGCGGCGCCGTTGAAGAAGGCCACCCCCAGGCCGGTGTAGATGTCGACGATCGGGCTATTGTAGAGCTTGAAGAGCGAGCGGATGGCGAACGAGGGGAACCCCGGGAAGACCCAGAAGGCGGCGTCCAGCCCGAAGAGGTCCGCCAGCCAGAGCCGCGTGCTCAGCCCCGTCGCGGGGAACATGTTCGGCCAATTGGGGCTCGCCGGGCCGACCATGGGGAAGGTCACCTCGGCGCCGATCCCGAAGAGCCGCCCGGTGGAGTAGTCCGCGACACCCTGCTGTGTCGCGGCCAGGCCGCTCCCCGCCCCGAGGAGCAAAAGGACAACCAGAAATGGCAGGCATCTTCTCATCGTATCTGCCTCCTTCATCCCCATCTCGGATTCGATCTGAGGTGAGCGTAGTGCCTGCCCGGCCATGGGGCGAGCCCGCGGGCGGGCGCCCCGGACGAACTTCTTCCGCAGGCTGAGTGATCGGTGTCTAGAGGAGGTAGAAGAGGATGGCGATCCCGAAGCCCGGTCCGAGGGAGAGCTCATTATCGGCGAGGGCGAGCCGGATCCCCACCTCGGCGCTCAGCCCGAACCTCCCCAGGAGGAAGAACTCCGCCCCGCCGAGGAGCATCACGCCGTAGCTCAGCTCCTCGTCCCGGCTGGGATGGCAGCCCCCCTCATCGCAGAACTGCGACTCACGGAGGCGATGCTCCCCGCCGAGGCTCAAACTGAGGTAGATGAAGGGGACCTCCTCCGGCGGCGTGAGCCGATACATGAGGTTCGCCCCGCCGCTGAGGTAGCGCTCACGCCAGTAGTCGCTCCCGTGCTCCTCGGAATGACCGCTGATGAGCCCTCCCACTTGGAAGCCCCACGGTCCGGCGGTCCAGTAGCGGAAGCCCGCGCCCAGGCCGACCCAGCCGAGCCCGAGGTGGCGCGGTTGCGGCTGAACCTGGGGCTTGGGTTGAGCTGGGGCCTCCTCAGCCCAACCACCGAGTCCAAAGGCAAACAGCGCCAACACCGCCAACGCGAGGGATAATCTTCTCATCATCACCCCTTTCAGGGGATTATAAGCGCCCACAGGGCGAG
>CAZCTZ010000024.1:11880-13595 GCA_964501855.1 uncultured Thermotogae bacterium
CGGCGTGGGTCTACCGCTCAGGCTACCGAGACCTCGTCCGCGCTCACCTGATCGAGCGTGAGGAGCTGGAAGGCCTCCCGCTCGAGCGGGCGTTGGCCCGCTGGCGGCGGGCCGTCCGTGAGCGCGAGGTCCGATTGCTCTTAGTCTACCTGCCGGCGACGGATGGAGAGGGGTATCTGCATGAAATAATTGGGCAGCTTGAGCGGGAGGGGTTCACGTTGGGGCTCGTCGGCCCACCGCGGGGCTTCCGCCCGCCGGTCCCGGTGCTGGTGCTCATCGCCCTCGGCCCGCTGGGCTTGACTATGCTCGTGCTCGGCCGCTCCCGGATGAGCTGGAGGCGCTGCTGGTGGGTTGGTGTGGCTCTGGCGCTCTTCATCCTCATCCTTGGCCTTGTGACAGCGCCCACGACGACGAGGCTGGCCCTCGCTTGGCTGATCGCGGTCCTCATGCCCGTGCTAGCTTACCTCCTCTTCCCTCCAAGGGGCGCAGGATTGGGCTACGGTGTGTTTCTCTTGTTCGCCTTCTCCGGGTTGACGGTCCTCGGCGGGCTCTGGGTGGGGACGCTCCTCGCGGGGACCGAGTTCTTCTTGAAGATCTATCAATTCCGCGGGGTCAAGGCGGCCCTGGTCCTCCCTCTTCTGATGGCCTTGGCGCTTCACCTCCGCCGGAGCGGGGGACTGCGGCTCCCGAGGCTGAGGCCGATGGGGATCGGGCTGCTCCTCCTCGGCGGGGCGGTCCTCATCCTGATCGTGCTGCGGAGCGACAACCTTGCACCTTTGGTGAGCGGCCTGGAGCTGCGCCTCCGCGAGCTCCTTGAGGGGGCCTTCTATGCCCGACCGCGATTCAAGGAATTCCTTGTGGGCCATCCCGCGCTCCTCCTCTGGGGGAGCCTTAGAGGGCGCCCCCCTTGGGATGCGGCACTCCTCGGGCTCGGCCTCCTCGGCCAGGTCTCGATCATCAACAGCTTCGCCCACCTGCACACGCCGTTGCTCCTCTCGCTCCTGAGGACGGCCAACGGCCTGGTGCTCGGGCTTCCGCTTGGTGTGATCGCTTACTCGGTCTGGCGAGGGGGTGAGCGCCTCTGGCTCCGGAGGACTTGATCTTGATCGCGGGCTACTACGGCTACGGCAACCTCGGCGATGAAGCGCTACTGGAGGTGACCCTCCGCTGGATCTCGGACTGCTTCGGCGAGGCGAAGCCGGTGGTCCTCTCCGCCGCGCCGGCGCGGACAGCCCAGGAGCACGGGGTCGTGGCGATAGACCGCTGGAACCTTTGGCGGGTCTGGCGGGCGCTCGGCAAGGCGCGGGCGTTGGTCTTCGGCGGCGGGGGGATCTTCCAGGACGCGACGAGCCGCCGCTCTGTGGTCTACTACGCCGCTTTGGTGGGCTTAGCGCGATTACGAAGGGTGCCCATACTCCTCCTCGGCCAGGGGCTCGGCCCGCTCCGGAGCGGGTTTGCGAGGAGGTTGACCCGGTATGCCTTCTCTCGGGCGGCGCTGCGCGATGTCCGCGATGAGGGAAGCCTCCAGCTCCTCCGGGAGTGGGGCCTGGAGGCGCTCCAGGGCTGCGACCTGGCATTAGCGCTCCAACCGCCCGCGGTTGAGGGTAGAAATCTGCTCGGCGTTGCGCTACGCGAGGTGGGCTGGCGTGGCCGTGAACGCGAGGAGTTCATCGCCGAGGTCGCGGCGGGCCTCGATGCGGTCCAGCGGGAGTTGG
>CAZCTZ010000025.1:0-13576 GCA_964501855.1 uncultured Thermotogae bacterium
CAGGGCCTTTGCGGCCGCCTCCCGCAGCTCAGGGACCAGCTCATGGACCGCGATCCGGAGCAATTCCTCATTGGTCTTCCTGGTAGGGATGCAGCTTGGATCACCCGGAGCTGAAGCTGCCAAAGTCAGCAGCCCGCCGAACAGTGCCAGCGCCGATGCCAAGGCGATCACCAGAGAGTGCCATCTAAACCCGAGCTTGCACGTAACCGAGTATCACCTCCACTGGGCTTGTTGATCATACTCTAGCACCCGGCATGATCCAATTCCAAACTGATGCGATGGCTAAAGCTGGGTGATGGCCCTGGGCAGCTCATCCATCGAGCTGATGGTGATGTCCGGCTCATGGAACGGCGTGGGCGGCTCCTGGGCAGCATAGGGCCCGACCAGCACCCGGACCGTCCTCAGCCCGAGGAGCTTCGCCGGATAGATATCTATATCCAGCCGGTCGCCGACCATCGCCGCCTCCTGGGGCTTTATTCCTAAAGAATCGAGGATCAGCCGGAAGAAGAGGAGGTCGGGCTTGCTCACCCCCAGCTCCTCGGAGACGAGCTGGAATTGGAAGTGCTCCAGGAGGCCCGCCCCACGGAGGAGCTCCTTCACCCTTGCCCGCTGGTTCCCCGCGAGGGCCAATCGGTAGCGTGAGGCCAAGGCCGCGACGGCCTCCACCGCCCCCGATCGGATCGCGGAGGCGGACCACTCCCGGGTCATCTCCCGGAGGGCCTCTCGGACCCGCCCGAACGCCGCGAGATCCGGCTGGAGGAGGTGCCACACCGCCGCGCCCCACGGCGCGGGGTAGCACCGCGCGATGTAGCCCTGCAGGATGCGGTCATACTCTTCCTTGGCAACCGCCTTCCCCTCCCGGGCGAGCAGCTCCAGGATGAGCTCATCGGTTCGATGATAGAATTCATCCTCATCGACCAACGGCCCGCCGACGTCGATCAGGATCGCCTTGAGCATGGTCGTCATCCTTTCCATTCAAACACCGCTGAAGCTCATCGAATCGAGGGTCCAGGCTCATCTCATCTCCTTTCACCCGTGCCCAGAGGTGGACGATCCGGTCGCCGAAGACCTCCCAGGGGTAATCCCGCACGAGTTCCAGCTTAAAACCAGTTTGGTTTAAGAGGCGCTCGATCTCCTCGACCGAGTAGTAGGCGAAATACCGCGGATAGCCGCCGAAGGACTTGGGCTCCTCCTCCATCCCCTCGCCCTCGCCGCGCTTGAAGTTGAACGAAAAGATCCCCCCGGGCTTCAGGATGCGGCGCACCTCGCGGAAGGCCTGGGGCAACTCCCGCTTGGGCAGATGATAGATGCAGCCGCTGGCCCAGACCCCGTGGAAGCTCCTATCAGGAAACTCGAGCCGCCGCATGTCCATCTTCAAAAAGGTGCACTCGGGATGCTCCCTCCGCGCCACGGCGAGCATCCCCTCCGAGAGGTCGATCCCGGTGACTCCAGCCCCCTTCTCGCGGAGGTAGGCGGTATCCCGACCGTCGCCGCAGCCGATGTCCAAAATCCGCGGCCTCTCCGCGTCGATCATCGCCAGGAACCGGTCCAGAAGCTGGTGCTCGAACTCCCGGACCTCGGGGATCATCGTCCTCTTGCAGTATCGTTCGGCGATCGCATCGTAGCTCTCGATCGTCCGCTTGACCACGTCATCCATCCAGGGCTTCCCCCATCATGATATGCTGTTAAAGTTATGGGGAAATGGGTCGATCTCGATACACGTTCTACTTGCACTCCCTCCCCAGCACCTCCTCTGCCTGCTTCCCCAGCACATTGTAGCCGAGGGGGTTCGGCGGCAGGCCGACATGCTCGGCGTAGACCCCATACCCTTTGAACCACTCAATCCCTCCGAAGACGTTCAAGAATGCAGCCCAGGCGTCGGCCTGCTCGCCCTCGTCCACCCGGCCCGGGCGGGGAAAGTCCCAGGGGTAGATGTTGGTCCCGTCCTTGCTCTGGTAGCCGATCTCCCAGAAGACGATCGGCTTTCCATACCTGTCGCTCAGGTTCTCCAAGTCGGCCAGGACATCCTGTCCATTGCGATCACTGCGCCAGGCCGCCTCAAGCTCCTCGATGGAGGGGTCGGCCTTGTCGGTGAGCTCGAAGTAGCCGGTCACCCCGATGTAGTCCATGTGCTTCCACTGGGCCATCTCCAACACCTGGCGGTATTCGTCGCGATCGGCCCAGAAGTTGACCGAGTAGCTGAGCTTGCCCCGGTAGCGGCTCCGCACCGCGACTATCAGCCTGTTCCACTCATCCGTCCGGTCCCGCAGGGTGGCCAGCTCCGAGCCGAGGAGTAGGACCTCCACCCCGGTCTCTTCCGCCAGCTCGGCGTAGTGTAGGAGGATCTCCCGCCAATGGTCGAACCAGGCGTCGACGTCCTCAGGCTGGATCGCCCCCTCCCAGGTGCCGTCGTCGGGGAAGAGCGGGGTGAGGAGGATCACCCCCATGCCCATCCGGTGGATCTGGGCGATCACCTCCCGGAGGGCCTCATCGCTCGCGGTCCGCTCCGGATCGCGATGCGGGTCCGAGGAGGTCTTCTTATCCTGATATACGATAGCGAAAAGCCCGATATAGTTCGGGCAGAGCCTCGCTTGGATCTGCCGGAGGTCCTCCACCACGCTCGGCTGGAGGTAGCTCTCCCGCTGCCAGCCGAGATACCATACGGCGCGGATCGGTTCCTGCTCCCGCCCTGCCATCGCCGAAGGCCCCTCATAGGCCGCCAGCGCCAGGAGGGCCTCGAGGGTATCCAGGGCATAAGCATCATCGAATCTGGTCGTGAATGCGCCGTAAACCGGGGATTCCGGATCCAGCTGCTGGTAGGTGAGGACCTTCTCCGCGATGATCGTCTCGGCAAATGAGGAGTCCTCGAGCTCCGAGGCGAGTTGGGCGATCAGGGCATAGACGGCGATGTTCTCCCAGGTCACCAGCGGCTCCCCGGTCTCGGGATCGTATCGCCCGAATATCCTCCCCCTAGCCCCATACTCCTTCTTGGTAAATTCGAGGAACCTTCGGGCTGCCTCCAGCGCGGCGGGATCGCCCAACGCGCGGCCGTAACCAGCGAGGTGCCGTGCGACCTGGGCCATCTGGATCATGTTGCCCTCGCCCTTTTCGTATTCCCCCCGCTGGGGGAGGTAGCTCTGGTAGAACAGCCCCTGATCGGTCATCCCCGAGAGGGCCAGTTCCAGGTTTACAGCGATGATCTCCTCCCAGGCGTTATCCCGCTTGGCCAAGCCGGCCATGGCCTTGAAGTTGAGCTGGGCCAAAAGGACCTTATCGCCGTGGCCTGCCGGCTCGAGCTCGGGGGTCCAGGCGGCATAATACCGCAGCGTCCTATCCGGAGCGATGGTATATCTTTTGAGCCCCCCGCCGATCTTGAGGGCCAGCTCCTCATAGGCCCTATCTCCCCAGAGATCGTAGGCCAGAAGGAGGGCTTCCACGGCCCGCAGGGCATCCCCCGGGGAGTTGGAGTAGGTCCCCCAGGGGCTCAATACCGGTTCCATCGAGGGATCTAGCCTCCAGTGGAGCAGCCCCAGGCGCTCCTCCAGGAAATAATCCTCGAGCACCCTTGCTTGCTGGTCGAAGAGCGGGCGATCCCCCGCCCGCGCGGCATAGAGCATGAGCAGGCCGCTGTTCTGGAGCAGGATGTCATGACCCGCCGCCGCTCCCTCCCCGCCCTCAGGAGGGGGGAGGTCCCGATATTGGGTATAGATCCCGCCCTGCTCGTTCATCATCTTGTTCAGGATGAAGGAGAGGGCCAGGGCTAGGGCTGGGTGCTGAGGCCGGGGTGAGCCCCGGCCTTGAGCTTGAGCTTGGACCACAACCTGGTCCAGCAGCTGAGGGCTGAGCGCCGATCCGAGGGCGATCAGCACCAGAAAGACGGGGAGGAGGAGCCCTCTCTTCGCTTTTGCCATCCTCATTTTATCGCTTCCTCCACCTCCATGGTGTATCTTTCGGTCTTCACCCACCGCGGTGGCTGATGGGCGAGGATGCTCGCCCAAGCCAGGACGAGCACCGGGATCCAATGGTAAGCGTAGACCACCGCCAGCGGCACCAGATAGAGTATCTTGTAGAAGGGCACCTTGGCCCACGCCAGCCCGAGGACGATCATCGGGACGAAGCTGAAGGAGTTAGCCAGAAGGAAGGCCGGGCCGAAGCTGCTGGTGATCCTCAAGACCCCTGCAAGGTTGAGGAGGGAGAGGAGGAAGGAGAGGAGGACGATGAACGGCACGACCCAGAAGCTCAGGTAGTAATGCAGATCTAGCTTTTTGGCCAGCGGGATCTTGGCCCTCATGATCCTCCCTCTGAGGAGATACCGCAAAAAGACCTGCAGCGTCCCCCAAGCCCAGCGGTGGCGCTGCCGCAGCAGCGCCCTGAAGGACTCCACTCCTTCTTGTTCCACCCATCTGTTTATAAACCTGATCCGCCCGCCGCGCAAATGGATCCGGGTCCCGATGTCTAGGTCCTCGGTGAGGGCCGAATCGTCCCAGCAGCCCCCTTCCTGATCCCGATCCCGGCTCAGCCGCTCGAGGAAGGCAGCGCGGATGAACTGCCCGTTGCCCCCCAGGGCCACCGCCCCGGAGGTCCGGTCGCGGACGGTCTGGGTGATGAAGGAGAAGGTGGCAAATTCGACGTCCTGGAGGGCGGCCAGCAGGTTCCAGCCGTTCCTGATCCGCACCCCGCACTGGGCGGCGGCGACCGAATCGTCCCTGAACACCTTCCCGACCTCGATGAGCAGGTCGTCCTCCACCGCTCGGCCGTCGGCATCGAAGACCCCGATCACCCACCTCTCCAGGTCCCTCTCCGGGAAGCTGGCGCGCAGGTAGGAGAAGCCGTGGTTCAGGGCATCGCCCTTCCCGCGGCGTGAGCGATAAGGTCCTCTCCGCAGGAGGTAGACGTTCTCATGTGCAGCGCTCAACCTCTCCGCGATCAGCGGCGTGCCGTCATCGCTGTCATCGTCGATGATCAGGATCTCCAATCGGCCGGGGTAGGGGAGGGCGAGCAGTGATCGGACCGTCCCCTCCAGGACCCTCTCCTCGTTCAAGGCGGGGATCATCACGGTGATCACCGGCAGGTCTTGAGGAGGGTTTGCCTTGCCCTCGCCCGCCTTTTCACTACCGCTCTTCCTTCCCCTCCCGGTTCCGGGGAGCAACCGGAGGGCGAGAAAGAACAAGCAGAGGAAGAGGTTATAAAGTGCACAGTAAAAGAGGAAGAAGAAGGCGAGCAAGTCAGTCGAAATGGTCATCGCCGTGGGCTCTCGCTCGAGCTCACGCTGGGGATTACGATGGTCTCCGATATCTCACCACCCCTAACTGCCGCGATCTTCTCGCCCTTCGCTCGGCACACTACAGCCCAATGCAGGAGCTCGAGCGCGATCTTCAATACCTCGGTCCGCGAGGAAGCCCCCATCTGTTCCTTCAACTGGTCGAGCTTCTCGATGGTCGGCTCAGGGAGGATGAACTGGACCCTCCTCCTTGCTCTCATGGTGGGTTTTGCCTCCTTATCCTTATCCCTGGGTTCGATTCATGCCATCCCAAGCTATTCGGCCTCCAGCAGGGAGGAGACCGGCTTGAAGGTCCAGCCCTGCTCCTTCAGGCCCTGGATGATCGCCTTTAGCCTCTCGAGCCCTATGAACGGATGGTAGAAGAATGAGGCCAATGCCCCGTGCTTTAAGCCGGCTAGCAGGGCTGCCTCCTGGAGGATCATGGCTACATCCGCATCTGGCGACTCCATCCGCACATAGCCCAGGTTCGTAGGGACATACAGGTTGTTCTCGGTCTCGACCGGGTAGGGGGTGAACTTCAGGTCGTATCCCCAACGGGGGTCCTCATACATCAGCTCGAAGTATCGCTCGAACACGGCATAGGCCTCCTCACCGGCGGTATAATGCGGTGTCTCCCAGCCGACGAGGTAGGGCCGGAGGCCCGCGAACTCGATCTCCATCAACGCATCGGCTACCCGCTGTTCGGCATAGTCCGCGCCGTCGATAGGGGTGTTGGTCTTCTCATCCCAGAACTCGTGGTCTTCGGCCGTCACCCCGTCGTATTGATGGGTATCGCCGTGTAGGACGAGCTCCCCCCCATCCAGGAGGGCGTTCTTGACCATGATCCGGAAGGCCCTATCCCGGCTCAAGCGGATCGCCGTCCCGTCTTCACCTACATATACCGGGATCAGGGCCAGGGTGAAGGGGACCCCTTCGCTCCTTAGGTAAGCGGTAATGGAGAGGAGCTCCTGGGGGTCGGTGGTGGCGTTGATGTCCTCCAGCCTTACCAAGGCTATCTTCCCCCGTTCGATCCCGTAGACCTCGTTTAAGATATCAAGGAAGACGAGATGGGCGCCGAAGCGATCGGCGAGGTAGGCAGTCGGATGGAAGCCGACGAAATAGAAGCATTCGCCGTCCTCAGGGTGATAGATCTGCTTGGCGCTGACGATGATCGGTGCACCGTCCACGGTGGCGCGGACGCGGGCGAGCTCATCGCTCCGCACCTCGACGCTGATGCGATCAGGGGTGAAAAGGTCGTAGCTCACCCCGGTATCGAGGTAGAGCAATTTCCCTGGTCCATTCCCCGTAGAGAGCCCTCCGTAGCTCAGGCCGTAGAGCGAGAGATAGGCCTGCACTTTATCCAGGTGGTAGCCGATCCAGATCACCTTCCTCTTGGTGATCCCCTCCCCCTCAAAGATGTCCACTATCAGCTCCGGCGGGGGAGGCTGCTGGTAGTCCGTGGCATAATAGATGAGCACGTCGTAGTCCTTGTAGAGTCCACTTCGATAGGACTGGAAGATGCCCTCCTGGTAGAGCGTCTGGACCCTGGTCCGGTAGGCGGCCTCGAGCCAGACGGCCAACTTGGAGACGAACGGCTCCGTCAGCTCCGTCCGCCTTGAGGTGACGATGAGCGTCTGCGAGCGGGGCGCTCGCCCGAAGATGGTCTTGATGGTGAAGGTGGTGTAGGCTTCGCAGTAGATCTCACCGGCTGGGGAGAGGAGCATCGCGTGGGCTTGGTAGTCGCCCATATTGCGGAAGGGCTCCCCGGCTATGGGGAGGGAGAGCAGCAGCTCCTCCCACTCCGCCCCCTTGCGCAGGGAGATCCCCTCCCGAGTGCTCAAGGTGATGAAGGTCCTGAACGGCTGCTTCAGCTCCAGTTCCAATCGGGCGTTCTCGATCTCCGGCAGGCTCGGGTCGGTGTTCACCTTGAGCCACATGTAGAGCCGGACTTGCTCATCCGGGTGATATACCGGCTTGTCGGTCGAGATCTCCATGACGCACAGGGGAGTGGCTGCATAGTAATGGACCGCCGCTTGCGAGGGAAGAAGGAGTAGCAAGCCGAGCATCGCCAGCAGAGCCGATAGCCCTCTCAGCTTCAGTTGCGGCCGTCCGGGCCCGGGTCTGAGCCTGGGTAGGAGCACAAACCTTAAGATCAGCTCTCCACGCTTCAGCATCCCGTTTCCCTCCCTTACTTTACCTGAGTTGAATTGACTCTATGGGCCCATATCTGAGACCTTGCCCGCCCCATATTCTCAATGTGATCTGCATTACTTTAGAGGGGTGGCAGAGTTTGCTATAATGTGAATGGCAAAGGCGCGCAGAGGATAACCCGATCAGGCTCCTGGGCCAGGGAGACCAAGATCTAAGTTATCGCTGTGCGCCTTTGCCCCTAACTCAAGCTCATTTCACTCTCACCTCCTTAAATCTATTGAGAATAATGACAAAGCAGATCGGATGTTAATTGCAGGGTAATAAGGACTGGCGGAGGAAGAGGGGGATTTCCACCTACTATCTATCATTATCCAGGCTGCCAGATAGGCTTTAGCCTCCAAGCCCTCCTCCCATTTTTTCCCACCCTCTGGCAGCCCGGCTGCCTCAGGGAGGCCCGTGGCTTTGCGCCGCCGCCTTGCGACGGCTTTGCCCTTTTCAGAGGTGGTTGCTTACCTTTACAAGAGGTTAATCCTCGGCCCCCGATCTTGTCTGTAATGTGCATTACATTCAGGGACAATCCCTGTGTAAATCCTGCCTCAATATTTTCCTTGCTTCTACACCATGCTGATACCTCATGACAACCTTCGCTGGGCCCTTTGCGCTCCTGCCTCATAATCCTGTAGAGCGGATGGGTTCAGACCGACTTGACCCTCCCATCACCCCCGGCCTACAATCCCCTAGGGGTAAACCCAAACTTAAGCTAAGTTAAGCTGATGTCGGGCAAGCTGCTGTGGGGGATCCTAGCTTTCGCTCTATTTACGGCCCTCCTCTTGGCCCAGCAGTCCAGGGTGAGGGTCGGGGTGCCCCTCTTTCAGAAGGGGATCTCCTTCGCTTCATGGCAACATGATGCCTACGATACCCCCGAGGCCGCTCGAGCGATCTCCCTCCTGAAGGGGACGAATGCCGAGTGGGTCTCCCTGGTGGTGACCTGGTATCAGCAGGCGCCGGATAGCACGGTAATCTATCGCGATCCGCGCCTCACCCCCGTCGATGAGGGGGTGATCCGGGCGATCGAGTTGATCCATCGGCTGGGGATGAAGGTGCTGCTCAAGCCGACCGTAGACGTTGCGGACGGGGCATGGCGCGGGGAGATCCGCTTCGACGGGGAGGAGGACTGGCAAGCTTGGTTCTCCAGCTACCGTTACTTCATCAACTACTATGCCGAGCTGGCCGCAAGGTATGGGGTGGAGGAGCTCTCCGTCGGGGTGGAGCTGGCAGGGACGGTCCATCGAGAGAGGGAGTGGCGCTGGATCATCGAGAACGTGAGGGCGCGCTTCAAAGGGCCCTTGGTCTATGCCGCCAACTGGGACAACTATCAGAATGTGAATTTCTGGGACGCCCTAGACTATGTCGGGATCGATGCCTACTTCGAGCTGGCCGTCGGGCCCAGCCCCAAGCTGGAGGAGCTGCTGGCCGCCTGGACCCCCTGGGTGGAGGAGCTGGAGGCCTTTTACGAGAGGGTGAAGAAGCCGATCCTCTTCACCGAGATCGGCTGCCGCAGCCTGACGGGGGCGAGCGCCCGCCCTTGGGACTTCCTCACCCCTGGGGAGGTTGACCTCCAGGAGCAGGCCCGCTACTATGAGGCGGCCTTCCGCACGTTCTGGAACAGGCCTTGGTTTTATGGGTTCTACTGGTGGGCCTGGGGACCTGGGTCGAGCGAGCTGAGTGAGGCCGACACTGGTTATAGTCCCCGGGGCAAGCCAGCGGAGAGGATCCTGAGCAGATGGTATGGTTATGGCCAGCCGATAAGGCAGCAGCAGGCGAGGAGGTGAAAGGAAAGATGAGCCGCTATTGCGGTGGTCTTGGGCGGGAGAGGGGTGCTTTGCTCGCCCTGGTCGCAATCTTGCTGATCCTGCTCCTCCCCCTTGAGCTTCGCGCCCGGGCCGATGTCGCCGGTGACATCCCGGTAGTCCGCTTGGAGAGCAAGGAAGTGGAGCTCAACGAGGAGACGGAGCTCAAGCTCATCCTCGTGAGCGCCCCCAGGGGGCTCCAGAGGTATGACATCACCGTCTCCGTTAGGGATAGCGATATCGCCCGGATCATCGGAGCCAGGGGGGTGGCGATAGCAGGGCCTTACTTTCAGGTGGTGATGCAGACGGGGAGCTCGATCGAGTTCCGCGCTCTAGACCTCTTCGGGTTCAACGTGATGCCGGGGGCTCGGGACGTCACCCTGGCCAAGATCGCGGTTGCGGGGCTGAGGGGAGGCCGAACGGTAGTAGATGTGAGGGTCAACCTCTTCATCGATGATGAGGGCCGCAGCGTGATCCCCCAGGTGGAGCCAGGCGTGCTGGAGGTGGTCGCACCAGCCCCTGAGCTCCCTCCAATCGGGGACTCCCCCAACCCGCCGCAGGACCTGGACGGCGACGGCCTCTATGAGGACATCAACGGCGACGGGAGGCTCACCCCGGAGGACGTCACCCTGTTCGCCTTCAATATCGACAGCCCGGTCATCCAGTCGCACGTGGAATGCTTCGACTTCGATCGCGACGGCGATGTGGACCTTGACGACGCTCGGGCGCTGGCCGCCCTGGTCGAGGAGGTCAACCCCTCGCTCACCAGCTTGAGGTTGGAGCACGGGCGAGGAAGGGCCGGTGAGGAGGTGGAGCTGGACTTGATCCTGGTTCGGGCACCACGAGGGCTACAGAAATACGATATAGTCCTCTCCGTATCCGATAGCAGCGTAGCCCAGATCAGGAGGGTGAGGAGCGAAGCGATAGATCCCAGGTTCTTCCAGGTGGTGCGCCAAAGCCCCGGTTCAGTCGAGTTCAGGGCGGCAGACTTCAAGGATCAGATCCAGCCCGGAGCGGGGGAGCTCGTGCTGGTGACGGTGGTTCTCGTGGGGGTGAGCAAGGGCGAGGCGGCACTCGAGATCGAGGTCAAGGTCATGACCGATGATGAGGGCAACCCGATAGAACCGTTGGTCCAGCCGGGCATCGTGGAGGTGATCATCGCCCTCTCCCCGATCGGCGGATCGGCCAATCCCCCGCAGGACCTGGATGGCGACGGCCTATATGAGGATATAAACGGGGATGGAGCGCTGACCTTCGCCGATCCGCTCGTGCTGGCCTTCAACCTGGATAGCGAGGTGGTCCAGCAGAACCCCGCTTTATTTGACTTCGACCGCGATGGTGATGTCGATTTCGACGATGCTGTGGCCTTAGCCGAGCTGGTGGAGGAGAGGACGGGAGCGGGGTGATCTCAATAAATCTAATCCAGGGCCTTCTCCATCAGATACCAGTCTCGATGGAACTTGTTATCGCGCAGGGTGCATGCGACCTTGAAGCCGTGCTCCTCGTAGAGCCTGCGGGCCTGGGCTTGATACCCCGCCGTCTCCAGGGTCAGCTTATGGCAGCCCGCGGCGCGGCAGCGCCGCTCGAACTCCGCTAGCAGTTGGGAGCCGATCCCCCGCCCGCGGTAATCCTTGGCCACCAGGAGCTGGTCGAGGTGGCCCACCCCGCCGACGATGTGGTAGACCGCGATCCCGACGAGCTTCCCGTCGAGCTCCGCTGCGAGCTGATACCGCCTCGAATCCCAGCGGACCCCGACCTCCTCATCATAGCGTGCCCACTCCTCGGCTTGGAATCCGGCGATCTCCCCCGCGGTGGCATCGCGGATGAGCGGAGCCGATGCGGGCTCTTCCATCATGGCCATCCCTCCCACCTCCCCAATCCCAAGGCCCCCAGCAGCTCATTCATTTTCATTTCGCAAGCTTTCATCGGGTTCGGGCTCCCTTAGGACCTTCCGCGCCACGAGGAGATACCCCGTGAAGCCGACCATCAGCTCTGATGGCCGGACGCCCTCCCTCACCCGGACGAGCATCCTGCGCTCGAGCAGCTCGACCGCCTCCAGCGCGCCGAAGCCCGCCTCCTCCAGCACCTGGGCGCTCCGCTTGAGCTGCTCCGCCGTGGGGACGATGAGCCCGAGCGGCCGCCCCGGTGCGAGGACCCGGTGAGCTTGGGGGATCGCCCGCCAGGGCTCGGGCAGGTCGAGGAAGACCGCGTCTATTTCCCCTTCCTCCTCGACGGGGAAGGGCTCGCCGGCCTCGAGCACCTGGGCGACCACCCGATCGGCGAGCCCCGCCTGGGCGACGTTCCCCATCGCGTTCTCCAGGAAATCGGCCCGCCGGTCGAAGGTGTAGACCCGCCCCTGGGGCCCGACGAGCTGCGCGAGCAGGATCGTGAAGGCTCCGGAGCCGGTGCCCATCTCGACCACCCGCATCCCCGGCCGCAGGTCCAAGGCCAACGCCAACCAGCCGGCGTCCTTGGGGTAGACGATCTGCGTCCGCCGGCGGACCTTCATCATCCGCTCGGCGAGCCGCGGCCGGAAGGCCCAGAAGCCCGCGCCGGTGCTGGAATGAATTAGAGAGCCCTCCGGCTTGCCGGCGATCTGGTCATGGGCGATCTGGCCCCTGTGGGTGTGGAAGATCTCCCCGGGCTTCAGTGTGATCATGAACGTGCGGTCGCGGCCGATCTCCCAGAGGAGGACGCTCTCGCCGTATTCAAGCGGGCGTGCGCGTGCGTGTGCCATGACCCACTCGCTCTTTGAGCCGGCAGAACCGGCAGAGGCCCTCCGCAGCGGTGGGCATCCCGCATGATGGACAGTCGCGGAGCTCGACCGGCTCGGGCGGGCGGAACCTCTCCCTCATCTTGAGGAAGCCGCGCAGGAATGCCAGCTTGGTCGCGGGGTAGCGCTCCTCGATCTCCGCGAGGACCTGCTTTAGGGCGATGGAGCGGGCCCTCTCAGCGTAAGGGCAGCTATCATCGAGATAGCTGACATCTTCAATGGAGCAGTAGGTCGCGATCTCCCAATCGGAAAGGAAGATGAGGGGCTTGGCGCGGCGGACCAGCTTCCCCTCGCCGGGGAGCACCGGGTGCTGCCTCGCCAGGTAGTCCTCCTCCCAGCGGAGCAGGTTCCCGAGCAGCGTCGCCGTCTCATCGTCCAGGTTGTGCCCGGTGAGGAGCACGTCGTAGCCGCCCTCCCAGGCGACCTTGTTCAGGAGATACCGCTTCACCACGCCGCAGAGGGAGCAGGGCTTCTCGCGGCTCCGGCGGACCAGCCCCTGGAGCGAGTCGCCGAGCTCCTCAGCCACCGAGACCACCTGCAGCTTGAAGCCGTGCTCCCGGGCGAACTCCTCCGAAACCCTCCGTGATGTGGCCGAGTAGTCCCCGATCCCCAGGTCGAGGTGGACCCCGTCGGCCTGGTAGCCGAGCTTCCCCAGGATGTGCCAGAGCGCGAGCGAGTCCTTCCCGCCGGAGATGGCCACCAGCAGCCGCTCCTTAGGAGTGAACATCTTGAAGGAGCGGATGGCCTCCGCGACGACCTTCTCGGTGCGGGCGGCGAAGTGCTCCGGGCAGAGGCGCAGGTTGGCATACCTCAGCCGGATGGTGGCCTCCCCGCCGCAGACCGAGCAGCGTGACTTAGCCATCCCGATCACATCCTCGATATTTGAAAGCGAAAGCGGTGCCCTGAAGGTCCAGGCGATCTAGATTAATTAATTATACATTAAGTCCAGCGGGCGCTGCTCAGCTCATAGCTCAGGATCTCCCCCGGCTGGAAGAAGAGTGCGATCTCCCGCTCGGCCGTCTCGGGGGAGTCGGAGCCGTGGATCAAATTCTTGGTGATGTCCAGCCCGAGGTCGCCGCGGATCGATCCCGGGGTGGCCTCCAGCGGGTCGGTCGCGCCCATCAGCGTCCGCACCGCCCTGACCGCCTCGCGGCCCTCGACGACCATCACCACCACCGGCGAGGAGGTGACGAACTCGACCAGCTCGTTGAAGAACGGCTTCTTGCGGTGGACATCGTAGTGCCGCTCGGCCAGCTCGCGGTCCATCTGGATCAGCTTCATCGCCGTGATCTTCAGCCCCTTGCGCTCGAGCCGCGAGATGATCTCACCGATCAGCCCCCGCTGGACTGCATCCGGCTTGAGCATCACGAACGTCCGCTCAGACATGGCTATTCAATACTAACTTACCGCAATCTGCATCGCTTTGGCAAATCCCATGGAGCGGAACCGGGGATCGAACCGGATCGGGATCAAATCAGATCCGGCCGCCCCGCCAGCGCCTCCTCCGCGGCATGATGTGGTCTCCGCCCACCAGCGCGATCG
>CAZCTZ010000026.1:0-13543 GCA_964501855.1 uncultured Thermotogae bacterium
TGCAAGTGGGGCATTCATGCTAGATCACCAGGGCCTTAACGCCCTCGGAATAGCTCCCAGACCTCAACTGGAGCAGCCTACCGACATCGTAGCGGATCAGCTCCAGCCAGACCCTCACCCCGATCTTCACTCTGGTCCAGGGTTCGCTCGCCCCCAGCCGTCCCTCTAGTCCCAGGTCCTCTTTCAAGGTCCGATTGGTCCTCTCTATCACCCGCCGTCCCTTCAGTGCCCTCTGCCTCTCTTTGCTCTGGAGGTATCGCCAGCCTCGCCTCCGTTCCTCCCCTCCCCCAGTGGCTCCCCCACGGCTCCCACGGGGATTGATCACGATCGCTGCCTCAGCTCCCAAGAGATGGTGGATCAACCGGTAGACTTTCTCCGCGTCATAGCCGGCATCGGCCACTACCTCCTTGATCAGCTCCTTGCGCCACCGCTTGGGGATCAGCCACCACAGCCTCAGCAGCAGGGTGGTGACGCAGGAGGTCTCCACTTTCCCTTTATCAGCGGTGTCAGGTAGGCCCCCAGGGTGATCCCGCAACGGTCGACCACCAGATGGAGTTTCCAGCCGAAGAAGGCCTCCTCCTTTTTGACATGGCCCCAGCGCCCATCGGGATCAAAGCGGGGATCGGTGGGCAGATCTGTCAGGTCAAGCACGATCAAGCGCAGGTCGCCGGGGCAACGGAGGATCGCCTCCTTGCTCAGCCGGCGGAGGACCCGTTGCAGGTAAAGGAGGAAAAGGAAGCTCCGGCAGCGGCGGGCTACGGTCGTCCAGTGCGGGAGCTCACTCCGGCGTACCCCAACCAGGCGGCGGTAGAGGGTGTTGCGCAGGGCCCTCAGCTTGCGATCCAGGGTGCGCAGGCTCCAATTGGAGGCGGCCTGGAGGATGAGGAGTTTGAGGATCAGCCCATGGTCATAGCGGAAGGCCCTCCGGCGGCGAGGAGGCCGCCCTCGCCGCTCCCGGTTGAGATGGGCCAAGAGGATCTGCAAGAATTGGAAGAACCTCTCCAGCTCGCTCATGAGTATCCCTCCTTGGGAGAAGGATCTACCCAAGAAGAGACGAGCTGGGGAGGTGTTGGTCAAATTCAAATGGGGGTTTGCCATAAATCCGATCATCCTTTTGCCTATCCCTTCAAGCTTTCCCTCCAGCCATGCATCAGGCTAGTCTTATCCATTCCTTCCTCCCTTTAGGGTCTTGTAAACCCCTTATAGACTTCCTTTAGGTCCCTTTCGTTGCCTTCAGCTCCCGGAGCTTCTCCTTGATCCAGATACGGAGCAGGGTCGAATAACCAATCCCCATGCGCTTTGCCAGCCGCTTGACAAATTCCAGATCCTCCTTTTCCATCCGGATGGAGACTGTCTCTAGAGGCGGCCTCTCAAAGGTCATCTCCACCTCTTCCATCTCGTCCCAATAGTCGATGAAGCTATGGGTATTCCAAAATTCAGCGATCTCCTTGTCCGTCATCTTATCGTAATCCTTGGGCAGCTTAGCCATCATCCGCCGGTGATCGCGACCTCCTCGATCCTGATGTAGGGTGCGACGAGGGTCTGAATCCGCTCAGTCTCCCGCGATACCCCGGAGATCTTGGGCAAAAGATCGAAGAGGTTCCCCGAGATCAGGGTCTCGATCAGCGGCTGAGTGAGCTTCCCATCTTCAATTAGGAAGCCGCCCTTGACCACCCCGGAGAAATCCCCACTCACCGGCTTGGGGGACCCGGAGAACCTCGTCACCAGGATGCCCCGCTCGACCTCGGCTATCAGCTCGTCCTTGGTTCTGTCTCCGGGCCTGATGATGAGGTTCGTCGGGCCGATCCCAGGGACAGCCCGGGTGCCGCCGGAGGCATGGCCCGTTGAGCTCCGTCCCTCCTTGTGGGCGGTGTAGCTGTTGTAGAGGAAGGAGCGCAGCACCCCCTCCTCGATGATCACGAGCGGCTCCGGCGGGAGCCCCTCCCGGTCGAAGGAGCGCGAGCCAGCGCCGCCCTCAAGGAGGCCGTTATCTTCCAAGGTGAACATCGGCGAGGCCACCTGCTTGTCGAGCATGCCTGCCCACCTGCTCATCCCCTTCTGGACGTTGTTGGCGTTGATCGCCCAGGTGATCGGGCCCATCAAGAGCTCGAGGACCGCGCTGGGCGAGAGGATGACCGTCCCGGTGAAGGACTCGCCCTTCTTCGCCCCGAGGGAGGCGACCACGCTCTCGGCGAACTTGAGGGCCATCCCCCTAGTGTCGATCTCCTCGACCCTCCTTGTGGAGTCGAACCGGTAGTTGAAGCTCGAGACCTCCTCGCCGTCGCGGGCCATCCCGAAGATGAAGTAGGTGAAGAGGCTCCCCTGCTCCTCTTCCCTAATGCCCTTAGAGTTCACGACGGCCCGCCGCTCGACCGCGGCGTTGATCCCGGCCATATCGACCGTCACCCGGGGGTCGTAGCCCCTCGCGGCCTCGAGCATCTCCTCCACCTGGGAGATGGCCCAATCCAGTCCGAAGCCCTCGGCCCGCTCGTCGTAGAGCCCCGAGATCTTTTTGAGGGGCTTGGGCTCGGGGAGCAAGTTGTGCTCGTCAGGTGGGGCGGCCTTGCTCAGGCTCACCGCGGCCCGGACCGCCTCCTCTACCTTCTGCTCATCTAGGATATTGACTGAGGCGAAGCCCAGCGCCCGCCCGGTGAAGACCCTTATCCCGAGTCCGTCCTTGGCGTGGGAGGTGGCGAGCTTCAGCTCGTTGTTCTCCGCCCGGACGGTCAGCTCCCGGCCCCGGACCAGAAAGGCCTCGGCCTCATCGGCGCCGAGCTCGAGAGCCTTCTTGACCGCGAATTCGCCCAGCTCCAGCATCTCTTATACCTCTATACCTCCTCATTTGAAATCCTCCACCCAAATCAGCCATTGGAACTTGTCCTTAAGTGCCCTATAGAGCCTCTTGTCCGCCGTGATGAGGGGGATGCGCCTCTCCTCCGCGAGGGTGAGGTAAGCCGTATCGTAAGCGGAGCGGTCGTAGGTATGGGCCAGCCTTAAGATCGCGGTGGTGGAGACCTCGACTTCAGGGATGTTAAACGCCTCGAACTCCCTCAGCGCCGCCTCCGCGTCCTCCAGCTTCACCCTGCCCAGCTTGAGCCCCTTCCACAGTGCATTAGTAAGCTCATATCTCAGTAAGGAAATGGTGAACAGCTCTAGCCCATCTCGGAGGAAGCGGGCCAAGATGCGTAAAGCTGCATCGTGATAGGGCTCATCGGGTAGAAGGCTGGCCGTCACCACCGAAGCGTCAATGATCAGCCTATCCACGCGCCTCCAACTCCTCCCTCGCCGGATAGTATGTATCTTCCAGCGTCAGCCCTTTGAACCGCTCGCCCAACTCGACCCATCTCCGCAGCGCCTCACGCCGCAGTTGAGCGATGGCCGCCTTCTCCAGAAACTCACTCCGCTTCCGTCGCCCCACCAAAGCATCGATCTGTCGGATGAGCCTCTCCGGGAGGTTCACCTGAGCCCGGTATTTCATTCGTATCACCTCTACAGCCTGTTTATACAGCTAAATAATACAGCCAAAATTGATCGATGTCAAAGGCGGTTGATCAAGCTCAGGATCTCCTGGAGGATCGGGGACTCGGTGGCCTTGTAGGGATTCAGCTCCTTGGAGCTGCAGCTCCCGCAAAGGGCGAGCTGAATCCTCATCTCCTCCCCCCGATGATCGCCTGGCATCTGAGATACGGCCCGCCGGCGTCCACCTTGGCCGGCTGGAGCTTCCCGCAGTAGCCCGCGCCCAGGTCGAACCGGAAATCCTTGGAGACGGCGTCCACGCTCATGAGGACCTCGAAGGCCTGGCCGCTGATCGCAACACCCCTAAGGAGCTCGCCTATCTTACCATCTTCAATGCGGTAGGCCTCCTGGACGGTGAACATGAACTCGGCGTTGGCGTCGGCTTGGCCGCCGCCGACGCCCTTAAGGAGATACCCTTCCTCCACCTCGGCGATCATCTCCTCAAGGTCTTTTTCGCCGGGCTCGATGTAGGTATTTCGCATCCGGATCAGTGGCTCATCCGAGTATTCGAAGGCCCGGGCGTTCCCCGTGGATCTCACCCCGAAGATCCCCGCGGTCTCGCGGTTGTGGAGGTAGCTCTTCAGGATGCCGTTCTCAATTATTACCGTCCGCTCGGCCAGCACCCCCTCGTCGTCCACGAGGACCGTCCCCGCGGGGTGCTCTCCAAACTGCGGCGGGCCGCTGTCCACCAGGGTTACGAGCTCGCTCGCCACCCTTTGCTTGAGCTTCCCCTGGGTGATCGCCCCGGCGAGGACGAAGTCCGCCTCGACGGTGTGGCCGATCGCCTCGTGGGCCAAGAGTCCCACGAGCGCCGGGTCCAGGATCACCGTGGCCCGCTCGCCCTTGGGATGCTTCGCTTTGAGGAGGTCCGAGGCCCGCTTGGCCACGATCTCAACAAGCTCCTCCGGCTCCCGCTTGAAGAGGTCCCGCCAGCCGCCCGTAACGCCTATGGCCTCGAAGGCCTCGACCCGCTCCCGCTCGCCGCCGTCCCCGTCGGCGGCCACGCCCAGCACCCGAAATTCGGGCTTGGAGTCGATGATTTCAGCTCGGGCGCCGTCGGTGGTCACGATGCACTTGCGGTCCAGGTCCTCGATGTAGCTGCAGGCCGCCGAGGCGATGAAATCATAAGAGCGGAGCTTCTCCTCGGCAGCCCGCACCAGGGTGAGCTTCTCCTCGAAGGGGTGGTCCTCCAAGGGATCGTTGATCTCGGGGACGAACTTGCCCTTTGCTAATTTGGCTTCACCGAGCTTTGCCTCCTCTTTCCCCTTCTTGCCCGAGGCCTGGGCTCCGCGGATCGCGTCGTGGATCGCCCGCTTGATGTCCTCCCGGTCGAGCCGTGAGGTGCTGCTGAAGCCCCACCCGCCCCTATAGAATGCACGCACGCCTACCCCGCTGTAGACCGTGGAGCTGGCGGTCTCGAGCTCCCCCTGGCGGACGGCAATCTGGACCCTCCTGCGCTCGTGGAAGCGCAGCTCGCCGTAGCCCACCCCGCTGAATTCGCTGAGCAATTCCTCCAGAAGATCGAGCATCGCTCCTCCCTTCTCCTTCTCCTTCGCTTCACCTGCGGTCGCTGACCTTGAGGGTCCTGGGGAGTTCCAGCCGGCAGTGGGGGCAGAGTGCCTGGCCGGGCTCGACGAGCGCGCCGCAGCGGGGGCAGACCCGGACCCGGCTGGGCCTCCCGGTGGGGCTGGATCTGGGCTTGAGCCTGATCCTGATGTAGCCCCTCCGGTTGGCGAGGTAGAGGAGGGCGACGGCGCCGATCAGGAGTGCCCCCAGCCCGAGGACGGCGGGATTCCCCAGAAGCCCGAACACCAGGCCGATCGCCCCGCCGACCAGCCCCACGATGAGCCCGATCAGGGCCAGCCCGACAAGGCCGATCAGGATCAGCGGACCGAGCAGGACCAGAAGGAGCCCCAGCCCAACCGCTCCGAGGAACCCCAAAAACAAAAGGAGTTCAATCAGCCACACCATCTTGCTCCCTCCTTTTCCTTTCCCTTTTGCCCCCGACCGCTCTAACCGTTCTATTTCCGGTTCTAGACCTTCACTTGCACCTGCTCCTTCACCTCGGCCCCCGGGGCGACCTCCAGCTCCTCGGAATACTCGACTCGGTCGATCTCGCAGCCCTCGCCGATCTTGATCTTCTTGCCGCGGACCACCCTGGCGCGGGTCCACTCGAGCGAGACCTCGTCCCCTTCGATCACCTCCGCCTCTAAGGTCCCGAAGCCCCACCCGCCGATGCTGAGCTGGATCCGCTCACCCAGCCGCTCCAGCTCCCGGGCGATCCTCTCGGGGTCGAGCTTGACCTCCACCCCGAACCGCTCGCCGAGTCGGTCGAGCTTCTCGCTCAGCCGTTCGAGCTTCTCCTCCAGCTTCGCCCCTCGCAGGTCGAGCCCGTGGCCCTTCCGGCGGACCTCGATCCGCTCCCCGCCGATCTCCCGAGCGCGGCAGTCCCCGCCGAGGCGGATGTCGATTTCGTCGGCGGAGAGGAGGCCCTCGATCTTGAAGGAGCCCTCCGAGACGAACTTATCCGCCTCGACGTCCCCGCCGACGGCGCATGAGCCGGCGATCCGGGCATACTTCGCGGTGAGCTTCCCGCCGACCTTCTGCGAGCCGGAGCACCGGAAGAGGTCGGCCTTGACGTCGCCCGCGACGGTGCAAGTCCCCGCGGTCTTCAACTCGCCCGCGGTGACGGAGCCGGTCACCCTACAGCTCCCCGCGGTGGTCATCTCCTCGGCCTTGGCGCTCCCCTCGATCTTGCATGAGCCGGCGGTAGAGATCGTCTTCGCCTCGACGTCCCCTTCGATCTTGCCCGAGCCGGCTACCCGCACCGACTCGTAGACCCCGCCGCTGATCTTGCCCGAGCCGGCGATAGTTACCCGCTCGCTCGCACCCTCTGCTACCATCTCCGCCTCCTTTCGGGTTCACGGTCGAAATAATCATGCTTGTAGACTCCTGCCTCGGGCTCGGTGGCGGACTCAGACCCGCAGATCATCCGCCGCTGGGCGCCCCGTAGGCGGTGGCTCCGATACCACCTGTAGGCCAGGTAGGCCAGCCCGCCCACCAAGAGCAGGTTGAATACCGACTTGAAGGCGAACCCGAGCAGGCCCACCACGGCCCCCACGATCCCCTTGATGATGTAGATCACCAGACCGACCACCGCCCCGATGATCGAGCCGAGGACGATCAGTGCCAAAAGGAGCCCCCCGCCGACGAGGAGCAGCCTTTTGGCCTCCGGGCTAAGATACATCTTCATCATCTCCCTCTCGCCTCCTCGCCTTTTCAAGTTCGAGCTGCTAGAATTAGAATTCGCCCCGCAGCCTCAACTTCAGCTCCTCCAGGAGCCGGTCGAGATCTAATTTGGCCACCACCTCGCTCTGGGGGTCGAGGACGCACCGCCCGCTGCAGATGATACAGTAGCTGATGTGGGGCTTCTTGCGGGCGATGACCAGGTTTCCCGTGAGCGGCTTCCGGGCGATGAGCAGCTCCCTCTCCCCGGACCCGGACTTGGATCCCTCCGGCGGGAGGCGCCCGAGCCCCCGGATCAAGGTGCGGGCGGCCAGCTCGAGCTCCTCCTCGCTCAGCTCCCGCTGGCGCAGCTCCTCGATCGCCGCCAGATGTAGCAGCTCCTCGAAGGCGTAGGGCCCCTTCCGCCCCCGCAGCTCGTCGTAGTAGTCGAGGACCTCGGTGGAAGGCCACCCCAGCCGGTCGAGCTCCTCCCGGGTGTAGGCCCGCTTGCCCAGCTCCGGTGAGAGCAGCTCGGCGATCTCGTCCAAGGAGTATTTATCCTTCAGCTCCTTGATCCGCTCGATCCGCTCCAGGATCTTCTCCTTCGGGAGGAAGGCCTCCTGGCCGGTGAAAGTGCTCTTGCGGATGAACCAGCTCTCGGGGATGAGCCCCTTCCGCTTCCACCTATAGAACTGGCCGTAGGAGATCCCGGTCCGCTCGAGGACCTCCTTCTTCGAGATCAGCTCCTCTTCCACCTGCACGTGGGCTCACCTCCCGCGGTCAGGATAACATAACAATGTTGCGAAAATCAACCCCCGGGAGCGCGCTGGAGCTTGATATCATCCCCGCTGTCGATCGCCCAGGCGGCTGGAGAACCGCAGCCCATCAGCACCAGGCGGCCGAGCAGGGCCTTGGTGAGCTCCAGGGCCTCCTCGGTCTCGAGCCCCTGGGCGAGCAGCTCGCTGTAGTAGTGATAGCTCAGCCGGCCGAGCTGGCGGCCGAGCTCTCCCGCCTTCTCGACGCTCAAGCTGTCCAGGCTCAGGTCCAGCAAGCCTCCCTGGCGATCCCGATCAAGCCCCTCACCGGTGGCCTCAGGCCTTCGCCTTCCCCTTCTGCTGATGCTGAAACCGGGGTTTGCCCCAGCCGGGATCGTCTCCTCTGCCCGCCCCCGCCGGAGCAAGGCGCGGTAGCGCTCCTGCATCAGCTTCCCCGCAAGGTAATGGTCCCTTATCGCCAGCACCTTCTATCACCTTCCTCCCTCGCCCACGTGGTTCATTGTAACATAACACTGTTACGCTTTCAAGGGTTTGAGCAGGAAATGGCCTGCGGAACAGTATTAGTGCGCTTCGATCGTCCCCTCTGAGGGGCTAGAGCGCCCTTCGCCCTCGGGCTCAGCTCGGCAAGGTCATCCCAGTTACAGATCTTCCCTTGGATTAGGGAGTAGAATCCTCCCGGAAGGAGGTCGCCGTGGCTCCCAGAAGGTGGAGCAAGCTTTCAGTCCTCTCCTCACTGGTGATCCTGACCCTGGTGTCGCTCTCTGCCCCCTCCCAGGATGCGGAGGTGCTCACCTGGTCCATAGCGGGCCTGGAGGGCTGGCAGGGAGGCATCTTCATCGACACCAAGGTCGAGCCCAACCCCGGCGCGCTCATGCTCGCCAGGGGGCTCCACCTCCTCTGGCAGGCGCGCTTCGACAGCGGCCAGGTCGATATCCCCACCGGGGTGGCGATCGACTCCCGGGATAACATCATCGTCACCGGCTCCATCCATCGCGGGCGGGACCTCTACTGGACCATCAAGTATAGCCCCCGCGGGGAGGTCCTCTGGAGCCGGAGCTACAGCACCGGGACGATCGAGCGGGCGACCGACGTGGCGGTCGACCCCCAGGACAACGTGATCGTCGTGGGCCACTCCCTCCTCGGCGGCTACACCTATCACCTGGTCAAGTATGACCCCCAGGGGAGGCCCCTGTGGAGCCGGCTCGTGGCCACCGGGGAGGAGGGCCACCCCTGGGCGGTGACCACCGACCTCGAGGGGAACATCATCGTCTCCGGCTTCCTGAACTCCGACTGCTACCTCCTCAAATACTCGCCCGAGGGGGAGCTCATCTGGGCCAGACGCCACGACGGGGGCGGGACGGAGCGCGCCTATGGGGTGGCCACCGACCACGAGGGGAACATCATCGTCGTCGGGAGCACCAACCGGCTCCGCTACCCTACCGGCGACGACAGCGATTACTACATCGTAAAATGCGATCCCGAGGGGAGGGTGCTCTGGGAGCGGCGCCAGGGCGGCGGCGGGACGGACATCGCCCGCGGGGTGGCTACAGATCTTAAGGGGAACATCATCGTCACCGGCTACGTGGAGGTGGGCGGGGACCTCGATTACTACACGCTAAAATACTCGCCCAAGGGCCAGCTCATCTGGGCCAGACGCCACGACACCGGCGGCCGAGACCGAGCCCTCGCGGTGGCCACTGACTCCCAAGGGAACATCATCGTCACCGGGGTGGTCACCAAGGGCGAGGGTGAGGACTACTACACACTTAAATACGATCCGGCTGGCCGGCTCCTCTGGGGGATCGCCTACGACGGCTCCCCCCGGGACGTCGTGAGCGGGGTGGCCGTCGACTCACGCGATAGCATTATCGTGGTCGGCCGCTCCCGGGATGATTACCACCTCCTCAAGTATTCCGACGGCTACCTCCCCGAGGGGAGCTACCTCAGCCCGGCGCACGGCTTCGGGGGGTGGGCCCTCCTGCGGAGGTTCACCACCCGGGCGGAGCTCCACCAGCAGCGGATCGTCGCCACCATAGAGTCCTCCGACGATCGGTTCGCTACGGTCAAGCGGCACCTCACCCTGGAGCTGGCCGACGGCGAGCGAGCCTACGACATCCGGAGCCTCGGCCGGGCGAGATACGTCCGGGTGCGGTTCGAGCTGAGCACCGAGGACCCCCGAGTCTCGCCGCTCCTCTGGGGCTTCTCCATCGAGGCCATCGGCTAAGCCCTGCTCAAGTGGGCAAATCAAGGGAGAGGATCATACCCCCCGCGGCTCAAGGGATGGCAGCGGAGGAGCCGCCTCAGGGCCAGCCAGCCGCCCCGCAAGGGGCCATACTTCAGGATCGCCTGCCGGGCATACTCCGAGCAGCTGGGGTAGAACCGACAGCTCCCGGGTAGGAGGGGCGAGATCGCCCGCTGGTAGACCAGGATCAAAGAGGCCAGCGCTCTCCGGACCATCTCCAAACAAAGAAGATAGCCCAAAGACCCGCGGCGATCAACCCCTTTGCAAGGGGCTGTCCAGGTCGGCTATGATCTAGTGCTATGGCGGATAGGGTCCTCTTCATGATCTCGATAATCCTACCAGCCATAAGCGTCGTGGGCTTCATCTGGAGGCTGTTTTCACCCTTCACCCCTTCCAGGCCGAAGGATGGGGAAAATCCCCCGATGATCTGGCAAATTTAGATTAGAGCTATATCAGTTGCTCTCGACAGATGGGTATCTTAGTGAGCTTGCTGACCATGATCTTATCTAGGATTTGATTGGAGCGGTCATGCTTGAGGGAGCCCTAGGGAAAAGGAACGCCCGGAAGCAGGGGCTGAAGCTCAGCGGCATCCTCCTCCTCATGGCAGCGGTGCTGGTGCTGCGGAGCTGGTGGGGGTATCTCCTCCTCTCCCTCGTGGTGATCGCACTCATCATCGCCTGGACCCGGAGGGCGGGCTGGGAGCGGGTCTGGCGCGGGGCCGTTCTGGTCCTCCCGCTCGTGGTGATGGGGGTCACCTTCCAGCTGGTCTTCGCTCCTAGAGGGGGGCTTTACCTCGGCGGGCTGGTCGCCGTCCGCCTCCTCCTGCTCGGGATGCTGAGCGGCCTTCTGGGAGCGGTGGCCTCCCCCCTGGAGCTGGCCGAGCACCTCGGGAGGGCCCTCCGGCCGCTCGGGCGGGTGGGCCTCCCCGTGGGGAAGCTCGCCCTGGTGATGGGCCTCGCCCTCCAGCTCGTGCCCCTCCTCCAGCGGGAGGCCCAGCTCATCCTGCGGGCACAGCGAGCTCGAGGGATTGTCCTCGAGGGCCCTCCCTGGCGGCGGGCCCGCCGGCTCGTGGCCGTCCTCCTCCCGCTGCTCCTCAGCTCCCTGCGCCAGGCGGAGGAGCTGGCCCTGGCGCTCAAGGCCCGCTCTGCATCATTCATTTAATCTCGGTCTTGCCTACCCGTATGCCATGCCCAGATCATGGGCGATCATCGGCCAGGGGGAGGGAGCTGCTGGGTTGCCAGCTCAAGGTTTCCTACAAAGCTCTCGCATCCCAAAATCCCCCTTCCCAAGGTTCGCTCGCCCCCAGAGCCGCCGGGCCAGCCCGGGTCCTCTTTCAACGTCCGATCGGTCCCCTTCATCCAGGTGGTGAATCTCCAGGGCCGTCGGTGGCGGAGTGCGGTGCCGACGGTGAGGTCCAAGGGCTATGAGCTGAGGGGCAGCTCCTGCTCGGGGCGGGGACCGGCAGGCGGAGAAAATCCAATTTGCAAGGGGTGAGCGGGAAGGGTAAAATCGCGCCGAGGTGATCGGGATGCCCTGGAATTTTACCGGATCTAGAGCCCGAGCTGGTCTCGGCCTATGCCTGTGGCCCATCATCGGCTGCCTGGGGGTGGCCTTGCTCCTGGGGGGAGCGCTCGCGCTGGCGCAGCTCTTCGGGATGGGGGAATACCCCGGGGGACACCTCCGGACGGTCTACCGGATCACCACCGAGGTGAGCCCCAACCCGGCCTACTTCACCCTGGAGATCACCCCCCAGCCGGACGGCAACTACAAGATCGTATCGATGACCGAGGCGGTAGAGCCCCGAGAGCAGATCGAGCTCGGCCTCTTCAGCCTGTTCTTCCTGGGGTATAGCCTCCGGCCGGAGTCGGGCAAGCTCGACCTCTCCCCGCTCCATGCACTGGATGAGCGCGAGGTGGAGCCCGGCAAGACCTACGTCCTGGAAGGCGGCGCGCGCCTCTTCACCCAGGAGCGGACCGAGATCGCCGGGGTGGAGGTGGTCATGGGGACCTACGTCCACCCGGACTACCCCGACCAGCGGGCGCTGATCGCCTTCCCCGACCTGGAGACCCGCAAGCTCCTCCCCTTCCCGCCGCTGCTCCAGGTGGAGCGCAAGGAGGGGGGCCAATTCCAGCCGGTGGACGTGGTCGAGCTGGTCGAGTTCGTCTATGAGCCGGAATCGGGATGAGATGGAATGAAATGGGCGATAAGCCGCTGATCGAGCTGCGTGAGGTCTGGAAGGTTTACCGGATGGGCAAGGTCGAGGTCCCCGCGCTGCGAGGGGTGGACCTCGCCCTGGGCGCGGGCGAGTTCCTCGCGGTGATGGGCCCCTCCGGCTCGGGCAAGTCGACCCTGATGCACCTGATGGGCTGCCTGGACCTGCCGACCCGCGGACAGGTCCTCTTCGAGGGGGCTGACACCTCCCGGATGAGGGGCACCCAGCTCGCCGAGATCCGCGCCCACAAGGTCGGCTTCGTCTTCCAGACCTTCAACCTGATCCACACCCTGACGGCGCTGGAGAACGTCGAGCTGCCGATGATCTTCCGAGGGGTGGCCCGCCGCGCTCGGCGGGCGCGAGCGGAGGAGCTCCTGCGGCAAGTCGGGCTGGGCGAGCGGATGGGTCACCGCCCGCATGAGCTCTCCGGGGGCGAGCAGCAGCGGGTGGCGATCGCCCGAGCGCTGGCCAACGACCCCAAGATCATCCTGTGCGATGAGCCCACCGGGAACCTCGACTCCGAGGCCGGGGCCAAGATCATGGAGCTGCTCCGCCGGCTGAACGAGGAGGGGCGGACGGTCGTCCTGGTGACCCACAACCCCGATATGGCGAGCTACGCCAAGCGGAGGGTCCATCTGCGGGATGGCCGGCTCGTCGAGGTCAAAGCCGAGACAGAGGCCCCCGTCTGATCTGATCTGACATGATCCGGGAATACCTGAGCCTGGCGATCCGGGGCATCCTCCACCGCAGGAAGCGCAGTTGGCTGACGATCATCGGGATCCTCATCGGGATCACCGCCGTGGTGGCCTTGATCTCGCTCGGCCAGTCGATGCAACTGGCGGTGAACAGGCAGTTCGAGGAGTTCGGCTACAACGTGATCACGATCATGCCAGGGACGCTGCGGGGCTTCCACCCCAGCCTCACGGCGACGCTCGAGCTGGACGCCGCCGAACTCGAGGCCATCGAGGGGGTCGAGTCCGCAGGGATGATGTTCTACAAGAGCTCCTACATCCAGACGGAGAAGCTCGAGGGCTTCCTCCCGGTGATGGGTCTCTCCCCGGAGATGGTCAAGATCATGCTATTACAGCCGGCATCCGGGCGGCTCTTCCGCCCTGACGAGCCGGACGGCGCCCTACTCGGCCCGGCGGTCGCCCAGGACCTCGAACTGGAGGTGGGCGACACCTTCAAGATCGAGGATAGGCCGTTCAAGGTCGTGGGGGTCCTGAAGAAAGGGGGCAATCCCCGCAACGATGAGGGGATCTTCGTCCCGCTCCAGGCCCTCTGGGAGGTCACCGGCGAGGAGGGCAAGATCTCGATAGCGATGGTCCGGGTAGAGCAGGGCTACGACGTGGACGAGGTGGCCGACAGGATCAAGCGGGTCCTCCTAGCCCGCCGCGGCAAGGAGGACTTCACCGTCCAGACCGTCGAGCAGTTAAGAAAGGTGGTCAACCAGGCGATCGGGATCCTGGGGGCCTTCCTGGGTGGGATCGCGGGGATCTCGCTGCTGGTCGGCGGGATCGGCGTGATGAACACGATGTATACCGCGGTGCTGGAGCGGACGCGCGAGATCGG
>CAZCTZ010000027.1:0-13045 GCA_964501855.1 uncultured Thermotogae bacterium
TACCCGACCGAGGTGCCCCTGGCGGCGCAGATCGGTGCCCGAGCAGCGCTGCTCGAGCTCCGCCCGCTGGTGGCCGAGCTCCGAGCCCGGGGGATCTACACCGTCGCCCGTCAGGTGGTCTTCCACGACCCGAAGCTGGCCCACCATCTGGGAAATCCCCTCGGCCCTTGGGTCCCGCCGAGCGACCCCCGAGCTATTGAATACAACCTGGCGATCGCTCACGAGGTCGCCGAGCTCGGCTTCGACGAGCTCCAGTTCGATTACCTGCGCTGGCCTGATGACGGCCCGATCGGCCCCGGCCAAGCCCATGCCTATACCTATGCCTACGAAGCGCGGTATCGGGCGATCGAGGAGTTCCTCAAGCTGGCCCGGGCGCGCCTCGGGGGCAAGATCAAGCTCTCCGTGGACGTCTTCGGGCGGGCGCTCTGGGAGTGGAACGAGCAGCGGATCGACCCGATCGGCCAGGACTTGAGCGCGCTCGCCCGCTGGGTCGACTTCATCTCGCCGATGGTCTATCCCTCGCACTATGAGCCCCTGAGGCGGGTCCAGCCCTACCGGACGGTGAAGGAGGCCCTGGAGAGCGGTCTTAGGCGGGGCCTGCGGCTGCGGCCCTTCCTGCAGGCCTTCGCGCTGGAGCTGCCCCCCGAGATGAGCCTCGTGGATTATATCCGCGCGGAGCTGCGCGCCCTGGGGGAGCTGGGCCTGCAGACTTACCTCTTTTGGGACCCCGACGCTGACTACGAGGCACTCTTTGAGGTCCTGCTCGAGCGCCGTTGAGACTCGAGCTAGGACCGGCGCTGGAGGAGCTCTTCCAGCTTGGGGAGGGCTGCCTCAGCGGCCCGCTCGCCCGCTTCGATCGCCTCCCGCGCGCGGTGGAACTTAGGCGGGATGGCGAACCGTGGCTCAATCAAAAGGTCAGGGGGCGCCTCCCTGAGGTGGAAGTCCGCCATCTGCCGCTGGAAGATGTTCGAGACCTGGCTGAGGATCGAGATGACCCCCGGCGCGGAGGAGAGGTCCTCAGGGCGGTCCTGCTCGATCTTGCGCATGTATTCCGGGAGTTCGCTGGCTTGGAATCGCTCCCGGAAGAACTGGGTGAACCGGTTATTGAAGATGAAGGAGTTGCGCAGGCGCTCCAGGAGCGGCGGCCCGGCACGGAAGCCCTCCTGGGGATAGGGGACGACATCGACCGCGATCACCAGGTCTACGCCCATCGCCCGGACGACGTCCGTCGGGAGGGGGTTTACCAGACCGCCGTCCACCAGGTAGCGCCCCTCGAGGTAGACCGGGGTGAAGAGGCCCGGGATGGAAGTCGAGGCGCGGATCGCCTCGACCAGCGGCCCGGAGCGGAGGACCACCTCCTCGCCGGTCTCGATGTCGGTGGCGACCGCAGCGTAAGGTATCCGGAGGTCCTCGATGCGGATATCGCCGATCAGCTGCTGGAGGCTGCGGCGGAACTCGCTCCCGCTCGACCAGCCGGAGCGGGGGAACGTCGGCAGGTAGTTCTTGATCACCTTGACGATGTCCGTCTCCAGCCAGAGGTGCTCGATCTCCCGGAGGGGGACCCCCGCGGCGTAGAGCCCGCCGACGCCCGCGCCGATGCTCGTCCCGGCGATCGCCGCGATCTCGATCCCCGCCCGCTCCAGGACCTTAAGGACGCCGACGTGGGCTGCACCGCGTGCACCGCCGCTGGAGAGGGCTAGACCGAGCTTCACCTTCGCTTCTGCTTCCCCAGCCATGGCCCATCTTTGGGTGGATTCTAACAAGATCTTTGGCGTATATGCCATAGGTTTGCTTAAATGTCCGCCTTAAGGCCCCGATGGGATTTGCCAGCCCAAGCGGATGCCATTAAAATTTAAGATCCAAATGGAAAAAGCCCTGTAAGGTCAAGAAGGTGAAGGCCAGGCTATGGAAGCCCCTATCAGGATCGGGATCCGCCGGGAGGACAAGAACCGCTGGGAGCGCCGTGCTCCCCTGATCCCCGAGCACGTCCGGGAGCTGGTGGAGGAGCACGGGATCGAGGTTTACCTCCAGCCCTCAAAGATCCGTGCCTTCCCCGATGAGGAATACGCCCGGGCGGGGGCCAAGCTCCAGGAGGACCTCTCCTCTTGTCCGGTGATCTTCGGGATCAAGGAGTTCCCGCTGGAGTTCTTCGAGCCGGGGAAGACCTACGTCTTCTTCTCCCACACGATCAAGGGTCAGCCGCACAACATGCCCATGCTGCAGAGGATACTGGAGCTCGGCTGCACCCTGATCGATTACGAGCGGATAGTGGACGACCAGGGACGGCGGCTGATCGGCTTCGGGCGGTGGGCGGGCCTCGCGGGGATGATCGACGCGCTCTGGGCGCTAGGCCGACGGCTGGAGTGGGAGGGGATCAAAAGCCCCTTCAGCGGGCTCCAGCAGACCCTCCATTACAAGAGCTTGGAGGAGGCCAAGGAAGCAGTCGCCCGGATTGGCAGGAGGATCGAGGAGGAGGGCCTCCCTGAGGTCCTGACCCCGCTGATCATCGGCCTCGCTGGGTATGGGAACGTCTCCCGAGGGGCCCAGGAGATCCTCGAGCTCCTGCCGGTCCGCAAGGTCAGCCCCGAGGAGCTGCCCGCGGTCGCTGATCTCCTAAGGGATAGGAAGATCGTCTACAAGGTGGTCTTCAAGGAGGAGCACATGGTCGAGCCGCGCTCCCCTGACCACCAGTTCCAGCTCCAGGATTATTACGACCATCCCGAGAGGTATCGCCCGAAGCTCGAGGGTTACCTGCCCTACCTGACGGTATTCATGAACTGCATCTACTGGGAGAGCCGATATCCTAGGTTCGTGACCAAAGCCTACCTAAGGCGGCTATACGGCGGGGAGGGGGCGCGCCCCCGGCTGCGGGTGATCGGCGACATCAGCTGCGACATCGAGGGGGCTGTCGAGTGCACCCTCCGCGCGACGGACCCCGGCAGCCCGGTCTTCGTCTACGATCCCTTCCGTGATGAGGCGATCGATGGGGTTGAGGGACCCGGCCCGGTGGTGCTGGCGGTGGACAACCTCCCCTGCGAGCTGCCGCGGGAGTCCTCAGCGGAGTTCAGCCGGATCTTGAAGGGGTTCGTCCCGCCGATCGCCAACTGGTCCGCGCTATCTAGTGACCGGTCCGGCCCATTTGAGCGGTGTGAGCTCCCACCGGAGATCAAGCGGGCGGTGATCGCCTACCGGGGGGAGCTCACCCCCGACTACCGCTACCTGGAGGAGTTTTTATGAGAGAAATGGAAAGGGTGCTCGTCCTCGGCGCGGGGCTCGTGGCAAGGCCCCTGGTCCGCTACCTGCTCGATCAGGGCTACGAGGTGCGGGTCGCCTCCCGGACCCTCGCCAAGGCGGAGGCGCTCATCGCCGGCCACCCCCGGGGTGAGGCCCGCCAGCTAGACGTGGCTGATACCGCCGCGCTGGAGGGGCTCGTGAGGGAGGCCGATCTCGTGATCAGCCTCCTCCCCTACGTCCACCACGTGGCGGTGGCCACCATCTGCATCAAGCATAGGAAGGACATGGTCACGACCTCCTACGTCAGCGCGGCGATGCGCGCGCTGGACGGGGAGGCGAAGGACGCGGGAATCATCATCCTGAACGAGATCGGGCTCGATCCGGGGATCGACCATATGGAGGCGATGCGGCTGATCGACGACGTCCACGACAAGGGCGGGAAGGTGGTGAGCTTCTACTCCTACTGCGGGGGGCTCCCCGCACCGGAGGCCAACACCAACCCCTTCGGCTACAAGTTCTCCTGGAGCCCACGGGGGGTCCTCCTGGCGATGAAGAACCCCGCGCGCTACCTGAAGGACGGGAAGGAGGTCTCCATCCCCGCGGAGGAGCTCTTCGACCACTACTGGACGGTGGAGATCGAGGGCCTGGGCGAGTTCGAGGCCTACCCCAACCGCGACTCGATCCCCTACATCGAGACCTACGGGATCCCCGAGACGGAGGCGATGTATCGGGGGACACTGCGGAACCTGGGGTGGTGTGCCACCTGGAAGAAGCTCATCGAGCTCGGCCTCCTGGACGAGGAGGAGCGGGACCTCCGAGGGCTCACCTGGGCCGATCTCCTGAGGAGGCTCATCGGCAGTCCAGGCGAGGGCGACCTCAAGCGGGAACTGGCGGCCCACCTCGGGCTCGCTGAGGACTCGGAGGTGCTGGGGAAGCTGGAATGGCTCAATATCCTGAGCGATGAGCCCTTGCCGCTTGAGCGCGGCTCGCCGCTCGATTTGCTCACCGTGAGACTCCAAGAGAAGCTCCGATACGAGGAGGGCGAACGGGACATGATCGTCCTCCAGCACGAGCTCATCGCTACTTACCCCGACACCGGTCGCAAGGAGAAGATCACCTCCACGCTGGTAGATTTCGGCATCCCCGGTGGGGACACCGCGATGGCCCGCACGGTCGGCCTCCCCGCGGCGATCGGGGCGAAGTTGATCCTGCGGGGGGAGCTCAAGCTCAAAGGCATCCAGATCCCCGTAGTCCCTGAAATTTACAAGCCGGTCCTCGCCGAGCTCGAGACGCAGGGGATCAAATTTAAAGAGGTGCGGGAAGCGCTGGAGACTTCCTAGCTTCCGGCCTTTCATCCCCGCCATTTCCAGGAGGGTGTAATCAAGCCCAATTTAGTTGATCATAATTGGGAAGAATATAAATATGATCCTCCGGCTGGCCTGGCGGAACCTCTGGCGGAGCAGGCAGCGGACCCTTCTCATGATCGGGATCGTCGCCGTCGGCGCCTGGGCCGTGGTCCTCCTTTGGGGGGTCACCGAGGGCTTCTTCAGCTCGATGATCCACGCCCGGGTCTCCTTGGATACGGGCGACCTCCAGGTCCATCGCCGCGGCTACTTGGACGATCCCGACCTGGAGCTGGTCCTCATTCCGGATCAGTTGCGAGCCCTGGAGGAGGCCCTCCAAGGCCAAGAGAGGAGGGTTCGCGCCTGGGCTCCTCGATTGGAACTGGAGGGCCTCCTGCGGAGCACCTACGCCGCCAGAGGGGTCCAGATCAGGGGGATCAACCCCGCGCGGGAGCCCCAGGTGACCGTCCTCCACCGGGCCGTGAGTGAGGGCCGGTTCCTCGAGGGGCCGGGGGAGATCCTCCTCAGCCGGGAGATTGCCCGGCGGCTCGATGTCCGCCTCGGCGAGCGGGTCGTCCTGGACATCCAGGGGAGGGAGGGCCCCCAGGCGCGGGGCTTCCGCGTGGTGGGATTGCTCGAGACCGGATTGCCGCTCCTCGATGAGGCTGTGGTCTTCATCCCCCTCGAGGACGCCCGGCGGCTCGCCGGGACCCCTGGCGCGACGGAGGTGGCGATCGCACTGGACTCGGGGGTTAAGCCCAGCGTGGCAGATCGGGCGCTCGAGGAGGTCCTCGGTGAGGGCTACCAGGTCTCGACCTTCATGGAGCTCGATCCCCTGTTCAGCAGTATGGCCCGGATCGAGCGGATCGAGATGGTCCCCACGATGCTCCTCTTGGCCGCGCTCGCCGGCTTCGGGGTGGCCAATACGGTGATGTTCACCGTGCTCGAGCGGACGAGGGAGTTCGGGGTGCTGATGGCCTTGGGGCTGAAGCCCCGCCGGCTGGCGAGGATGGTCCTCGTCGAATCGGTCCTGGCCTCAACCCTGGGGTTCACCCTCGGCGGGGGCGCCGGCTATGGCCTGATCATCTACCTGGCGCGGGCGGGCTTCGACCTCGGGATCTACTCTGAGGCCTTCCCCGAGCTGGGGATGCCCCATGTGATCTATGCCGAGGCCTCAGGATGGTATTGGCTCTACAGCTTCTCGGTGGTCGTGCTCACCGGGCTGCTCGCCGCTTGGTATCCCGCCCGCCGGGCGGCCAAACTCGATCCGACGGAGGCGATGCGCCATGTCTAGAGCTAGACGGATCGCGGTGTCACTGCTGATCTCGCTCGGGATCTCACTGGTAGCGGCAATGGAGGCGGAGGAGGGCCCGCCCACTCCCACCGCAGAGGCGCTCTTGGAGTGCGCCCGGGAGAACTGGGTGGGGATGACCTTCCACGGGACGATCCTCCTGCAGCTCTTCCGGCCCGCCTACTCCCGGGAGTATCGCCTGGAAGTGTGGAGCGACGAGGGCGGGAAGCGAGTGCTCATCCGGGTCCTCGAGCCGGAGGAGGAGCGCGGCTCAGGGTATCTCTTGCTCGGGGATGAGCTCTAGTATTACCATCCGGCGGCGGGCCGGGCGATCTCCCTCCCCCCGTCGGCCCTCTCTCAGGAGTTCCTCGGCTCGGACCTCGCCCTGGAGGACGTCTACCGCGGGACCTTAAGCGAGCACTACGAGGCGGAGCTTTTGGGGACCCGCCCGGCGGAGGAAGGGGAGCTGATCCACCGCCTCCGGCTCACCCCTAAGCCGGAAGCTCCGGTGGTCTACGGAAGGCTAGAGCTGGAGATCCGCGACTCGGACTGCGCTGTCCTGCTCATCGACTACTTCGACCAGCGGGGGACGTTGATCCGCGAAGCGACCTTCTCCGAGTTCGTCCGGATCGAGGTCGAAGGCGAGCGGCCGCGGACGGTCCCCCTGAAGACGGTGGTGGATGATTACCTGATCGAGGGCAGCCGGACCGTGCAGGTGATCGAGACCTACGAGTTCGGGCTCGCCATCCCCCCGGAGCGGTTCACCCTGGAGTGCCTCGTGGAGGGTGGGGCAGCATGCGGCTCATCCTGAGGCTCGCCCGGCGGAACCTCCTCCGCAACCGCCGCCGGAGCATCCTCATCCTGCTTGCGGTCCTCATCCCCGTGACCCTGCTCGACCTGATGTGGGGCTTCTCCGGGGCCTGGGAGCGGAGCCTCTTCCGGAACACCGTCGAGCTCCAGACCGGCCACCTCCAGGTCCACCCCGCGGGCTACCGCGCCGCCGAGACGGAGACCCTCCCGCTCATCTGGGATGTCACGCCTATCCTCGAGGCGCTCGCTCAGGACCCCGAGATCGAGTGGTATACGGTTCGGCTGGAGCTCCCGGCCCTCGCCGCGGCCGGCGACCGCTCCCGCGGGGTGCTCATCCAGGGGGTTGAGCCGGAGCGCTCCGAGCGGATCGGTCTGATCGACGAGTGGATCGAGGAAGGGCGCTACCTCCGTGAGGGGGACACAAGCGTCGTTGTGGCCGGGGATCTGCTGCTGGAGAGACTGGAGCTCGAGGTCGGCGGGTCGCTCCTGCTCCTCCTCTCCCATCCCCAGATCGGCTCCCGGGTGCTCACCCCGCGGATCGTGGGCAAGTTCCACGCCCCCTCGCCCAAGCTGAGCCGGGAGCTCGTCCAATTGCCACTGGAGGAGGCCCGCCGGCTGGTTGGCGCCCCCCGAGCGGCGACGGCGGTGGTCGCCCTCGTCCGCGGCGCCAGCGGACCCTGGGATGGGGGGCGGATCGCCAAGGTGGCAGGGAGGCTTCAGGAGGCTTTAGGGGAAGAGTATCTCGTCGAGACCTGGGAGGAGCTCGCCCCCGAAGCTGTCGGCCTCCTGCGGATCATCCGCCCGATCTACGTGGGATTCGCCGCGATCTTCTACCTCCTCGGCGGCTTGGTGGTGCTCAACACCCTCTACCTCTCGGTAACGGAGCGGATCCGGGAGCTCGGCCTGATCCGAGCCGTGGGGATCTCCGCGCGGCGGACGATGGGACTGGTCCTGACCGAATCGCTCCTCTTGGCCCTCGCCGGGGCCCTCCTCGGGAGCGGCCTAGGGGTGGGGCTTGTCCTCTGGGGGAGCCGGGGGTTCACCCTCCCGCTCGCCTACGAGGAGATGATGGCCGCGATTGGGATCGAGCCGGTCTTCCACCTGCGGATGACACTCACCGAGGGGCTGGGCTCGGCCCTGGCGATGGTCGCGATCGCCGCGCTAGCCGCCTGGCAGCCGGCGCGGAAGGCCGCCCGGCTCGACCCGGCGGAGGCGATGCGCTATGTGTAGTGGTCCGAAGTCCATGGTGACTGAGGGAATGGAGGTCGTCCGCACCGAGGGGCTGGAGATGGTCTACCGGACGGGCGAGATCGAGACCCCGGCCCTGAGGGGCATCGATCTTGTCATCCAGCGGGGGGAGTTCGTGGCCCTGGCCGGACCCTCAGGCTCGGGGAAGTCCACCCTATTGCACATTATCGGAGGGCTCCTCCGCCCGACGGCCGGGCGGGTCTGGCTCAACGGGCGATGTTTGAATGAGCTCTCCCCCGACGAGCTGGCCGAACTGCGCCTCCGTGAGGTGGGGTTCGTCTTCCAGGCCTACAACCTGATCCCGGTGCTCACCGCGCTGGAGAACGCCGAATTTGTCATGGAACTTCAGGGCGTCCCCCCGAGGGAGCGGCGGGAGCGGGCGATGGCGGTGCTCCGGGCCCTGGAGATCGCCGAGCTGGCCGATCGCCTTCCTGACCAGCTCTCCGGGGGTGAGCAGCAGCGGGTGGCGATCGCCCGGGCCGTCGCCCCTGGGCCTTCCCTGATGCTGGCCGACGAGCCGACGGCGAACCTCGACTCGGGGACCGGGCTGAAGCTGATCGAGCTGATGCGGAAGCTGAAACGAGGACCAAGGGGTGACCTTCCTCTTCGCCACTCACGACTTCCGCCTCCTCGAGCGGGTGGAGCGCGTGATCTATCTAGAGGACGGCCGGATCATCCGGGACGGCCCGCCTGGGCTTTAGGGCGGGCGGGGGCTCACCTCATAGGATCAACAAACACGACCGCCCCTTCAGCCGGAGGTCTTGACCCGCCCTCTTCCAATCTGGCTCCGGCCCGTAGTTCTCCGCTTCATCACATTCCTCCTCGTAGTCTAGCTCTCTCTTCCATTTTCATCCGTCCCTCCCCCTCCTCAGCTAAAGATGGGGCCTGGCGAGCTCGAGCTCCCGCTTTCTTTTGAGCGCCTCCTCCCGCATGAAGGCCCCTATGTCCGGGTAGTTCTCCACCCTCTCGAGGTAGCCCGGCCAGTCGCTGAGCACCGCCTCGAAGAACTCGAGAAAGCCCTGCTCCCTGGCCTCCTTCCTCTTCTGATCGAGGGGCTCCTCGGCCCAGGGGGCGACGGCCTCGGTCACCTCCATCTCGATCAGCCTGGCGAAGGTCTCATCGATCGCATCCTCTTGGGCCTGCGAGAGCTCAAGCTCCACATGGACCCTGCGGACGGCGGGCTCGATATTATCGTGGACGAGCTCGTGGATCAGGCAGTGCAGGAAGGTCTTGGGCTCGCTCACCCCGATGGCATAGTGCCCCTCGCCGAATAGGAGCCCGCCGTAGCCCAAGGAGTCCACCAGATGCACGGTGTATAGCTCTTCTTTCCACTCGAGCTTGGTCAGCTCCTCGACCTTAGTGAAGACCTCCTCCTCGCACTCCCGCCAGCGGGCCTCGATCTCCCGCCTCATCCTCTCCAGCTCGGGCTCTCTCTTTCGCCAGTAGGGCTCATAGGAGCTGTAGGCCCTCCTCAGGATGTCAGCGAGCTTGGGGAGCAGTTCTCCCTTGATATACTCCTCGAATCCCCCGGCGAAGCCCTCCTCCAGTGATGGCAGATCTTGAGCTCGGCCCAGGGTCTCGATGAAGAACCTCTGGGTGAACCAATACTGATCTTGAGCGAAGTAGAAGTCCCAGCAGAGGTCCTTCGGGATCGTGGGCGAGAACTCTTGCTGGTATCTCTTGTTCTTAAGCTGGGGATTGGTGCCGCAGCTCAGCTGGAGGTGGTAGTAGAGGTTCAAGGGCAAGCTCACCCGGAATTCCACCTTTGGCAAGCCCGATCACCCCCTGAGGGATTCACCTCGAGAGCCAGATGGAGACGAGATCATCGCTCGGTCAATTCACATGAAGAAGAGCAGCCCCATGATCCACCTGTCGGTCTTCCGCAGCTCGCCGATCTCTGATCTGAATCGATATCGATTTCTTTCCCCTCCTTTCGCGCCGCTTCAAGGCCGAATTGACCCCTAGCAGGATGATATCACAGAGACCCACAAGGGGCGATCTCCGGATCCAGATGGGCTCAAGCTCGCCTCTTCCGAGGTGGGTCAGGGGGCTGACGACCGTAATATTAGGAGGATCCGACGTCCAAGGGGAGGGGGATGAGCTGGCCGAGGCGATCAAGAGGGCCCTCGAGGGCCGAGAGCACCTGGTGGTCCAGATGAACGATGGGTCGGTTGATACCATCAGCTAAAGCGGGTATTATGCGAGCACCATACGTCCACGGAGGGGATCAGCCATGCACACCCAGACCGGAAGGGGATCACGCTGGTCTACCTGCCCTCCTACATCCGGAACCCAGCCCGGTGGAGCAGGTGTGGAAGGGGCTGCGGAACATGAAGTGGCAGCTGGAGGAGGGGAGATTCGGGGTTAGACCTCGATATCATATCATATCATAAAAGTCATGCCTCGCCAAGCTTGAAACGAATAGGGGGTGAGCGGCCATGCCCAAGCGGACCTATCAGCCGCACAACCGCCGGCGGAAGCGCACCCACGGCTTCCTCGCGCGGATGCGGACCAAGGGCGGCCAAGCGGTGATCGCCCGCCGGAGGAGGAAGGGCCGCAAGCGGCTCGCTGTATAGCGGAACGGAATGGATGTAGAGCGGCTCAAGGAATACGGCTTCAACCCGGAGGCTCAGGCGCGCGTACGGCGGTATCAGCGGGATCGGCTGATGCTGAGTGCTGTCTGCTACGGGGCCCTGCTCGCGCTGCTCCTCCTCTTCGCCCGGTGCGGTTCCGCAGAGCTGGTGAGCTGGATCAGGGCTTTGTCCGGGGCCTCTGGCCGCAGGATGCGCTCTATACCCTGATCTTCACGCTGGGGCTCCTCCTCGTGGGGCTGCCCTGCTCGTGGTGGGGCTACCGGCTCGAGCGGCGCTATGGGCTCTCGACCCAATCACCGGGGTCTTGGCTCACCGATGAGCTCAAGAGCGGTGCGATCAACCTGATCATCTTCCTGCTCGCCTTCCCAGGGATCTACATCGGGCTCGCCCAGACCAGTCTGTGGTGGCTCATCGCCTGGGCGATCACGACCTTCTTCATCGTCCTGATGAGCCTCATCGCGCCGGTGGTCCTGATGCCGCTGTTCTTCAGGTTCGAACCGCTGAGGGATGAGGAGCTGGCCGGGCGGCTCAAGGGGCTGGCGGAGCGGGCGAAGGTAAAGGTCCTCGGTGTCTTCAGGATGGCCGCTGGCGTGAAGACCAGAAGGGCGATCGGGGCGCTCGCGGGGCTCGGTGCGACCCGCAGGATCATCCTGTCGGACACCCTGCTCGAGAACTACGCCCCCGACGAGATCGAGACGGTGATCGCCCACGAGCTGGGGCATCACCTCCACCGTGACCTATGGAAGGCGATCGGCGCCTTCTCCGCGCTGGCCCTGTTGGGCTTCTGGGCCGTCCACCTCACGCTGGAGCCCCTCGCTCGGGCCTTCGGGCTCAGCAGGGGCATCGAGAGCCTCCCACTCTTCCTGGTGGTCCTCGGCGGGGTCTTCCTGCTGCTCAGGCCGCTTTACAACACTTTCTCGAGGTGGTCCGAGGGCCAAGCCGACCAGTTCGCCCTGGAGCTGACGCGAAAGCCGGAGGCTCAGGCGCGGGTCGACATCAAGATCTGCGACCAGAACCTGAGGTATGCCGCGCCGCATCCCTTGGTGGAATTCCTGTTCTACGACCACCCCGCGGGGGTGAAGCGGGTCGAGCGAGCGGTAAAATTCAAGAGGAAGGAGGAGAGTTAAGATGACAAGAGGACTATTTCGAGCGGCGCTGGCCTTGGTAGCCGTCGGGCTCCTCGCCGGAGTTACGGCTACCTATGCCCCACTGGCTGAGGAGGGGTCGGTGGTGGCGTCAGAGCTTGAGGTCCCGATCTACCCCGGCGGGGAGATCCAGTGGGAGCTCTACCTCACCGACGCGGACTTCCTGGGCTGGCTCAAGGAGGGGCTGAAACTGGAGAAGCCGGAGGTCCCTTATCTCCCTAAGCGGCTCCAGGAGGAGCCCTGGCTCCGGGAGAGGCTCCTCCCGCGACGGCTCCCCGAGCTTGAGGATGAGGATAGGTTCGCACTGGAGCGGCTGGCGAAGCGGCTGGCCGAGCTAGCGATGGAGGCGCTCGCCAGGCTGGAGGGCCTCCGCGCGGTGGGCTACCTGGTCGAGGACGTCGAACCCGCCGCGATCATGGAGTTCTACGAGCAGGAGTTCACCCCGGCGGAGGGCTGGCGGCGGAACTTCTGGATGCCTGACGGGATGGCGGTTTACTCGCTGAGCGAGGAGGGCCGCCTGCGGGAGGTGGCCGGCTTCTCCATCACCCCTCCCGCTCCTAAAATGGGAGTCGGGGCAACAGGAGTTCTCGGCATCCGCACTCAGGGCTTCCTCAAGCTCCGGCCGCTGATGGAGCTGCTCTTCCTGGTCAGCCAGCTCCAGCGGGTAGCTGAGGTCGAGATCCGCTCCCTGGAACTGGAGCGATGAGCTAGGTGAAATGGCGAACAGGCCGGTCCTAGAGGTTCGGGAGCTCACCAAGGTCTACCGCGGGCGGCGCGGCGGGGATGTGCTCGCCGTCGACCGGATCAGCTTCTCCGTGCGGAAGAACGAGGTCGTGGGGCTCCTCGGTCCCAACGGCGCGGGGAAGACGACCACGATCAAGTGCATCGCCGGATTGATCCGGCCGACCTCGGGCGAGATCTATCTCGATGGGATCGACGCCTTGCGGGACCAGAGGCGCGCCCTGGCCAAGGTCGCCGCCGTCCTGGAGGGTAACCGGAACATCTACTGGCGGCTCACGCCTCGTGAAAATTTAGAGTTCTTCGCCGGGCTCCAGGGGCTCCCCCTCCGCCGGGTCAGGAGCTACATCGATGAGCTGCTGGAGCTGTTCGACCTGCGGGAGAAGGCAAGCACCCCCGCGAGGAAGCTCTCCCGGGGGATGCAGCAGAAGCTGGCCGTCGCCTGCGCTCTGGTGAAGCGAACAGAAGTGCTGCTGCTCGATGAGCCCACTCTGGGCCTGGACGTCGAGACCTCCTATGAGCTCCGCCGCCTCCTGCGGGAGCTAGCCGAGCGGGGCGAGCGGACGATCCTCCTCTCCAGCCACGATATGAACGTGGTGCAGGACATCTGCGAGCGTGCCATCATCATCAACCACGGGCGGA
>CAZCTZ010000028.1:0-12822 GCA_964501855.1 uncultured Thermotogae bacterium
CTGGGGGACCAGCCCCACGATCTCGCTGCTGACCACCGGGACGCCGTAGCGGGCCGCCTCGCGCTTGATCAGCTCGAAGACCCTAAACAGCGGACTCTTCTCGTAGTTGGTCAGGTTCATCGAGACCTGGACGAGCCCGCGCTCCTCCAGGGCGAAGCCGAGCGCCTTCACGTAGCGCAGCCCGCCGCTGGAGCCCCGCACCGCTTGGGCGATCCGCTTGGCCACCTCCAGGTTGTCCGTCCCCAGGTTCACATTGTAGGCGATCAGCGGCGGGCGGGCGCCGACAGCGGTCACTCCCGCGGTGGGATGGACTTCCCGCGGGCCGAAGTCCGGCTCCCAGCCGGGCTGCCGGATCTTCTCGAAGAAGCCCTCGAACTCCCCCCGGCGGATGTGGGCCAGGTCGCGGCGCTCCGGCTTGGCCGCCGACTCCTCGTAGAGGTAGACCGGGACCTTCAGCTCCTCGGCGAGCCGCCGGCCGACCCGCCGGGAGAGCTCGACACACTCCTTCATGCTCACGCCTCGGATGGGCACGAAGGGGATCACGTCGACCGCGCCCATCCGGGGGTGCTCGCCCCGATGCTCCCTCAGGTCGATCAGCTCCACCGCCTTGGCGGCCAGCCGGAGGACCGCCTCCTCCACCGCCTCCGGTGGGCCGACGAGTGAGATCACCGTCCGATTGTGGTCGGGATCGGGGTCGACATCGAGGAGTGCCACGCCCGGGGTGGACCTCACCTGGGCTGCGATCTGGTCGATCTTCTCCCGGGAGCGCCCCTCGCTGATGTTCGGCACGGATTCAACCAGCTTCTCCATGGCCATGGCATCACCTGAATGGATCTGTCTACCTCACCTCATCCTTCGCGGATCACAGACAGAACAGACAGTAAGATTAAGATAAAGACAAGATAGGTGCTATCCTGCGCCCGGGAGGAAGAGCGAGAGCACCGCCTCTGCGGCCCTCTCCCCCTCCACGGTCGCGACCACCCGCACCTGATGGAACTTGCCCCGCTGGCGAAGGAGCCGGGCCTCGAAGACCAGCTGATCCCCGGGGCGGACCGGCCGGCGGAACCGCGCCCGGTCCACAGCGGCAAGGTAGCCTAGCCTAGCGCCGGTTAGACCGGTCGGCTCGGTCCCATCGGGTGAATCGCCAGCTGTAGTTGTAACCAGATCCGGCCTCGAGGCCAAAAGCAAGCCCGCGGTCTGGGCCATCCCCTCTAGGATCAGCGCCGCGGGCATGATCGGCTCCCCGGGGAAGTGTCCCACAAAGTAGGGCTCACCGATGGTCACGTTCTTCAGGGCGCGGAGCCAGCCCTCTCCCTCCTCCAGCACACGATCCACCATCAGGAAGGGATACCGCTGTGGGAGGAGCCGCTGGATGTGGTCGATCCCCTTCCCCTTCACCTGGTTGGGGTCTTATAAATTTATTCCGACGCGGTGGCCCCTTGGGCCTCCAGCTTGGCGTTCAGCCGCTGGATGACCAGGCTGGTGATGTCGTCCATCAGCCCTTCCCTGACGTAGAGGACCACGTCCTTCTTCCGGGTCACCCAGTCATAGCCCTTCTCCTTGGCCACCTCGGCGATCACCTGGAGCATCTCTTGCTGGACCTTGGCTGTGAGCTGAAGGTCGAGCTGCTGGAGCTCCCGCTGGATCTCCAGCACCCTGCTCTCATACTCCTCGCGGGTGATCTTGCCTGCCTCAAAGTCGCTCTCCAGTTGCTGGAGCTCCTGCTCCTTCTTGGCCTTCTCGGCGCTGAACTGCTGGACCGCTGCCGCTGTCCCCTTATATTTGAGGAAGACCTCCTCAGCGTTGATGTAGGCGATCTTCGGACCTGGGCCCACCCCAGCGCTCTTGAGCTGCTGGAGCTCCTGGGCGAGCGAGTTGAGCTGCTGCCTTATCGATGCCAGGTCGGCCGCGCTGGCCAGGCCCTCAAGTTGGCCCTTGATGGAGAGGAGCTCCTGCTCCAGTTGGTCCACCCGTGCGGTGAGCTTGGGGTCCTCAGCGGTCGCGCCCCCGGAGAGCCGCCCTCCGAAGAAGCCCGCGACCAACGCCACCACGATCAGCACGATCCAAAGGGTCGGATTCTGCTTCATACTCGACACCTCCTCGATGCTAGAAGCGCACCATCATCTTGGAACACCTTAGAACATCGGCCCGAAGCCGAACTCGAACTTCGGCGCCCAATCCATCCGGCCATCTACGTATGGCCAGGTGAAGATGAACCGGACCAGCCCGATGGCTGGGACCGTCACCCTCATCTCCAGGCCGACCGCCCAGCCGGCTTCCATCCCTGCTGCCTCATCAGTTCCCAGGCCTAGATCGGCGAAGAGCACCCCGACGACCCCCTCGGTCAGCTTGACCCGGTATTCCCCGTTGATGAGGAAGAACCGATCCACCAGCGACCTGGGGTAGCCGCGGATCGTGTTCACCCCGCCCAGGATGAACCGCTCCTGCGAGGGGAGGGAGAGCCCCAGACCGCTGTAGGCCCTGATCGCGAGCGCTTGATCCTTGCCGGCGGGGAAGTGCTCCACCAGCGAGACCTGGAGCTTGGTGAACCTCACCCCCGGGGTGAAGCCCCCTGCCTGCTCCAAGACGATATTCCTCAGCCCGCCGCTGGTGGGGAAGATGGCGTTGTCCCGGGTGTCCTGAGAGAGCCCCAAGGTGACGGAGTTAGTGATCCCGGGCAGCTCGCACTCCTCCTCTTCTTCATAGCACTTCCGGAAGCGCTCATACCGATCGGCGATCTTCAAGCTCACCCCCGGCCCCAAGGGATACCCCAGGGAGAGTTCCCCGCCGACCCGCTTGATCAGGGCTCGCCCGGCCCCCTCGCCCTTCTCCACCTTGTGGTATACGCTGATCTTGAAGAAGTCATAGCTGGGGAAGAAGACGCTAGTGCTGTAGTCGAAGTGCCAGTTGGTATGGTATCTCCCGATCAGGCCGCGATCGTAGCCCAAGCTGATGTCCTGCCCGGTCCCGAAGATGTTCTTCCAGGAGAGGCTGAGCTTGCCCACGAGCCCGCCCTTGGCGTAGGTCAGCGCGCCGTTCAGGCTCCCCAAGTTCTTCTTCTCCGTGATCGTGATGATCAGCTTCACCCGCCCGGGAGCGGCCTGCTCGAAGCCGATCTCGACCTCCTCGAAGTAGCCCAGCTCCTGCAGCCCGACGTAGCTCGCCCGCAGGCGCTCCTCGTTGAAGACCTCCCCCGGCCGGAGCGCGAGCTTCCGCCGGATCACATACTCCTTGGTCCTCTCATTGCCCTCGATGACGACCTCATCGATCACCCCCTCGAGGACCTCGACGGTGAGCACCCCGTCCTCCACGCCGGCGCTCTTCAAGTCCGCCAGGGTGTATCCATTCCGGTGGTAGAGGTCGTAGACCCCCTGGAGGACCTGGAGCAGCTCGAAGTTGTCGAGCTCGTGCTCAGGCTTGGGCTCGGGCAGGGGACCCAGCGCCTGGAGGAGCCGCTCCTGGGGGTAGACCGTGTTTCCGATGAAGCGGATCTCCCGGATGAGGACCGGCTCCTCCAGGAGGCGCCGCTCACGGAGGGCCCAGTGGAGGACCACCCTGTCAGGAGCGCTCCCCGGGGAGAAGGTGATGTCCTGCGGACCTGTGGGCTCGAAGTAGATCGAGTTGTTGATCCCCTGGACCGACCACTGGAGGTCCCGGATCTTCACCGGCTTGCCCAGGGGGAGCTTGATCAGCCCTCGGGCGATCTCCTCCAGCTCGGGGGATACCCCCGTGATCTCGATCCGCTCGATCTTGCTCTCGATGAGCTGGATCACCAGCTTGGGGCCGATCTTCACATCGCCTATCCTGACCAGGGTGTAGCCCTTCTTCTGATACTCCTTCAGGATCGCCTCGAGGCCCTTCGAGAGCTTGTTGGCGTTGAGGATCTTCCCCTTCTCCACGCCGCTGTCCTTCAGGATCTCCAGGATGCGCTCGGTCGAGAGGATCGGGCTGGTGAAGGGTATCTTCAGCCCGAAGATCCAAAGCGGCTTGCCATACTGCTCGTTGCCCTCAATCTCGATCTCCTCCACCACCGGGTTCTCCTCGACCTGGTAGATCACCTCGATCTCATCGTCTATGCGGTTGTAGTTGGGGACCACCCGCTGGAAGTAGCCCATCTTGAGGATCCTCTCGCCGCCCTCCCTGATCCCCTCCTCGGTGACCCACTCGCCCTCCTTGAAGGGGAGCTCCTTGAGGATCTCCGCGGTCGAGATCAGCTCGTTCCCCACGATCTGGATCCTCTCCACCTTCATCCCCGGGGTCTGGACCCCCTGGTCTTGAGCGAGCCCCAAGGCGGCTACCAACCCCACGGAGGAGAACACCACCAGCGCTGCTATGAGGACCTTCTTCAGCTTCCGTGGCTTCACATCCACCTTCACCTCCACACCCGCATCCCTCCCTGGGCTGCGATCTCTCATCTTCCGTGTCCGTATTAGCTCAGTTCAATTGAATTCCTCCGTGTTCCGGTATTGGATCGCCTCGGCTAGGTGCTCCTCGCGGATCGCGGGAGCGCCCTCGAGGTCGGCGATGGTCCGGGCGACCTTGAGCACTCGATGATACCCCCGAGCGGAGAGGGCGAACCGGTCGACCGCGGCGGCGAGGAGCGCTTGACCGCCCTCCGAGAGCTGGCAGAACCGCTTGATCTCCCTCACACCCATCTGGGCGTTGGTGTAGATCCCCAGCCCCAGCTTCGAGAACCGCTCCAGCTGGATCTGGCGGGCGCGGCTCACCCGCTCGCGGATCACCTCGGAGGGCTCGCCCGTCGGCCGGCCCATCAGCTCCTCCTTGGTGAGCCGGGGGACCTCGATGAAGATGTCGATCCGGTCGAGGAACGGCCCGGAGATCTTCCGCCGATACTGGCGGACCTCCTGCGGGGTGCAGATGCAGTCCCCACGGGCATCCCGCCGGGTGCAGGCGCAGGGGTTCATCGCCGCCACCAGGGTGAAGTTGGCGGGGAAGGTCACCGCGGTCGCCGCCCGCGAGATCGTGATCTGGCGGTCCTCGAGCGGCTGGCGGAGGGTCTCCAGCACGGTCCGGTCGAACTCCGGCAGCTCATCCAAGAATAGGACCCCGTGGTGGGCCAGGCTGATCTCGCCCGGCTTGGGCACCCCGTGGCCGCCGCCGACCATCCCCGCGTAGGAGATCGTGTGATGGGGCGCACGGAAGGGCCGCTCGAGCACCAGCGGCTGCTTGGGGTCGAGCAGCCCCATGATGCTGTAGACCTTGGTCACCTCGAGCGCCTCGGCGAAGGTGAGCCGTGGGAGGATCGACGGCAATCGCCGCGCGAGCATGCTCTTACCCGAGCCGGGCGGCCCCACCATAAGGACGTTATGCCCGCCCGCGGCGGCGATCTCCAGCGCGCGCTTGGCCTGCTCCTGGCCGCGGATCTCGCTGAAGTCCGGCCCGCCAGCGGCCTCCCGCCGGAAGTATTCCTCCCAGTCGAACCGGTAGGGGTGGATCTCGAGCTCGCCGCTCAGGAAGGCGATCGCCTCCCCCAGGCTCCCCACGGGGAGGACCTCTAGCCCCTCAATCACCGCGGCTTCCAGGGCGTTCCCCTCGGGGAGGATCACCCCCCGCAGGCCGGCCTCCTTAGCCGCCAGCGCGATCGGCAGGACGCCCTTCACCGGGCGGAGGCTCCCATCCAGGGAGAGCTCCCCCAGGAAGAGGTACTCCTCAGCGCGGCCGCCCTCGACCTGGCCGGTCGCCTGGAGGATCGCCAGCGCCAGCGGGAGGTCTAGCCCGACGCCCTCCTTGCGCAGGTCCGCGGGGGCGAGGTTGGCCGTGATCCGCTTGGGCGGGAACTCGTAGCCAGCGTTCTTGATCGCGCTACGGATCCGCTCACGGCTCTCCTGGACCTCCTTGTCCGGCAGGCCGACGATGATGAAGCTGGGCAGCCCGCGCGCCACGTCGCACTGGACCTCGACCAGGGAGGCCTCGATCCCCATGAGCGCGCCGCTTAGGGTCTTGGCGAACATCCCTATCTATTCCTCCACCTGGAAGGCGTCCCGGTAGAGCCTGATCTCCTCCCCTTCGATCGCGACCACATCGAACCGCAGCTCGAGCTCGGGCCGATAGGTGGCGACATAGTGACGAGCGGCGCGGATCAGTCGCTCGCGCTTGGCCGGGGTGAGCGCCTCCTCGGGGCGGCCGAAGCCCTCATCGGTCCGGGTCTTGACCTCGATGAAGACCAGGTAGTCCCCATCTCTCGCGATGAGGTCGACCTCACCGCCGCGCCAGCGCCAGTTCCGCGCGACGATGCGATACCCCTGGCTCTTGAGCCACCGGAGGGCTCGCTCCTCGCCCCGTCGTCCGAGATCTAAGTTCGGCAAGCCTCACCTCCAACTAGTGGGATGATATTAACTCCCTTGAGCTAAAGTCAAGGAGTTGACACCCACGGGGGTATTCAATATATTTCAAGCGATGGGCAGCGAGCTCAACCTGGTGATCCTGGCCGCAGGGAAGGGGACCCGCCTCCGCTCCCAGAGAGCAAAAGTCCTCCATGAGCTGAACGGCTGGCCGCTGCTGTGGTATCCTCTCGGGAACCACCATGCCGCTCCCCGCTACGGGGAGGCTCGTGGTGATCGGCCCCCAAGGCGCAGCGGTCCGCTCGCCCCTGGAAGGGCTCAAGCTCGAGCTGATCTCCGTCGAGCAGGAGGGGCAGCTCGGCACCGGCCATCTGGTCGCTATCTACCGCTTCAACCCCGATGGGCTTATCGCTCCCTTCTCCCCGCTCGGGGCCAGACCAAGCCAAGACCAGGGCCAGGGTCATGCGGGGCTGCCAGGTCGGGCCGGGGACCCTCCTGGAGGGAGCTGAGCTCGGCGAGGGCGCGGGTGGTAGAGGACTCCGTGGTAGAGGGCTTCGAGATGAGATGAGAGATGAGATAGGTTTGGAGACGAGGGCGATCTCGAGTGCGATCCGCGCTGGTGCTGGTCTGGTAGGGTTGAAAAGGAGGGCCAGTGAGATTCGAACTGAAGCTTATCTCCGGGAATGCCAATCCCCAGCTAGCCGAGCAGATCAGCGAGGCGCTGGGGGTGCCGCTCTGTGAGGCGGAGGTGTGCCGGTTCCCCGACGGGGAGATCAGCGTCCACATCAAGGAGACCGTCCGCGGGGCCGATGTCTTCGTGATCCAGCCGACCTCGCCACCGGTGAACGAGAACCTGATGGAGCTGCTCCTCATGATCGATGCCCTGAGGAGAGCTTCAGCCGGTCGGATCACCGCCGTCATCCCCTACTACGGCTATGCCCGTCAGGACCGCAAGCATGTGGGCCGGGTGCCGATCTCCGCCCGGCTGGTGGCCAACCTGATCGAGGCCGCCGGCGCCGACCGGATGCTCACCTTGGACCTGCACGCCGGTCAGATCCAGGGCTTCTTCAACATCCCCGTGGACAACCTCAAGGCCGATCCGATCTTCGCGCGCTACTTCCGGGAGCGGGGGCTGGCCGACGAGGAGACGGTGATCGTCTCGCCTGACCTGGGGGCGGTGAAGCGCGCTCGGGCGGTGGCCGAGCAATTGGAGGTGCCGCTGGCGATCGTGGAGAAGCGCCGGATAGACTCGAATCGGGTGGTGAGCCTCAACCTCATCGGCGAGGTCGAGGGCCGCCGGGCGATCCTGATCGATGACATCATCTCCACCGGGGCGACCCTCATCGAGACCCTCGGCCTCCTGGAGAAGGAGGGTGCGAGGGAGATCTACGCTGCCTTCACCCACGGCGTATTCGCCAAAGGGGCGCTGGAGCGGATCAGAGAGGTGATCCGCTCCGGGGGGTCGCCGCTCCGCCGGCTGGTGGTGACCAACACCATTCCACTCCCCTCGGGTGGGGATGATATAATAGACTGCGTCGCGGTGGGCGGGCTCTTCGCCGAGGTCATCCGCCGCATCCACGAGCACCGTTCGGTGAGCGAGATCTTCCCTCATTACTGAATTCGAGGAGGTCTAAGATAAAATGCACCGTCTGGAAGCAGCTCCAAGGGAGCCGAGCGAGAAGAACCCCCGCGAGCTCCGCCGACGTGGGCTGATCCCGGGGGTGCTCTACGGCCCGGGGCTCAACCGGCTGATAAAGGTCAAGCGGAGCGAGCTGGAGAGGCTTCTCGGGCGGATCACCCGCAGCTCACGGATCACCCTCGTCCTGGACGGCGAGGAGTGGGAGACCTTCATCAAGGAGGTCCAATACCACCCCCTCACCGATGAGGTCCTCCACGTCGACTTCTACTGGCCCGGGGAGGGGCGCGAGGTGGAGATCGACGTCCCGGTCATCCTCCGCGGCGAGCCGAAGGGGCGGAAGCTCGGCGGGGTCCTGCGCCAACTGCGGGAGACCGTGAAGGTGAAGGCCCTCCCCGAGCGGATCCCCGAGAAGCTCGAGCTGGACGTGAGCGAGCTCGACCTGGGCGAGAGCCTCCGAGTGGGCGACCTCAAGCTGGAGGGGCTCAAGCTCCTCACCCCGGCGGAGGTCCCCGTGGCCGCCGTCAAGACCCTCCGCGTGGAGGTCGCCGCAGCTGAGGAGGCCGCTGCACCCGCGCCGGAGGAGGCCCCGGCTCCCGAAGCTGAGACCGAGGCTGAAGCTGCTGAGGCTAAAGAGAAGGAGCGGAAGAAGGAAGGGTAGTAGACCGAGGAGCAATTAGCAGGTTAAGCTAAAGCGAGAGCGAAGCAGTGAAGTGCGTCTTCGGCCTGGGGAACCCCGGAGTCAGATACCGGCGGACGCGTCACAATCTCGGCTTTCTGGCGATCGACCGCTACCTGGAGGAGCTGCGAAGGCGCGCTCCACCTCCATCCCCCTTGCAGGCCCTCCTCTCCCGGGAGGCCCGCCTTGCTCGGGCTCGCCTCCGCAGCCGCCGCCTCGATGAGGCCCTCATCTGGCGTCCGAAGGAGGATCTCCTGCTGGTGAAGCCCCTCACCTGGATGAACCGCAGCGGGCTGGCGGTGCGGGAGGTCGTCGAGCGGTTCGGGCTGGAACTCGGAGATTGTCTTATCATCTACGATGACCTCTCCCTCCCCCTGGGCGAGCTGCGAGCCAGGGCCAAGGGGAGCGCCGGAGGCCATCGGGGAATGGGCTCGGTCATCGAGGAGCTGGGGACCGAGGAGGTCCCCCGGCTGCGGATCGGGATCGGCAAGCCCAACTGGCAAGGCGATCTTACCGCCTACGTCCTGGGGGAGTTCACCCCCGAGGAGTGGCCGATAATCGAGCGGGCGCTCACCCGGGCAGCCAGGGCGATCGAGGTCTTCAGGGAACAGGGGCTCGAGCGGCTGATCAGCACGGTGGGCTCCCTTTAAGCTCAATTATTTCAACCCCATAGCGAAGCCCCGGAGGAGATACCGCTGGACATACCCCGAAAGCAGGAGGATCGGCAATGATGCCAGGAAGCCGATCCCCATCAGCTCGCCCCAGAGGGTCTCATATTCGGTGATGTAGTTGGCGATATGGATGGGCAGGGTGAAGAGCTCCGGGGTGTGGAGGAAGAGCAGGGCGTAGATGAACTCGTTCCAGGCCATGATGACGCTGAAGATGGCCGTAGCCACGAGCCCCGGGGCCAGCAGGGGCAAAACGACCGTCCTTAGGGTCCGCCAGGGGGAGGCCCCGTCGATGGCCGCCGCCTCCTCGAGCTCCACCGGCACATCCCGCACGAAGCCCAGGAGCATCCAGATGCAGTATGGCAAGGTATAGACCTGATAGACGATCGTCAATCCAGGGAGGGTGTTGAGCAACCCCACGGAGCGGAGCGTCCGATAGAGTGGGATGGCCACGACGATCGGTGGGATCATCTTGATGAGCAGGACCCATAGTAAAAAGAGCTGATCGAACTTGGCAGGGAAGCGGAACCGCACCAGGGCGTAAGCCGCGAGGAAGCCCGCGACAAGCGATATCAAGGTCGCAGAGAGGGCTACAACCGTGGTATTCCGCCAGTGGAGCAGGAACCCGTGAGCCCACAGCTCCCTGTAGTGCTCGAGGGTCGGGCGGAGGGGGATGAGCGTAGGATGCCTGGAGACGTATTCCCCAGGGGGCTTGAGCGAGGTGGTGATCATCCAATAGATGGGGAAGAGGGTGATGAGGAGGACCAGTCCTACCAGCCCGTAGAAGACCGCTCTGCTCAGCTTCCGCCTCACTGTGCCTGCCTCCGTAGGATCTGCCAAGCGTAGATGGCCGCTAGGGCGCCCACCACCCCGATCATGACGACCGAGGCGGCCGAGGCCGCTCCCAGGTTGAAGAACTTGAACCCTTCCCGGTAGATGTGCATCGAGATCGTCTCCGTGGCCAGCCCGGGGCCGCCGCCGGTCAGGGCATAGACCTTGTCGAAGAGCTTGAAGGTGTCGACCGTCCGCAGCAGAGTAGCCAGGAGCAGATGGCTACGGATGAGCGGGAGGGTGATATGCCTAAAGAGGCTTACCCCGGAGGCTCCGTCCACCCGCGCCGCCTCGTAGAGCTCCTGGGGGATCGACTGCAACCCGGCCAGCAGGATGAGGAAGGCCAGGGGGGTCCACTGCCAGACGTCGACCAGCACGATGGAGAACAAAGCCAAGTCGGGGTCGAAGAGCCACCGCACCCCTCCCAGGCCCAGGCTCCGGAGGACGAAGTTGAGAAAGCCAAAATCGTAATGAAACCAGGCCCGCCAGATCGCCGAGACGACCATTGTCGAGATCATCATCGGGAAGATCATCAAGGGGATGACATATCGCCTGCCGCGGAACGGCCAGCCCAGGAGCAATGCCAACCCCAGCCCGAGGAGGACCTCAGCGGCCGTGGCCACCACGGAGAAGACCACGGTGTTCTGAACGCTCCTGAGGAAGAACCTATTGCCTAGGAGCTTATGGTAGTTCTCCAGCCCGATGAAGCGCTTCGTCCCCTTGATATAGTCGTAATCATAGAAGGAGTGGTAGATCACGTCCACCAAGGGATAGACGGTCAGCGTGAAGAGCAGGAGCAGCGCTGGCAGGAGCAAGAGGATCTGAAAAGCCCGTTGCCGCTGGTAGAGAGCGCTCATTCCTGGTGAGATACAGCTTGACCGTTGCTGACAAAAAAGAGGGTGCAGCCCAGGGGATTGAGCTGCACCCTCCTCTCCTTTGCTATGCTCTCATCACCTCATCCGCCGAGGGCCTCGGCGATCTTGGCATTGGCCTCGCGGAGGGCCTCCTCCGGAGAGAGCGCACCGATGAGCGCCAACTGGAGGTAATCTCCCAAGATGGCCTCGACCTGGGCCCACTGGGTGATGCGCGGCCGGGGCTTGGAGGCCTCCAGGGCCTCGAGCTGGGCGGGATACCACCGATACTTGGCTATGACCTCCTCATCGCGATAGATGCTCGTGCGGGTCGGCGGCAGCCCGACTTCCAGTGCCAGCCGCTTTTGGATCTCGGCCGAGCTGATGAACTTGAGGAAGTCAAGGGCTACACCCGGTTGCTTGGCATCGGCTGCGATCCCCAAGAGCCAGATCCCGATGAGGGGCGCAGGGGCGGTGATCAGCCCAGGTGCGGGGATGATCTCCACCTTGCCCACGACCTTGGATACCTCAGGATCGTCCAGGGCGGGGACCCAAGCGGGCCAGACCTCGATGGCGATGGCCACCTCCCCCTGCTGGAGAGCGTCGCGCACTTCAGAGGCATTGTAGGTCTCGACCCCCTCGGGGGCATAGCGCTTGAGCTTCAGGAAGAACTTGAGAGCGGCGATCGCCTGAGGGGAATCGACCTGCGGCTCGCCGGCCTCGTCGATGATCTCAGCGCCGAAGGCCCAGAAGATCGGCAAGAAGCCGGTCACGATCGGGTTGCCCTTCACCCCACGGAAGACGATCCCCTTGACCTCAGGCTCCTTAAGGTCGATCGTGATAGCCGCCTCGAGCACATCGAGCCAGGTCTCCGGCCTGGGGAGATCATACTTTGCGAAGAGGTCCTTCCGGTAGGCGAACAGTTCCACGTTGCCCACGAAGGGCACGCCGTAAAGCCGGCCATCGGGGTAGGGGTAGCGCCCGACGGCGAGGGCCTTGCCCACGAAGTCAGGATCGGCCACAAAGCCCATCGCCTCCAAGTCCTTGAGCCAGCCTTGGCTCATAAACTCGGTGGCCCAGACATCGTCCAGCATGACGACATCGTAGGCCCCGGTCTTCTCCCGCAGGGCGATCACTAGCTTCTCATAGAGGCTAGCATAGGGGAGCTTGAGGAGCGTAATGTCGACATCGGGGTTCTCCTCCATATAGAGATTAGAGGCCAGCTCCAGCGCTTGGCCATAGACCCCATCCCGACCGGCGATGACCAACTTGACCTTCTCTTGAGCCAATCCTAGGCCCAGACCACCTACAAAGGCCAGGACGACTAATCCAACTACTATACCCTTCCAGAGCTTCACCACTCCTCCCCCTCCTTTTATTTATTTAAAGTGAGGCTTCCAGGCCTTTTCTCCTCCGTTCCCACCCCCTCTTCTCACCTCTCATCAAGGAGCGACTTGCCCGTCTCCTTGTCAAACAGATGGAGCTTCTTCAGCTCGGGGACGATCAGGAGCTCATCGCCGGGGTTGGCCTCGAAGCCACCGGGGGCGAGCGCCCGGAAGGTGAGCTCGCCGAACTTGAAGTCCACAAGGACGCTCCCGCCCAAGGGCTCGGTGAGGAAGACCTTCCCCGGGAAGCCGTTCTCCTGCTCATTCTCCTTCTCCTTCTCCCCCGGCTCCAGCTTGATGTCCTCGGGCCTGATCCCCAGGATGAGCTTCCCGGTGGGGCTGTTCTCCTCGATTTTCCTCGCGATCTCCTCGCTGATCCTGAGGGTGAACCCCTCCCCCTCCAAGAGGTGGACTCCGTCTCGGCGGCGGTAGCTCACCTCGATGAGGTTCATCGGCGGATCGCCGATGAA
>CAZCTZ010000029.1:0-12637 GCA_964501855.1 uncultured Thermotogae bacterium
GCGCTAGGAGCAGCTCCACCCACCCGGTCGACCTGGGCGTATAGCGGCCTATTTGAGGCGTATATCCGGAAGAAGTCGTGCCTACCACAGATCCGCGACATGTTATTCTCGATCTTGAGGAGCTTCATCCTCGACTCAATCCCCTTCCTCCCGCTTGATTAGGGGTGAGCTAGCGAGATCATCTTATCTCACGAGAAGATAGCTGAGAGCAGCTTCAAATAGTCCCGCAGGTGCCTGGTTATGAGGAAGTTCCGGCGGACGTGCTCCCGGCCGGCCTCGCCCAGCTTGCGGGCCCGATCGGGGTGCTCGAGCAGCCAGGCCACCTTAGAAGCGGCCTCCTCCGTCGAGGAGGCCAAGCAGCCGGTCACACCGTCGATCACCTGGAGCTTGATCCCCCCGGTGGGGGTGGCCACCACGGGCTTCCCCTTCCAGAGCGCCTCGGTGACGGTGAGCGCGAACCCCTCCCGCAAGGACTTCTGGAGGACGACGTCCGCGCCGCGCTGGAGGGCGTTGACCTCCAGGTCGGTGAGCTGCTGGGCCGGCGGCCGCGGGAGGATGTGGATATCCGGCTCACCAGCGGCCTCCTCCCGCACCCGGCGGAGCACCTCCTCCCCCTCGGGGTCGTCGGTGGCCATCCCCCCGGCGAGGACCAGCCGGCAGTCGCGGCCGTGCTCCTCCCTGACCAGCCGCCAGAGCCGGATCACGCCCAAGGGGTCCTTGAACCGGTCGAACCGTGAGACCTGGAGCAGGACCGGCTTATCGCGCGGGATACCGAGCTCGGAGTAGACCCGCTCGACCTCCTCCTGGGTGAGCTCCCTGTTCTTCTCGCCCAGAGGGTCGATCGAGGGGGGGATGATGGCGATGAGCAGGGGGGCGGAGGGCCACCTGATGAACTCCGGCGAGGAGAAGATCGCCAGATCATACCTTTCCACATAGCTCCGCAGGAAGTCCCAGGCCTCCTGGTTCGGCCGGGAGAGGTCGATATGGCACCGCCAGAGCCACCTGCTCCTGCTCCGCCCGGATGGGCGATAATCGATGAGCGCCGCCGGCTGGGGGTCGTGGATCACGACCGCATCCGCCTCGAGGTCGAGCCGCTCCGCGTTCTCGCGGTTCACCCTCCTGTATTCCTCGAGCATCTCGGGGCTCAGCTCCACCTCGGCCCCCTGGAGGGCGTTGTGGAGGCCCTTGGTGGTGCGGAAGAACAGCGGCGTCCCCTCGATCACCTCCCAGCGGGCTTCGAGCCCGAGCTCGCCCAATAATGGCACCAGCCGCCGGAGGAGCTCGGCCACCCCGCCGCCCTCCCGAGTGGAGTTGACGTGTAGGAAGGAGAGCCCCTCGAGGGGCCCTGCCAGCCGCCTCAGCTCCTCGATCGCCTCCTTGCCGGCCAACTCGGCGTAATCCGAGATCCCAGGTTGCATCACCATCGAGCCCTCCTCTAGTGCGAAGTGGCGCTCACTTCATCGCCCAGCCGACCATTCCCTTAATATAGTATCTTTGGAGGAAGGCGAAGATCAGGACCGGGACCGCCATCACCAGGATGGCCGCCGCGGAGAGCAGACCCCAGTCCACGAAGTAGACCCCCTTCATGAGCGGTAGCCGCTGGGTCGCCAGCAGCTTATCAGGTGAGTAGATGAGGATCAAGGCCAGGAAGAAATCGCTCCAGACCCACATGAACTGCAGGACCGCGGCCGAGACCAAGGCGGGGATGCACATCGGCAGGACTATCCTCAGGAAGATCACAAGGTCGGAGGCACCGTCCACCTTGGCTGACTCCTCGATCTCGATGGGAAGGGTAGTGAAGTAGTTCCTCATGAAGAATAGGATCCAAGGGATCCCCCAGGCGGAGTGGACGATGATCAGCCCCAAATACCGATCCAGAAGCCCCAGCTCCTTCATCAGCCGGAAGATCGGCACGGCGATCATCTGCTGGGGGAGGGCCATCAGGATGACGATGGTGATGAATAAATAGTTTTTAATGGGAAACTTGAACCTGGCGAAGCCATACCCAGCGATCGAGGCGACCAGGATGGGCACCACGGTCGCGGGGATCGCGATGGCCAGGGAATTGCGCATCCCGGCTGATAGCGCTGCAGTGGGATGGGTCCAAGCCCTGACGAAGTTCTCGAAAGTCGGGTTGAACTCGCTGAAGTTCCACCAGCCGTAGATGACCTCGCCATAGGGCCGGATCGAGGTCATGAAGAGCCCGAAGAGGGGGACGATCCAGACCAGGCCGACGGACCAGGCTAGAAGGTGGATCAGGACTGTCGATAGCAGCTTCCTCCCCATCTCACCTGGCCTCCCTCAGGGTCCTGATCATCGGTATGACTACGAGCAATGTCAGCAGCATGAGGAAGGTCGCCACGGCAGAACCACGGTAGGGATCGAGCTGGCGGAAGGCATAGAAATACATCTGCAAGGCCAGGACGTTCGAGGCCCCACCAGGTCCTCCCATCGTCGCGACGTAGACTATATCGAAGATCTTGAGCTCCCAGAGGATGGTCATCGTCACCACGACTATGGTGATCGGCCGCAGCAGCGGCAAGGTGATACTGAAGAAGATCCGCACCGGCGAGGCCCCATCGATCATCGCCGCCTCGTAGTAGTCCCGGGGGATCGTCCCCAGCCCCGCGGAGTAGAGCACCATGCTGAAGCCGGTCCAGAGCCAAACCGAGCCGAAGATCAGCGCGAGCAGGGCTGTATCCGGGTAGACCATCCAGCTCTTCGGGGGGATCCCGAAGAGGCCCAGGAAGGCCGGCACCACCCCGGTGTATTTGTCGAACATGAACCGGAGGATCAGCCCCCCGACGATCATCGGGATGACCATCCCCAGGAAGATCGCCGACTTCACTACCGAGCCGCCCTTCACGTTCCTCAGGATGACAGCCAAGACCAGCCCAAGGAAGGTGGTCAACGGGAGGTGGATGAGCACCCAAAGGAAGTTGTGGAGGAGCGCCCCCAGGGGGAACCCCTGGGAGAAGCCCCTAGGGTTTATGATCTCCCTCCTGCTGAGGACATCCGCGTAGTTGGCGAGCGGCGAGAATCCCCCCGACGGCGAGTGGAAGCTGAGCCAGACCGTGTAGACCACGGGATAGATCACGAAGGTGGCCAGAAGGGCGAGAGCCGGGATGAGGAAGAGGGACTGAGAGAGCCTCTCCTTAAGCCGCGGCAACCTCTTGGTGAGCCTTGGATTCATCCGCCCGAGTTTATCCTATCCCTCTTACTTACAGAGGGGGAGCGCTGACCCCGAAAAAGGAAAAGGAAGGAGGGGGCAGGATAGGCGAGCTGATCCTGCCCCCTCCGGCTCCTCCCTTGCCGGCGTGTTAGGTTGGGCTTACGAGCCGCAGCCACAGGCCCTGTCGTATGCCTCGTGGATCACGTCGACTACCTCATCGACCCTCTCCGGCTCCACCCAGAGGAGCTTGAGCTGGTCCCAGAAGGTCGTCTGGAACTCGCCGCCGATGGCATCGTCCAGGTCGAACAGGGAGACCATCGGGGCCACCTTCTCGGCTACCATCCTGTCGACCGGCGGGTAGAGATCCAACGGGACAGGGATGTAGGTAGCGATGTGACCGCCTGTCGTCACCTGGATCTTTTGGCCCTCGGTGGCGAGCCACTTGAGGAGCGCCTTGGCCTCCTTAGGATGCTCCGTGTAAGCGGAGACGAAGAGGAAGTCGATGCAGCGGGCTACGCCCATCGTCCCTGGGATGGGGAAGAGGCCCAAGTCCTCGGGGTCATCGACCATCCCGGTGATCCAGCTCCCCATGAAGTAGAGGGCGAAGTCCCCGCGCCACCACATCTCCAGCGCGGTGGTCCACTCGATCGGCTCACTGAAGTAACCGGCCGCTATCCAGGGGGCGAGCACATCATTAAATATCGCCTTGATGATGGACCACCACTTGGGGAAGCAGACGCACCCTGCGAGCTCCCTGTGGAGTTCAGGCCCGCCGAAGGCCACCAGGAAGTGCTCGGCCGTGTCAGAGAGTGGCCAGCCGACCCCGTCGCCGCTGGCGATCGGGGCCTTCAAGCCCTCGATCCCCTTGAGCTCCTCGAGCAGTGCCTCTAGCTCCGCCCAGTTCGTCGGCTCCGCGAGACCGTGCTCCTCGAAGAAGGACTTGCGATACCAGAAGCCCGGCTTGACCTTACTGGTGTAAGGGGCGCCGTAGATCTTGCCATCGACCGTGACAAGATCCACGGTCCCGAGGACGAACTCAGCTGGATCGATCACATCGGTGACCTCCAGGATATGGCCCTCTGCGGCCCCTTTCCTGATGAGCGGCGGCACCGTCAGGAAGATGACGTCACCTGGAGCCGTCCCCGCAGCCCACTGGGTCGGCAGGAGGGTTATCAGGTCCTCGGACCGGATGATCTTCGTCTCGATCTCGATCCCGAGGGCCTCCTCAGCCGCTGCCACCACCGGCTTGAACAGCTCCTCCTCCGCACCGGCCCAGGGGTGGATCAGGGTCAAGGTGACCTTCTCCTGGGCGATGCTGAAGGCCCCTACCACTCCAGCGATCAACAGCACCACAAGCGAGATCGAGAGAGTCTTCTTGAGCATCTTCCTCTACCTCCTCCTTAATTTGGTGAAATTGTCCCTAAATTTCGCTGCTATGCCCCTCCTATCACCCCCTTTCGCCGACGAACGGTCATGAGGACAGCTCGAACAGCCAGGGACCTCCCCATTTTGCCAAATGCTTTGCAAAAGTTTTGCTAAAATATAGCCCAAATAGGCCCCCTTTGTCAAGTGGCAGGCCCTCGCTACCCCCACCCGAAGCCTCGAACTTATCGACGCTGTAGATCGATCTCCACCCTCTCCCCACGGTAGTATATGACGAAACGTAGTCGCCTCCAGTGATCTGGGAGGCGCGGTCGAGCGAGCGGGCCCTCGGGGGTGAGCTTGAGCCCCGCGAAGCCGAAGACGATCGCCTGCCATACCCCGCCGGCGGAGGCGATATGTATGCCCGCTTCCGTATTGCCATATCGATCATGGAGATCGACCTGGGCAGCTTGCATGAAGTATTCGTAAGCCTTCTCAAGCTCGCCCACCTCACAGCCGATGATGGCATGGATAGCCGGTCCGAGAGAGGAGCCCCGGCTCCGATCGGTGCGCGGCTCATAGTAGTCCCAGTTGACCCTCTTCGTTCTGGCATCATACAGGTCGCCCAGAAGGTGGAGGAGCATGAGCACATCGGGCTGCTTGATGATCTGGGTTCGTTCTAAGTGCTCAATGCCTGCTGATGGCCGAGCGATCCCGGCTTCCCGGCGCAGCTCCAACTCCCTAAAGGTCAGGTCTTCCAGCTCGAAGAAGCCATCGAACTGTTCTATGATCCCGCTTTCAGGATCATAGGGGACATACATCTGTTTGATTACCTTGGCCCAGTGGGCGAGCCGCCCTTCATCCAGCTTTAGCCGCTCCTTCAGCTCAGCAGCTTTATCGGGATATGCCCGCTGTAGCCACTCCAGCACCTCCAGCGCTATCTTCAGATTGTGCCGGACCATGCAGTTGGTGTAAGCCGAGTTATCGACGTGGATGTGATACTCATCAGGACCCATGACATCGCGGATCTCATACCGGTCCTTCTCGGGGTCATACTCCACCCTGCTCCCCCAGAAGACAGCGGTGTCGAGGATGATCTCCGCCCCCTGGTCGCGCATGAAGGCATCGTCGCCCGTCACCTTCCAGTATTGCCACACAGCGTAGGCCACGTCCGCGGTGATATGGAGCTCGATATCACCGCACCAGACGCGCACCAGCTCTCCATTCGGACCGGGAACCCACCGTGGGGTCACCTCCTCACCGCTTAGGGCGCTCTCCCAGGCATACATCGCCCCCTCATATCCCCTCCGGCGGGCATTCCCTCGTGCCCCTGGGAGGGTGTGGTAGCGATACATCAACAGGTTGCGGGCCAGCTTAGGCTGGGTGAAGGTGAAGAAGGGCAAGGCGAATATGTCGCTATCCCAAAAGACGTGGCCTCGGTAACCGAAGCCAGTGAGCCCCTTCGCGGGGATACTCACCCTCCCATCGTGGCGAGGGGCAGCGATGAGCAGGTGGAACAGATTGAACCGCACGGCTAGTTGGGCCTCATCGTCTCCCTCGATGAGGATATCGGCATCTCCCCATAGGTCAGCCCATGCTGCCCGATGCATCGCCAAGAGGGCCTCATACCCGAGGCTACTTGCCCTCTTCAAGCCCTCCAGAGCCGCCTTCACCGGATCGGCGGCCTCGCGGCTCGTAAAGACGCTCACCAGTTTGATCGCCGTGGCGCTCTCACCCGGTCGCAGGCGAAATCGAGCCGCCACCGCTGGCCGGAGGGGGCATTCACAGAAAGCATACTTTACGTCTCCCCCTCCCCGCACCCTCAGCGAGGCCGCTTGGCAGAGCTCCAAGCCGCTCCGATCGGTCCCCATATGGATGTATATTATTTGCAGCTCAGGGTTACCATAATCTAGTAGAGTCCAATGGGCTAGCCCAACCCCGGCGGGATGGAGGACCCCGGGATTGAACACCGCTCCATCGATCCCAGCCTGTAGCTCCACCTCGCCCGCGAAGTTCACCGCCGTCACCGTATAGGAGATGGCACAGAGGTGCTCATCGGCTAGGGAGGCCCATCGTTCGATATTCACCACCACGATGTGGCCCTTCGGACTGCGCCAGCGCACCTCCCGGGTCAGCACCCCATCGCGCAGATCCAAAGACCGCTCATAACTCAGCACCTCACCGCGGTCCATGGAGAAGCGCTCCCCATCCACAAGGAGGTCGAAGGCCAGCCAATCAGGGCAGTTAACTAGCTCCGTATGGACGATGGGCGCGTCATCGTAAAGGCCATGGATCAGAGTCGCTCGCTGATCGCCCGGATAGCGCTCCTCGAAGGTGCCACGAGTGCCCAGGTAGCCATTGCCGATGGTGAAGACGGTCTCCATCTGGCGTTGCCGTTCCGGATTGAAGCTCTCCTCACGGATCGTCCACAGGCGGGCTGAGCGCTCCAGGGCTCGGAGGAGTTCGGATAGGGTAGCCCCCTCCAAGCTCGGAAGGATCAAGTCCGGCAATACGTCCCGGAAGCGCTCCCTTGGCCCTAGAGCTATGGACCACATCCCGGCAGCTCTGGCTGCCCTGATCCCCGCCGCTGCATCCTCGACGACCACGCATCGCTCGGGCGGCACACCCAGCTGGGCGGCTGCATGCAAGAACAGATCAGGAGCTGGCTTGCTAGCGGTCACGCTATAGCCATCGGAGAGGGCATCGATATGGTCCATTATGCCGAGGTGATCGAGGACCGTGCGGGCGTTCTTGCTCGCTGAGGCGACGGCGATCTTGATCCCCGCCTTCCGCAGTTCGCCCAATAGCTCCATCGCTCCGGGGAGCAGGTCCTCCGGGGTGATCTGCTCGATCAACTCCTGATAGTAGCGGTTCTTGCGAGCCATCATCTCTTCCGCCTCTTCCTCGGTGACCTCCCTCCCCTTGAGCGAGAGCAGGATCTCGAGCGATTCCCTCCTGGAGACACCCCGTAGGCGCTCGTTCTCCCGGCGGGTGAAGGGGATCCCCTCCTCGTCGGCCAGGCGCTTCCATGCCCTGAAGTGATACTCCGCGGTGTCCGTCAGGACGCCATCCAGGTCGAAGATGAAAGCCTCGATCTCCATGGCTTCCCAACCCCTCCCCTCATTTCATTGCTTTATCCCGCTGAGCTTGACCCCCTCGATGAAGTAACGCTGGAACAGGATGAAGATGACCAGGACGGGGATAGCGCTGATCACAGCTCCGGCCAGGACCAGGTTCCAATTGGTCCCGGCGACGGAGCCATAAAACTGCCGGAAGGCCAGAAGCCCGATCGGCAGCGTCCACATCTCCTGGGTCTTCAGGACCACCAGCGGCCAGAAGAACTCGTTCCAGGAGCCATGGAACGCGAGGATGGAGAGCGCACCCATGGCCGGCAACGACAGCGGGATGATAATCCGGGTGAAGATCTGGAAGGAGCTAGCCCCATCGATCCGCGCCGCCTCCTCCAGCTCCCGGGGGATCGACTCCATGAACTGCTTCATCAAGAAGACACTCCCCGCGCTCACCAAGCCCGGCAGGAAGAGGGCGTAGTAGGTGTTGATGAGCGTCGAGGCCCCGAAGAGCTTGGAAATCCCAAAGATCCCGTCCCTCAAGAGTATGTAGTTGGAGATGAAGGTCACCTGCCCAGGGACCATCATGGTGAAGATGGCGAACAAGAAGAGGAAATTCCGACCGGGGAAGCGGAGCCTCGCCAGGGCGTAGCCGGCCATCAGGGAGAAGAGGACGGTGAGCACCACCTTGAAGATCGCCACGATCAACGAGTTGAAGACCCATCGAGGGAACAGGAACCTGCCCTCTTGGCCCTTATAGGTCGTCCAAGCCTGGACATATGACTCGAAGAGGTAACCTAGGATCCCAGGGGTGATATTCTGCCAGGTCAGCACGGTCCCGCTGAAGCGATGGCTCACCATGGAGGGCGATAAGGTAGCCTCGACGAACCGGGATCCCGGAGCGCCGATGATCCCCAAGCGGAGTTGAGGAATCCGCTCGCTCCCGCTGTGGATGAGGGTCACCCGGTAGGCGACCTCCAAGCCCTGGCCTGTCAACCGCTCCTTGATGGGCTCGATCTCGGCCTGGGTGATCGGCCTAGGATCTTTAGCCCCTCCCATCATCATGGGAGGGGGGAGCACCACCACCTGAGGGAGGGGAGGATTGGCCGCAACTTGGCTCTGGGGATATCTGAAGGTGACCTTGAAGGTCAATCGATGGCCGGGGGCCCAACCGCCCATCCAGCCGTTCCCCCCTCCTTGAAGGCCCAGATTCCAGGCCCCGACCCAGTTTCTGGGCCAAAACTTCGGGGGGAAGAGCTCGGGAGGCCAGGAGAGGGCCTGGGCCCGGAATGACGAGAGGAAGGCGAGGAGCAAAGGTCCTACCATGAAGGCGGCCAGTGCGAGCAAAAGGGTGTAAATGATGAGCTTTTTGGCGCGCTGGCGGCGGAGGAGCCACTCCTGCCTGACCATGTAGATCTCGCCGCGGTAAGGGACTCCTACTAGCCTCGGGACCGAGGTGGATGCGCCCCTCACGAATACCACCCCTTCTCCGAGATCCCGAATCGCCGCTGCAGCAGGACCACGACCAGGGTCAGGAGCGCCAGGAAGAGGGCCGCGGCAGAGGCCAGTCCCACCTTCGGGAGGGTGCCGCTCCCGAAGAAGTTCCAATAGACGTAGTAAGCCAGGGTGATCACGGAGTTGAGGGGGGCCACCCCGGCGGTGATAGCGATCTGATCGAACACCTGGAGCGTGCCGATCAGCCCCAGGGTAACGACCAAGAACATCACGGGCTTAATAGCCGGGATGGTGACATACCAAAGCTTCTGCCAATAGGTGGCCCCGTCGAGCTCGGCCACCTCGTATAGCTCCCTGGGCACGTCCTGGAGCCCCGCCAGGAAGATCACCATGAAGGTAGGGACGGTGGTCCAGATGTTGAGGGCCATTATGGAGAGGAAGGGCAGGGGGATGCCGAGGAATTTCCTCTCGGTCGTCAACCAGGAGATCTCGACCGGGCTGACCTGAGCCACCCCCAGCAGCCCGGTCCAACTGGCCACCACTACCCCTAGAGTGGCTCCCAGCAGGCTGATCAGCAGGAGGACGGGATCGAGGGGGTGGGCTGGCAGCCGATGCCGGCGTTCCCAGAGGACCTGGATCGCCTGGAGGATCACCACGAGCGCCAAGAACAGCAGGATGTGCCGATGGTATTGATGGATCGCCGTCAGGGCGAAGTTTACCATCCCTTTGCGATGCACCAACCACATGAAGATGAGGGTGATGACGATGGAGGAGCTGATGCTGGGGACATAGTAACTAGCCCGGAAGAAGGTCATCCCCCTGATCTTCCGGTTGACGACGACCGCCAGGAGGAGTGCTAAGGCCGTCTGGAAGGTCGTGACGATCCCAGCGTAGGTCAATGTATGGATGAAGGCGAGTATGAAGCGATAATCCTTGAAGAGCTGGGTGTAGTTCCTCAAGCCCACCCACTCAGGGGTCTTGAAGAGGTCATAATCGGTGAAGCTGAAGTAGACAGCGCGGCCGAAGGCATAGGCGAACGCCACCGCTAGGGTCCACAAGAGGGGCAGGAGCAAGATGAAGGCTACCCCGGCTTCCTCCAAGACCTGCGGTTTCAAAAGGGCAAGGGGGTGCAAGGTCCGCACCCCCTTGCCCAGGACCGTCCTAACCATCCTTCCCGGTTACTCTGTTGGGCACTGGCCTGGCGCTATCAGGCCCCTCGCCTCCATCCGCCTATTCAGCTCTAGAGCTGCCTCCTTCATGGCGTCCACCACGGGGACCTTCTCGACCATGATCTTGGTCAGCGCCTCCCCCAGGACCCCTAGATAGTCACCGCCTCCTACCGCTCCGAAGGTGAAGGGGCGCGTCCCAGGCTGGGAGGTGGCCTCGAAGACCACTTTAGCGCCTTCCTGGAAGCGGTTTGTGGGCTTCACCAGCGGAGATTCAGGGGCCTCAACGAGGGCCTTGCGCGAGGGGATGGCCAACCGCTCCAGCATGAATAGCTGGGCCTCGAAGCTGGTGAGGGCCTCGATGACCTTGAAAGCCAGGTCTTTATGCTCCGCAAAGATGGGTATCGCATAGCCCACGGTGAAGAGGTAATTAGCCCGTTCCTTGGTATCCGGTGTCAGAGGGAGGAAAGCGGCACCGAAGTCCAAAAGCGGGTTGTCATACATGATAGGCCCCAGCATCCAGCCGCCCTCATTGACGAGGGCCGCCTTCTCCGCGGTGAAAGCAGCACCCGGCCAGCCGACGCCGAGGTCGGCCGAGGTCGCCCCGAAGCCGCCCAAGATGGGCGCAGTATAGAATACAGCAGCCTCGATGGCCTCCGGGGTCCCAAAGGGGGCGCAGCCGTCCTCCAGTAGGAATGGCATCCCGTTAGCGAAGGCGAAGGGGAGATACCGCACCGGATCTGGATTGAGGTTCACGGCGAATCCCCCCGCGGCCTTCAAGCTCAGGGCGCGCTCGTTCACCAGCCTGGCCTTCCTCAGGAAGTCATCCCAGGTGTCATCGTTATCCGGGAAGGGGACCCCCGCCTCCTGGAAGTAGTCCTTGTTATACCATATGACCAAGCTGTTGAAGTCCTTGGCGATGGCGTAGATCTCCTTGCCGGGGATGTCGGGGTTGACATCGAACTCGAAGGCCTCCACCAATGGCTCCAGCAGGACATCCCTGAGGTCGGGCCCTAGCTCCTCAGAGCGGGCGATATACTCGTTCAAGGGCTCAAGCCGCCCCGTCTTGGCCGCCTCTTCGGCCCAGTAGACGTCAATATAGTAGATGTCCGCTACGGTCTCGGCGGCAAGGTCCGTCAGCACCCGCTCCCGCATGTCCTTGGCCTCGGGCTCCCAGACGACCTCAACATTCGGAGGGAACTTGCCCAGGTCTCGCAGGTGGGCCAGCAGCGCTTCCACCATGGGGGTGTCCCCGCTGAAGCCCACTATCCGGATCGTGACGACCTCCTGGGAAGCACCGATCAAGGTAAATGCCACGCCTAGAGCCAATACCAGTATCAAAAGTCTCCTCCACACGGTTCAGACCCCCTTCTTAAGTATTTTATTTTTAACTATAAGTTTTGCTGTTCACCCACCACCTCCTTCCCCTGAATTAACTGTTTTATCAGCTTCTCCGGGGAGCTGAAGAGCTCCTGGAGGACGAAGAGCGCTGCGCCCTTGGCACAGGCCAGCTCCTTCTCACGAGCTGGCTGGACCTGGAGGTCCCAATCGAGGATGGCGCCTAGCTGACCCCTCAGGGCCTCCTCACACTCCCTGACGAAGAGGGCCTCATGCTCCCCCAGGACCGCAGCGTTGATGATCACATACCGCGGGTCGAAGAGCATCACCATGTTCAGGATGGGAGGGAGGAGGCACTCCTTCAGCTTGAGGATGGCCTCCTCGGGCCTATCGGTGAGCCCTAGTGAGTCAGCACTGCCCAGCGCCTCGTCCAGCTCGACGAAGGCGTTCTGGAGTGAGACAGCGTTCCCATGAGCCCCACGGAAGATCCTCCCCCCGATCAGGGCGCTCCCGCCCATCCGGATGTCCCCCATGGCCCCGGACCTCAGCGCGAGGTAGACCATGACCTCCGGGTCTGCGGCCCCCCCCGCCTTCGGCTCAGCTTGGCCTTGGCCCCGAGCGTAGCTCTCCGCGAGGGCCATGAACTTGACATCGTTGTCCACGAACACCGGCAGGCCCAGTATCCTCTCAAGGAGGGCCTTGGCAGGGACTCCCTCCCAGCGGGGCAGGGTCCGCCCGAAGATCACGATGGTCTCGCCCTTCAGGAAGGCCGGGACTCCAAAGCCAACCCCGAGGAGCCTCTCTCGGGGCAGGCCCACCCCCCCGATGAATCCTTTGACCTTCTCCCCCACGAACTTGAGCACCGATTCCGGCTCACCCAAGATCGAGCTGGGGAGCACAAAGGAGCCCACCTGGAGGGGCCGACCGGCGAGGTCGCAGAGGGCGAGGCCGAGCTCGGGGATCTCGAGGTCGACCCCGATGGCATATCCCGCTTGGGCATTCAACCGGTAGAGGACCGGCTTCCTCCCCCCTGATGAGGCCCGGTAGCCATCGCGTCGCACCAGCCCGAGGGCCTC
>CAZCTZ010000030.1:0-8775 GCA_964501855.1 uncultured Thermotogae bacterium
ATCTTCGTCCCGGCGAGGTTCGCACCCGATGCGATCGTGGAGGCGGCCGACGCCGGGATCGAGCTGATCGTATGCATCACCGAGCGCATCCCCGTCCACCAGATGCTCCGGGTCTACCACATGCTCAAGGCCCGCGGCGTCCGGCTCATCGGGCCCAACTGCCCGGGGCTCATCTCCCCGGGGAAGGCCAAGCTGGGGATCATGCCCGAGCAGGTCTTCACCCCCGGGCCGGTGGGGATCGTCTCCCGGTCGGGGACCCTCACCTACGAGATCGCCTGGCAGCTCACCCGGGCGGGGCTGGGCCAGTCGACCGTGGTGGGGATCGGCGGCGACCCGATCGTCGGCTCCTCCTTCGTGGAGATCCTCGAGCTCTTCGAGGAGGACCCCGAGACCGAGCTGGTCGTCCTCGTCGGGGAGATCGGCGGTCGGGACGAGGAGGAGGCGGCGGAGTTCATCTCCGCGGAGATGGAAAAGCCGGTGGTGGCCTACATCGCGGGGTTCTCTGCCCCGCCGGGAAAGAGGATGGGCCACGCCGGGGCGATCATCACCGGCGGGGAGGGGACGGCCCAGGCCAAGGCGGCCGCGCTCGATCGGAAGGGGGTCCCCGTCGGGCGGACCCCGCGGGAGGTGGCCGAGCTGGCCAGGCGGGCGCTCAAGGGGTGAGGGTTAAGGAAAGGATAAGGATTAAGGTGGGGAGATGAGCTGAGATGGGCTTCACCTGCGGCCTGGTCGGGCTGCCGAACGCCGGCAAGACGACGATCTTCAACGCCCTCACCGCCGCGGGCGCGCGGGTCGAGAGCTACCCCTTCTCCACAATCGAGACCAACGTCGGGGTGGTCCCCGTCCCCGATGAGCGGCTCGATAAGCTAGCCCTCCTCTTCCCCGAGAAGCGGAAGGTCCCGACCACGCTGGAGTTCCTGGACATCGCCGGGCTGGTCCGCGGGGCCCACCAGGGCGAGGGCCTGGGGAACCAGTTCCTAGCGGAGATCCGCAACGTCGACGCTATCGTCCACGTCGTCCGCTGCTTCGAGGACCCCAATGTGGCCCATATCGAGGGCGAACTCGATCCCGAGCGGGACATCGAGATCGTCGAGCTGGAGCTACTACTCAAGGACCTGGAGACCCTGGAGGGCGCCCTGGAGAAACTCCGCCGGAAGGCCAAAGCTGACAAGGAGGCCGCCAAGGAGGCGGAGCTCCTCGCCAAGCTCAAGGAGGAGGTCGCACGCGGCCGGCCGCTCCGCGAGCTCGCAGGTGAGCTCACCCCGGAGGAGGAGCGCCTGGTCCGCGGGCTGGGGCTGCTCACCGCCAAGCCCACGTTGTATGTGGCTAACGTCGGGGATGAGGGCGAGAACGCCTACTCCGAGGCGGTCGAGCGCCTGGCGGTCGATCGCGGCGGGGGGTTCATCGCCATCCGCGGCGAGCTGGAGATGGAGATCGCCGAGACGGCCAAGACCCCCGAGGAGCAGGAGGAGTTCCTCCGGGAGTGGGGCCTTGCGGAGTCCGGCCTGACTCGACTTGTCCAAGCGGGCTACAGGCTGCTCGGGCTGGTCACCTTCTTCACCACGGATGGGCCGGAGGTGCGCGCCTGGACGGTGAAGCGCGGCACGAGGGCGCCTCAAGCCGGGGCGAAGATCCACACCGACTTCGAGAGACGGTTCGTCCAGGCCGAGGTGGTCAAGCTCTCGGACCTGCTCGAGCGCGGCTCGATCCAAGCGGTCAGGGAGGCCGGCTTGCTCCAGCGGGTCGGCGAGGACTACGAGGTCCAGGACGGCGACGTCATCCACTTCGTCGTGGGGTGAGGGAGTGCCGCTCGACGAGCCTCCTCGCCGCCTGGAGGATCTCCCGCCCCTGGGGCCTATACCGGTGGGAGTAGTATTCCAGAAGGAGGATCCCCCGGTAGCCCTTGAGCTCGCTCAGCACCTCATCGATGGGTGCCTCGCCCCAGCCGGGCGGCAGGTGGAGGTCGCCCCTCCCGAGCTGGAGCAGCTTGGGATAGGGGATGAGCTTATACTGCTCGTAGCTTCGCAGCCTCGTCTCCTCGAAGTGCCCGAAGTTGTCCGAGAGATGGAGGTGCCTGACGTAAGGCGAGGCCTGCCTGACCGCCTCCAGCAGGTCGAACCCGAACCGCCGAGAGGCCAGGAAGGCATGGCCGATATCGAGGGTCATCCCCACATTCCCCTTCTCCTCGGCCACCTGCTCGACGAACTCGACGACGTTGGCGACCGTGTCGATCTCGATGTTCTCCACGCAGATCTGGACCCCATAGCCGGCGGCGAAGTCGGCCAGCTCCAGCATGGCCTCGAGGAGCCGCGCCTCCCTCTCCTGGTCTTCTGATCTGCGGCCGTAGTGGTAGACGAAGATCTCCGCGCCGATCTCGGCGGCGAGCCGGATGCAGGATCTGAAGATCTCCTTCTGGAGCTCGAGGTTCTCGAGGTCCCTGAGGTCGAGGACCCGAGGGGCATGGACGGTATACCTGAGGGAGAACTCCCCGAGGAGGGCCCGCAGCCTCCTCATCTGGGCGGGGTGGAGCTTGCCCTGGTAGATGAGGTCCACCGCGTCCGGGCTGATCTCCGCGTAGTCGTAGCCCAGCTCCTGGAAATACTCGAGCTCCTCCTTGAGGATCTCCCACTCGCCGCGGACGCGATCAGGATGGACGTTGATCCCAAGACCGGTTATCTCCATAGGAGCGACAGATCCAGATAGCGCAGACTCATTATAGTGCCTCCCCTGTGGCCTTATCGAAGAGGTGGATCCTACCCATGTCGAGCTGCAGCTTGACCTTATCGCCCATGGCGGCCCTCAACGTCGGCGGAGCGAGCACCTTTATGGTCGGCCCCTGGGTTCCACTGCTACCCAGGCTGATCGTGACCAGGAGATCCCTTCCCAGGGGCTCCAAGACCTGAATCTCCCCCTCGAGCTCGCCTTCCTGGGCGATCGCCACGTCCTCAGGTCGGATCCCCAGCACGAGCTGAGCGGAAGCGGACATGCTGGTGGCGACCCTTCGAGCGAGCTCCTCCGGCAGCCGGAGCCGAAGGACCTCATTCACCAGGAAGACCTCGCTGGCCAGGCGCTCCAGGGAGGCCCCGATGAAGTTCATCGGCGGGGTCCCGATGAACCCAGCGACGAAGAGGTTCGAGGGGGAGTTATACAGCTCATCAGGTGTGCTGAACTGCTGCAGCTCGCCTCGATCGAGCACCGCGATCCTGTCGGCCATGGTGAGCGCCTCGAGCTGATCGTGGGTGACGAAGATAGTAGTGATCCCCAGCTCCTTCTGGAGCCGCTTCAGCTCGGCTCGCATCGTTATCCTCAGCTTGGCATCCAGGTTGGAGAGAGGCTCATCCAATAGCAGGATATCGGGCTCCTTGACCAGGGCCCGGGCTAGGGCCACCCGCTGCTGCTGACCGCCGGAGAGCTGGGACGGCCTCCGATCGAGGAGCTCCTCGATTTGGACGAGCTCGGCGGCCTCCCTGGCCCGCTCCTCCCTCACCTTCCTGGGGACCCGCTGGAGCTTCAGGGGGAAGGCGATGTTCTGCAGGACGGTCATGTGGGGATAGAGGGCATAGTCCTGGAAGACCATCCCGATCTTCCTGTCCTTAGGCGGGAGGTCGTTCACCACCCTGTCGCCGAAGTAGATCCGGCCTGAGGTGGGCTTGTAGATCCCGGCGATCATGAGCAGGGTGGTGGTCTTCCCACAGCCGGAAGGGCCAAGGAGTGCGACGAACTCCCCGTCCTCGATCTTGAGACTCAGGTTCGAGACGGCCTTGACCTGGCCGAACCACTTGCTCAGCTCCTCTAAGGTGACTTCCATCTCCCCTGCTCAGCATCCTCAATTTTAAGCCCTGACGGTGGCTATGGCCACCCTGGTGAGGGCCCTCTGGGCCAGGAGGAAGAAGATCAACGCCGGGAGCATGTAGAAGAGGGACATGGCGGCCAGGTATCCGTAATCGATCACCTCGGTCGCCACCAGCCCTTGGATGAGGACCGAGAGCACCTTGGTCTCGCCTGGTAGGAGGATATAGGCGAAGATGAAGTCCTCCCAGCCGGCCAGGAACCCGAACAGGGAGACCGCGAGCAGTCCGGGCTTCACCAGCGGGAATACGACCTGCCGCCAGGCGCCGAACCTGGAGCAGCCGTCCACCAGGGCGGCCCACTCCACCGACCAGGGGACCCCGTCGAAGAAGCCCTTCATCACCCACACTCCGAAGGGTATCTCCATGGCCATCCTAGCCAGGACCACACCCGGTATGGTGTAGAGCAGCCTGAGGTAGAGCAGCACGAAGAAGGTCCCGATGAGGAGAAGGACCCCGGGGAAGGCCCTGAGCAGGAGCTGGAGCCCGAGGACCAGCGTCTTCCCGCGGAACTCCATCCTCGAGATGGCGTAAGCCGCCAGGGTGCAGACCACCAACTGAAGGATGGCTATCCCACCGGCGTAGAGGATGGTGTTCAGTAGGAATCGCCAGATGGTGGTCCTCTCCAGGCCCCACTCGATCGGTGCCCACAGGAAGCTCCAGTTCTCCAGGGTGAGCCCCTTGGGGATGAACCCGAAGCTCACCCGCTCGCTGAAGGAGTTCATCAGGAGCCAGCTATACATGATGAAGAAGGGCAGAGAGCTCACCCCGAGGACTATATATGGCAGAGCACTAAGGAGCTTCCTCTTCATTTCACTTAAACCTCGATCTTGCTCGGCTCAAGGAGCCTCCCCAGCCCGAAGACCCTCCAGATCCCCAGCGTCAACAGCACTGTCACCGCTACAAGGAGCATCGCCATCGCGGCGCCGTAGCCGAACTCATAGAAGTCGAAGGACCGGTGGAGGGTGTAGAGGGCCCACACCTCCGAGCGGTAGTATGGCCCCCCATCGGTGAGCAGCAATATGTAGACATATGAGTTGATGTGGGCGATCAGGTGCCAAGCGGTCATGAAGGCTATGGGCCACTTGAGCAGGGGGATGATCACCCACCGGCAGACCTGCCAGGTCGTGGCCCCGTCCACCTTGGCCGCGGTGATGAGTGACCTTGGGAGGGACTTGATCGCGGAGGTAAAGACGATCATGCAGAAGGAGAGCCCGATGAAGGCGTTGACCGGGATCACGATCGGGAGCGCATAGTGGGTGAGCCAGGCCTTCGGCGGGAGGCCGAACAGCCCCAAGAATGAATTCAGGAAACCATAGCGCGAGGAGTCGAAGAACCACTGCCAAAGGAGGATATAGACCACCGGCGGGGTCAAGTTGGGCAGGAGCCACACCCCCCTGAAGAATATCCCCGCGCCCTCGCGGATGTGGGTGGTTATGAGCGCGATCGCGAGCCCGAGCCCCACGGTGAGGATCAGTGCGAAGACCACATAGATTACGGTATTCATTATTATCCTCGGGACTCGCGGGTCGCCGGCGATGGCCTTGACGAAGTTTGCCAGTCCGATGAAGTGCCAATCGAGCCTCATGTCCATGTCCGTGAGGGAGATGAGGCCCGTGAGGGCCACGGGCAAGAGGTAGAAGAAGAAGACGAAGACCGCGGTAGGAGCTAGAAATAAGAGGGGCAGCAGCTTCCAGCGGGTTTTGCCCCTGAGGAGAAGGCCCCGGAGGGGGGCGGCCAAGACCAGGAGGAGCTGGGAGGCCGCCCCCTTCCACCTCGTCTCCACCCTGTCCTTCCTCACTCCTCGATGATTATGTCCGGTATGTCCGCCCTCAGGATCTTCACCAGCTCCTCGACGGCCTTCTCGGGGGTGAGTATCCCGGCCTCTACCGCCTTCATGTGCTCGAAGAAGGCCTTCTTATAGAGGCTCCACTCGGGCAGCTTGGGCACGTCCATAGCGAAGCCCACCATGGGGGTGATGGTCTTGATGTATTGATACCTAGGGAAGGTGACGAGTATCGGGTCGTAGAGCGCGGACTCCTTGATAGGCGGCCGCATCGTCTGGACGGAGTGCCTGGCCTGGAGGTCCGCCGAGGTGGCGAACAGGAGCAGCAGGGTCGCCGCCTCGGGGTGCTCTTCCTCGGGCCTCACGCAGCCCTGGGTCACAAGGTAGGCTAGTGGGCCGAGGGGGCTTATCGGCTTAGCCCCGGGGACGCAGGGAGGGAACAGCATAAAGCCGAGGTCGACCTCGAAGTCCTCCCTCAGGCCATACTTCTCGATCCACTCAGCAGGGGTCCCCACGTGGTTGGCGAAGGTGAAGAGGATCTTCCCCTCCACGAACATGCTGTGGAGGGTGCCCCATGAGAGCGGCGCGGGGGAGAGCAAGCCCTCATCGACCAGCTTCTTCAGCCACTGGAAGAATTTGAGCGCGGCGGACTTGGTGAGCACAAGCTTGTCCTCTACGGGGTCATAGACCCTCCCGCCGAAGATGACCATGTAGGCCATGACGGGGTCTCCCGGGCTCGGCCTGTGGACGAAGCCCCACTCCACCAGCCCGGCCTCCTTGGCCTCCCTGGCCAGCCTCACCAGGAGGTCGCAGGTCACCCCCTCGGCCGTCGAGGGGAGCATCTCGGCGATCTCCTCATCGGTGTAGCCGAGCGCCCTCAGCACGTCCTTCCTATACCAGACCCCACCGGGGGTGGCATCCTGAGGGATGCCCCAGTAGTGCTCCTCTCCGGCGTAGGGCCCGGCCTTGGGGGTGTATTTGACCGCGTCCAGCATGCTCTCATAGACGTCGTAGAAGATGGTCTCCCGATACTTCTCGATGTAATCGGTGACGGGCCTTATCAAGCCGGCCTCGGAGAGGCCTGGGATGTCCTTCAATGTCACGATATGCGGGCCCTCCTTGGCCTCGCAGGCCGTCATGAATTTCTCGGTGAACGGGCCCCACTTCAACTCGGAGAAGAGGACCTCGAGCTCCACCGGCTGGGGCAGGATCCCGGCGGCATTGAGCCGCTTCACCGCCTCCTCTAGGTTGGTGGCCCTGGTGACGGGCATAGGTCCCGGTCCGATCGTCCACGCCTTGATCTTTATGACCTCCTCCTGGGCGTAAGGCCCGAAGGAGAAGGAGAGGACCAACCCCGCCAGCAGTAGGAGCAGTAAATATCGCTTAAGTCTCATCCTCCCTCACCTCTTTTTTCTGTTTTTTTACTTTTTCCCTGGGCTACCACCCCCCTCTCCCGAGCTTATATACCTAGGGCCTTAACCCTGTCAAGCTTCGGTAGTCTGTAAACCCAGGCAGAACTTGTTCAGCACCAGCCCGGTGAGCATCTTCGGGTAGAAGTCGGTGGACTTCTGGGGCATCCGCTCGCCGTTGCGGGCGATCTGGCGAACCTCCTCGATCCTGGTGGGGTTGAGCAGGATCGCGCCGGCTTCCTTGCCCTCCCGGACCAGCTCGATCGCCTCCCTGGCGCTCCGCAGGTAGCCGATCTTCCCCTCGACCTGATCCGGCCCGATCCCGAGGAGCTCTTCGAGCAGGAGCCGATGGCAGATGGTCACATCGAGCCGCCGCCACGCCGGCGAGCGGTCCGGGACCAGCTCGTCCATCACCCTCTCGTCCTTGAGCGCAAGGAGATAGTGAGCGGGAAGGCCTCGCAGGAGGAGCCCGAAGAGGTGCTTCCCCTGGGCCATGCCCGCGCGGAGCCCCTCAAGGAGACGCTCCTCCTCGCCCGGTGCGAACCGCTCCAGGGTGAAGTGCTCCTTGAGCTTCCTCTCCAGGGCTTCCTGGTCGAGGTCGAGCCCCTCCGGCAGCTCGTGGATCAGCCGATGGGTCGGGAAGATCGTGAGCCCCCGATCGTCCATATTCACGAAGGTGAGCATCACGTTCTCGGGGCTCTCCGGCTCTGACCCCGAGCCGGGGCTGGAGGCGGGGGCGGACCACCCTACGCCTTTAGCCCTTACCTCATCCCGGTAGGCGAGCGCGGTCTCGTAGCGGTGGTGCCCGTCAGCGATGAAGAGGGTCTTATCCTGCATCAGCTCGACGATCTCCTCCTGGGCCCTCTCGTCCTGGACCAGCCAGAGGCGGTGGACCGTCCCCGGATCGAACCCATCCACGGCGGTGAGCGGCGGCCGGTCAGCGATCTCCCTGTCGAGCACCCGGTTGATGGTCAGCTCCGGGTCGGAGTAGAGGACGAAGATCTGGCCCAGGTTAGCCTGGGTGGCCCGCATCAGCTTCAGCCGGTCCTCCTTCGGCGCGGAGAGGGTCCGCTCGTGTGGGAGGACCCCCTGGCCGTATTCCCGCAGCTCGGCCAGCGCGATGAAGCCCTTCCGGGTGAGCCGGGCGCTGTCCTCGAGCTGATACTCCTGGTAGTAGGCGTAGATCGTCGGGCGCTCGTCCCGGATCAGGACCCCCTCGGTCAGCCACCGGTCGAGCAGCTCCCTCGCCTGCTGGTATCTCCGCTCGCCGGGCTCTCGGTTCAAGATGAGCCTGACGACGTTGTAGGGGCTGCGGCGGTAGTATTCCTCCTGCATCTCGGGGGTGATCTTATCGTAGGGCTGGGTCACCACCCGGGAGAGGTCGCCCACCCTCTCCAGGTTATACCTGATCCCACGGAAGGGGAAGACCTTGGCCATAGCTGATCAGGAGCCCCCTAGCGCCTCGATCATCTTCTCGGCGATCTCCACCCCCGCGCGCCGCTGGCCCTCGACCGTCGAGGCCCCGAGGTGGGGCGTGGCGATGACGTTCTCGAGCTGGAGCAGCGGGTTGTCCTTGGGCGGCTCCTCCTCGAAGACGTCGAGCGCCGCCCCGGCGACCTTGCCGCTCACCAGCGCCTGATAGAGCGCCCGCTCGTCGACGACCCCGCCGCGGGCGCAGTTTACGATCCGCACGCCGTCGCGCATCTTGGCGAACTCTCGCTCCCCCAGGAGG
>CAZCTZ010000030.1:8785-12479 GCA_964501855.1 uncultured Thermotogae bacterium
CAGGAGGTGATGTGTCTCGGGGGTGAGCGGGACGTGGATCGTGATGTAATCCGCGTGGGCGAGGAGGTCATCCAGCGGGAGGAGCTTCACCCCCAGCTCGCGGACGCTCTCCTCCTTGATGTAGGGGTCATAGGCGATGAGGTCCATCCCCAGCGCCAGCGCCCGCTTGGCCACCTCCCGGCCGATCCGCCCCAGCCCGATGATCCCTAGTGTCTTGCCGTAGAGCTCGGTCCCCATGAGCTTCTTCTCCTCCCAGCGGCCGGCCTTGAGCGAGGCCGTCGCCTGGGGGATGTGCCGTGCCAGGGCGAGCATGTGGCCGATGGTCAGCTCCGCTACGGAGATCGAGGTCGCACCCGGGGTGTTGAGCACCTTGATCCCGCGCTCCCTCGCCGCCTCGAGGTCGATGTTGTCCAGCCCGATCCCCGCCCGGCCGATCGCCTTCAGGTTGACGCCGTGCTCGATCACCTGCCGGGTAACCTTGGTCGCCGAGCGGACGATCAGCCCGTCGTAGTCGGCGATGATCTGGAGGAGCTCCTCCGGGGGGAGCCCCGGCCGCTCATCGACCGCAAAGCCGGCCTCCCTCAGCTTCTGGACCCCTTCCTCAGCGATGGGATCGCTCACCAGGACCTTCATCCTCGGCTCGCCTCCTTCGCCCACTGACCTGATTGGGGATCAAGAGGCCCTAGCGCGGACCAGATCCGCGGCGATGATCTCGTCGATCCAGCTCAGGAGCTCCTTGATGTCCGAAAGCTGGAGGTCGCCCATGTGGGCGATCCGGAAGGTCTTCTCCTCGAGGGGGCCGTAGCCGTTGGAGATCTGGGCCCCGCGCTCGGCCAGCTCCTCGTTGAGCCCGGCTACGCTGATCCCCCGGGTGTTCCGGATCGCGGTCACCGTGTCGGACTCGTACCCCGGCTGGGCGAAGAGCGCGAAGTTCTCCCGGGCCCACTCCCGGACGTATTCCGCCATCTCGTGGTGCCGGGCGAACCGCCGCTCCAGCCCCTCGGCGAAGATGTCGTCTAGCTGCTTGTTCAGCGCGTAGAGGTGGGAGATGCTCGGGGTGGTGGGCGTCTGCTTCCGCTCGTCCAGGTAGCGCTTGAAGACGAGGAAGTCGAAGTAGTAGCCCCGGTGGGGGACCCGCTCGGCCTTCTCGAGGGCCTTCTCGCTCACCGAGACCACGGTCAGCCCCGGCGGGAGCGCGAAGGCCTTCTGCACCCCGGCCAGGCAGACGTCGATCCCCAATTTATCCACCTCGATCTTCACCCCGGCCATCGAGGAGACCGCGTCGACCATGAAGATCACATCCGGATACTTGCGCATCACCTCGGCGATCTCATAGAGGGGGTTCATCACCCCTGTGGAGGTCTCGTTGTGCACCAGGGTGACCGCATCGTACTTACCGGTCTTGAGCCTCTCGTCGACCATCTCGGGGAGGATCGCCCGGCCCCACTCGACCTCCAGCGCGTCGGCCTCCTTGCCGTTGGCCAGGGTGATCTCGTGCCAGCGGCGGCTGAAGGCCCCGCAGACCAGGTTCAGACAGCGCTTCTCGACGCAGTTGCGCACCGCGGCCTCCATCGCCCCGGTCGAGCTGGAGGTGAAGATGAAGACCCGGTTCTGGGTGTAGAGCAGCCGCTGGAGCTTGGGGGTGACCTCCTCGAGGAGCTGGGAGAACTCCGGCCAGCGGTGGCCGATCATCGGCCGGGCCATCTCCTGGAGGATCTCCGGTCGGACCTCAGTCGGCCCAGGGATGAGGAGCTTCTTGTGCATCGCCCCTCCTTCTCCTTCTTTTCTTCTCTTCTCTTCTGCCTTTTGCCAACGTGCGGCTTGAGGTGATATGTTATGTTTCGGTATGATTATCCTGATTTTCCCTTCCGGATGTCAAACTCCCCCGCTGCCTCTGCCACCCGCCTCGCCTCCATCGGGGCCAGGCCCGAGCGCTCAAGCTCAGAGAGCGGGCGAGGTAGAGCCCGCTCAGGACCCCCAGGGAGTCCACGCCCCAGTCGAGCAAGCTGGCCGACCGGGTGGGGACGAACCGTTGGTGGAGTTCATCGGAGCCGGCATAGCCCAGGGAGAGGAAGATCACCCACACGAGGCCCCTCCCATCCCGGGGGAGGAAGGCCCTCCAGGCGAGGAACCCGAAGACCATGTATTCCAGGAAGTGCAGGAGCTTATCCCCGCCGGGGAAGCGGAAGAGCGGCGGCCCCTCGGGGAGCGGCTGGGAGGAGAGCCAGAAGATAAGGCCGGCATAGAGCAAGAGGGCCGCCTTCCAGAAGGGTCCCTTCGGCACTCCCTGCTCCTTTTAAATAAATTAAATTAAAATATTAAATCTGGAGAGGGCCATAAGCCGGATTCTGTTTGTAAGAGGGCCATCCATCTACGCGGTCTACCCGGAGGCATCGGGCGGGCCACCCTCGAGCGCCTCCCTACTTGACCTTGCTCCGGCCGGGGGTCTGCCAGCCACGGCGCCCTCACGGGCACCGGCGGTGGGCTCTTACCCCACCCTTTCACCCTTGCCTGGGCCCTCTCGGGCCCTTCGGCGGTCTGGTCTCTGTGGCCTTACCCAGGGGTCACCCCCTCTCGGCTTGGTGCTAAACTTCCACCAAGGGAAGCACCTTGCCGAGCGGCCTGCCCTGCGGAGTCCGGACTTTCCTCGGATGTGCCGTGCACAGCACACCCGCGGCCCTCCGGCCCTCTCCATCTGGAATTATACCACATTCTACTCCAGGTAGAGGATCCGGTGGCAGTTCTCGCAGCTGACCAACTCCCGCCCCTCGCGCAGCTTCTCCAGGGCGTTCTCGGAGATGCGGATCAGGCAGCCCGAGCAGGAGCCCCCCTCCACCCTGGCGAGCGGGTCCTCATACCCGAAGTCGCCCCGCAGCCGCTCATACTGCTCCAGGAGGTAGGGCTCGATCCTGCTGGCTAGCTCCGCCCGCTCCCGCTGGCCGCGCTCAAGCTCGGCTTGGCGGGCCTTGATCTCCCCTTCGAGCTTGGCGATCTCCCCGCGGACCTGGGCTTCCCAGGCGGTGATCTCCCGCTCTTCCTCGGCCAGCTCGGCCTCCCGCAGGTCGATCTCGTCCATCAGCGCGATCGCCTGCTCCTCCAGCTCCTCCATCCGCTTCCTGGAGAGGGCGATCTTCTCCCGGAGGGCCTCCATCTCCTTGTAGCTGATGATCCCCTCCTCCAGTTGGCGTTGGTAGTCCCGGATCTTGTAATCGAGCGCGTCCACCTCGTCGTTCCGGCGGCGGCTCTCCCGGCGGAGCTCCTCCAGCTCCCTCTCCTTGGCCTCCAGTGCGGCGCGCCGCTCGGCGATCTTGCGCTCCAGCTCTGCGCAGCGGTGGTTGAGCCGCTTGATCCGCACCTCCAGCTCGCGGAGCCGCAGGTCCTGGGCCTGCAACTCGAGGAGGAGCGATAGCTTCCCGCGGATCATCGGGCTCGGTCCCCCTCCACCTCCGCTTCTGCCTCCGCCGATGTCGATCTCGATGTTAATGTCAACGGAAAAGCCCCGACGAGGCGAGCTCCGCCTTGAGCTAGGGCCTCACCGGGGCAAACTGCTCTCACAAAATTTAATTCTAAAACAAACTGCCGACCTCAGTCAAGCTTGACAGCCGGGGGCGGTGATGATAAGATTATCGGCGATTGGGGCCGTAGCTCAGCTGGGAGAGCGCCTGTATGGCATGCAGGAGGTCAGGGGTTCGAG
>CAZCTZ010000031.1:0-12317 GCA_964501855.1 uncultured Thermotogae bacterium
CGGCGGCATGAAAAAGAAGAAGCCGCCGGCGCCCAAGTAGGGTAGAGGGAGGGGAGATGAGGCCATGGAGGCGCGAGCCGTGATGAAGATGGTCCGGGTGCCGCCGAAGAAGGCCCGGCTGGTGATCGACCAGATCCGGGGAAAGGACGTGGGCGAGGCCCTGCGGCTCCTGCGCTTCTCCAAGAGGAAGGCCGCTCGGTTCATCTTGAAGACCTTGGAGTCGGCGATCGCCAACGCTGAGAACAACTACGACATGGACGTCGACGAGCTGGTGGTCAAGGAGGCCTATATCGACCAGGGGCCCACGCTCAAGCGGGTCAAGCCCCGCGCGAGGGGGCTGGCCAGCTTGGTGCGCCACCGGACGAGCCACATCACCATAGTCGTCTCCGATGAGCGACCCGAGGAAGAGGAAGAAGAGGAGTGATTAGGATGGGCCAGAAGACGCATCCGATCGGGTTCAGGCTGGGGATCACCCGCAAGTGGGAGTCCAACTGGTTCAACGAGAGGAAGACCGCAGAATACTTGCTGGAGGACTACAAGATCCGCAGGCTGATCAGCGAGCGCTACCACGGCGCGGGGATCGCCGAGATATCGATCGAGCGGCCGACCGACGAGCGGATCTCGCTGGTGATCCGCACCGCCCGGCCGGGGATCATCATCGGCCGCGGCGGCCAGGAGATCAACAACCTCCAGGCGGAGCTGGAGCGGATGACCGGCCGCCGGGTGAGGATCTCGATCAAGGAGGTCGAGAACCCCTACCTGGAGGCGATCCTCGTCGCGGAGGACCTCGCCTTCCGGATCGAGAACCGCACCCCGCCGGTGCGGGCGATGAAGGAACTCATCCAGCGGGTGATGGACAGCGGAGCCCAGGGGGTCAAGATCCGCTGCTCGGGCAGGCTCGGCGGTGCGGAGATCGCCCGCTCGGTGGAGCAGCGCGCCGGTCGGGTCCCGCTGCACACCATCCGCGCCGACATCGACTACGGCTTCACCGAGGCCAGGACCAAATACGGCCAGATCGGGATCAAGGTCTGGATCTTCCGCGGCGAGCACCAGCCGCTCAAGCCGCTGGCGCAGGCTCAGGCTCAAGCTCAGGCCCAGACCCAGCCTCAGGCTCAACCGGCGGTAGCACCGACAACGACGGCATCAGCAGGGGCAGGTGAGGAGGAGCATGGCGCTACTAGCACCGAGGCGGCGTAAGTTCAGGTATGAGCACCGCGGTCGCCGCAAGGGGAAAGCGATCGCCGGCTCTGAGGTGGCCTTCGGCGAGTGGGGCATCCAGGCGCTCGAGCCGGCCTGGATCACCGACCGACAGATCGAGGCCTGCCGGACGACGATCGTCCGGGAGCTCGACCGCGGCGGGCGGGTCTGGGTGCGGATCTTCCCCGACAAGCCGATCACCAAGAAGCCCTCGGAGGTCCGGATGGGCAAGGGCAAGGGCAACCTCGAGGGCTACGTCGCCGTGGTCAAGCCCGGCCGGATCATGTTCGAGATCGCAGGGGTCGACCGGGAGAAGGCCGAGGAGATCTGTCGGCTGGTCTCCTACAAGCTGCCGATCAGGACCCGCCTCAGGGAGCGGCTCCGGTTCGGGGGTGAGCTAGCATAGCATCATGAAGCCTGAGGCCCTGCGGGAGATGACCACCGAGGAGCTCCAGGAGAAGCTCCTGGAGCTCAAGCGGAAGCTCTTCACCCTGCGGTTCCAGATCGCGACCGACCAGCAGGAGAACACCGCGGCCCTGCGGGAGACCCGCCGGGATATCGCCCGGATCTTGACGATCCTCCGGGAGCGGGAGCTGGCCGAGGAGCGCGCTAAGGCTCCCAAGGGCAAGGCTAAGCGCAAGGCCAAGGCCAAAGCCAAAGCGAAGGCGAAGTGAACGAGGGGATGAGATGAATTGAAGGGAGGTCAGGGCGGAGGATGCCCCGCAAGGAATTCATCGGCCGGGTAGTGAGCGACAAGATGCAGAAGACGATCACCGTGCTGGTGGAGCGGCGGGTCCAGCACCCCCGCTACAAGAAGGTCATCACCAAGCGCACCAAGTTCTACGCTCACGACGAGCACGAGGTGGCCCGCGAGGGTGACCTCGTGCGGATCGTCGAGAGCCGGCCCCTCTCGCGGCTCAAGCGCTGGCGCCTGGTGGAGGTCATCAAGCGGGCCGAGGGGTCGGAACCAGATAGCCCGAGTCCGGAATCAATTGGTGATACCACTACAGACTCACAGGGGAGTTGATGGGCGATGATCCAACCGAGGTCGATCCTCAAGGTCGCGGACAACTCCGGAGCCAAGGAGGTCCGGTGCATCCAGGTCCTGGGCCACACCCGCTATCGCGGCGGGCGGATCGGCGACATCATCGTCGCTTCGGTCCAGAAGCGGCTGCCCACCTCCGACCTGGAGAAGGGCCAGATCGTCCGCGGGGTGATCGTCCGCACGCGGGCGAACTACCGCCGTGAGGACGGCAGCTACATCCGGTTCGACGACAACGCCGTGGTGCTGCTCAACCCCCAGCTGGAGCCGCTAGGGACGCGGATCTTCGGGCCGGTGGCCCGTGAGCTCCGCCAGAAGGGGATGCTCAAGATCATCTCCCTCGCGCCGGAGGTGCTCTAGATCTAGAGCTGGTGAGGTGAGCCTAAGATGCGCAAGGTGCGAAAGGGCGACCTGGTGAAGGTGATCTCGGGGCGGGACCGCGGGCGGATCGGCGAGGTCCTGCGGGTCTTCCCCAAGGAGGACAGGATAATCGTCAAAGGCGTCCACATGATCAAGCGCCACCAGCGGCCGACCGCCCGGCAGCGCGAGGGCGGGATCATCGAGCAGGAGGGCAAGATCCACATCTCCAACGTCATGCTGATCTGCCCCGAGTGCGACACCCCCACCCGGGTGGGCTTCGAGATCACTCCCGACGGGGAGAAGCTCCGCCGGTGCAAGCGCTGCGGCAAGGCGTTCCCTTAAACTTAAGTAAGCTATCATGATGCTCTATGAGCGGTTCAAGAAGGAGATCATACCCAAGCTCCAGCGGGAGCTGGGGTATAGAAACCCGATGGAGGTCCCCCGGATCGAGAAGGTGGTGATCAACGTCGGGCTGGGGGAGATGAAGGATAACCCCAAGGTGCTCGAGAGCGTCCAGAATGATATCGCGCTGATCACGGGGCAGAAGCCGGTGATCACCCGGGCGAAGCGCTCGATCTCCGACTTCAAGGTGACCAAGGGCGACCCGATCGGCTGCAAGGTGACCCTGCGGGGGCTGAGGGCTTACGTCTTCCTGGAGAAGCTCTTCAACCTGGTCCTCCCGAAGACACGCGACTTTCGGGGGCTCTCCTCGGCGAGCTTCGACGGCCGGGGGAACTACACCATCGGGCTGGACGAGCAGCTCGTCTTCCCCGAGATCAAGTATGACGAGATCGAGAAGGTCCACGGGATGGACATCACCATCGTCACCACGGCGGAGACCGACCGGGAAGCCTACTACCTCCTGAAGGAGCTGGGGTTGCCGTTCAAGGACTGAGCTATAATCTAGATGATATAATCAGCAGGAGGAAGGGATAGCATGGCGAGGAAGGCGCTGATCGAGAAGAGCAAGCGGGAGCCGAAGTTCAAGGTGCGCCGCTACAACCGCTGCAGTATCTGCGGCCGCCCGCGCGGCTACATCAGGGACTTCGGCATCTGCCGGCTCTGCTTCCGCGAGCTGGCCCACCAGGGGAAGATCCCCGGGATCAGGAAGGCGAGCTGGTGATGGATGAGCGAGTGAGCGAGAGGTGAAGGGCGGCTATGGATCCGATCGCGGATATGCTCACGCGGATCAGGAACGCCAACCAGCGCTACCTGGAGGAGGTCCGCCTCCCCGCCTCCAAGATGAAGGAGGAGATCGCCCGGATCCTCACTGAGGAGGGCTTCCTCAAGGGGTATGAGGTCTGGGAGGAGGACGGCAAGAAGACCCTGGTGCTCTTCCTCAAGTATAAGGGGAAGCGGGGCAAGGAGCGGGTGATCACCGGCCTTGAGCGGGTGAGCAAGCCCTCCCGGCGGATCTACGTCGGCAAGGACGAGATCCCCCGAGTCATGGGAGGGATGGGGATCGCGATCCTCTCCACCTCCCAGGGGATCATGACCGACAAGGAGGCCCGCCGGCGGGGGATCGGCGGCGAACTCCTCTGCAAGGTGTGGTGAGTGGAGATGTCCAGGATCGGCAAAAAACCCATTCCCATCCCGGAGGGCGTCAAGGTGGAGATCAAGGAGGACGAGGTCATCGTCGAGGGCAAGCACGGCCGGCTCACCCAGCGCTACGAGCCGGACAAGGTCTCGATAGAGCTCAAGGACGGCCAGATCGTCGTCCAGCGGAAGGGCGAGTCCCGGATCCACAGGGCCCGCCACGGGCTCTACCGCTCGTTGATCGCGAACATGGTCCGCGGGGTGGTCGAGCCCTACCAGAAGAAGCTGATCCTGAAGGGGCTGGGCTACCGGGCGAGGCTCCAGGGGCGGACCCTGGAGCTCGAGCTGGGCTACTCCCACCCGGTCCGGTATGAGGTCCCCGAGGGGGTGGAGGTCGAAGTCCCCGCGCAGGACCAGATCATCGTCCGCGGGCCGGACAAGCAATTGGTCGGCCAGGTAGCGGCGAAGATCCGCTCCTTCAGGAAGCCCGAGCCCTACAAGGGCACCGGGATCCGCTACGAGGACGAGCAGATAATCCGCAAGGCCGGGAAGCTCGGGGCCGGCTAAACGCTACCCATGGCCACCAAGCCGAAGACGAGGCAGGAGGCGAGGCTGCGGCGCCACCGGCGGGTGCGCAAGAAGGTCTTCGGGACGCCGGAGCGGCCCAGGCTCTGCGTCTACAAGAGCCTCCGACATATCTACGCCCAGATCATCGACGACACCCGGGGGCACACGCTGGTGGCGGCCTCGACGCTCGATCCGGAGTTTGACGGCGCGGGCGAGACCCGCTGCAACATCGAGTTCGCCAAGCAGGTCGGCAAGCTGATCGCCGAGCGGGCGCTCAGGCGCGGGATCAAGCGGGTGGTCTTCGACCGCGGGGGCTACCCCTATCACGGCCGGGTGAAGGCCCTCGCGGAGGCCGCCAGGGAGGCCGGGCTGGAGTTCTAAATTGGGCTAGGATAGGATAGGAAAAGAAGGGAGAGGCGACCAGAGATGGCGATAGAGCTCGAGGAGAGGGAAACCGTGGGGCCGGAACCGGAGCGGTTGGAGCTCGGCGAGCTGAAGAACGAGGTGATCGACATCCGCCGGGTGGCCAAGGTGACCAAGGGCGGGAAGAACCTGAGCTTCCGTGTCATCGCCGTCGTCGGGGATGAGGCCGGCCACGTCGGGGTCGGCAAGGGCAACACCCGTGAGATCCCACTGGCGATCCAGCAGGCGATCCGCGATGCGATGAAGAACATGATCTACGTCCCGCTGAAGGACGGGACGATCCCTCACGAGGTCGAGGGGCGGTTCAAGGCCGCCCGGGTGATCCTCAAGCCGGCCCATCGCGGCACGGGGGTGATCGCGGGGCTGACCGTCGGCACGATCTGCCGGCTGGCGGGGATCAAGGACGTCCTGACCAAGGCGCTCGGCTCGACCAACCCGATCAACCTGGCCAAGGCGACCATCGCGGCCTTGAAGCAGCTCCGCACCCCAGAGGAGGTCGCCCGCCTGCGAGATAAGAAGGTGGAGGAGATCTGCGTATGAGGCTGGAAGATCTTCGACCAGCGCCGGGGAGCAAGCGTGAGCGGAAGCGCCTCGGCCGGGGGAACGCCTCCGGCCATGGGAACCAATCCGGACGGGGGACGAAGGGCCAGAAGGCCCGTTCCGGGGTGCGGATGGTGCCGGGGTTCGAGGGAGGCCAGACGCCGCTGTGGAAGCGGATACCCAAGCGGGGCTTCCGCAACCCCTTCCGGAGGAGCTACGTCTGGGTCAACCTGGACGTCCTTGCAGCGGCCTTCGAGGACGGCGCGGAGATCACACCCGAGGTCCTCAAGGAGCGGGGCCTGATCAAGGGTCGAACCGACAGGGTGAAGATCCTCGGCCGGGGGAAGGAGAAGCTCAAGAAGAGGCTGATCGTCCACGCTCATCGGTTCTCCGAGGGGGCTAGGAAGGCGATCGAGCGCGCCGGTGGGCGGGCGATCCTCCTCGCACCGCCCAAGGCGGAGGAGGCTGAAGAGGCCGCTGGAGCTGAAGCCGAAGCCGAAGAGGGCGGAGAGGGCGGGGAGGTCAGGGAGGAGCGGGATGAAGGCAGGGGCGGAGGAGAGGTTGAAGGTGCGGGTCAGGTGAGGTGAAGCCGCAATGATCAAGAGCATACTCGATGCCCTGAGCATCCCCGAGGTCCGCAAGCGGATCCTCTTCACCCTGGGTGCGATCATCGTCTTCAGGCTCGGCGTCTGGATCCCAGTCCCTGGGGTCGACCTGGAGAAGTTCGCCAGCTTCTTCCAGGAGCTCGGTGGGGGGATCTTCACCTTCCTGAACATGTTCACCGGCGGGGCGCTCCAGCAGTTCTCCTTGTTTGCCTTGGGAGTGATGCCCTACATCAACGCCTCGATCATCATGAGCCTGCTCGTCCCCATCATCCCCAAGCTGAAGGAGCTCCAGCAGCAGGGGGACGAGGGCCGCAAGATTATCACCCGCTATACCCGCTATGGGACGGTCCTTTTGGCCTTCATCCAGGCGCTCGGCTACAGCTACATCATCGTCAACTACGGGCTGCTCGAGCCAGGGACATCGATCATGAGCTTCTACCTCACCTCGGTGATCGCCATGGTCACGGGGACGATCTTCCTGATGTGGCTCGGCGAACGCATCACGGAGAACGGGATCGGGAACGGCATCTCCATGCTGATCATGATCGGGATCATCTCCCGCTACCCCACCTACTTCAAGAACACCTTCATCCAGATCAGCACCGGCACGGTCAGCCCCTTCTGGGGGATCGCACTCCTTCTGATCTTCGTGGTCGTCACCGGCGGGATCGTCCTCATCCAGCTCGGCGCGAGGCGGCTCGAGGTCCAGTATGCCAAGCGGATCGTCAAGGGCCGAATCTATGGCGGCCAGTCGACCTACCTGCCGATCGCCGTCAACCAGGGCGGGGTCATCCCGATCATCTTCGCTGCGGCATTGCTGGCCTTACCGACGACCGTGGTCAACTTCATCCCCAGCTTGAAGTGGCTCCAGCCGTGGGTGGCCAACGGGAGCGCGCCCTACCTTATAGCCTATGCGCTGCTGATCATCTTCTTCACCTACTTCTACAGCGCGATCATCTTCGACCCGCGCGACGTGGCGGAGAACCTCCGCCGGTGGGGCGGCTTCATCCCGGGGATCCGCCCAGGGAAGTATACCTCGGAGTATATCGAGCGGGTGGTCAACCGAGTGCTGCTCATCGGCGCGCTGTTCCTCACCGCAGTGGCCCTCATGCCCTACCTGATCATCGGTGCGAGCGGGCTCACCGGGATCTGGATCGGCGGGACCTCGCTCCTGATCGTGGTCGGCGTCGGCGTCGACGTGATGAAGCAGCTCGAGGCCCACATGGTCGAGCGGCACTACGAGAGCCTGATCAGGAAGGGCGCCGTCCTGGGGAGGCGCTAAGCTCTAAGCTAACTTAAGCTAACTAAGGCTGTGAGCTAAGTGGAAGTGGCAGACGTCCACCCGGGAGCAAGGGGCACGGGCAGGCAGCAAGCAGCAAGCCGTGGTGAGATGAGGCCTAAGGTGGTCCTCCTCGGCGCGCCCGGCGCGGGCAAGGGCACCCAGGCGGAGCTCCTCGCGGAGAAGTTCGGGGTCCCGCACATCTCCACCGGGGACCTCCTCCGGGAGGAGGTCCGCCAGGGGACGGAGCTCGGCCGCCAGGCGAAGGGGTATATGGACCGCGGGGAGCTGGTGCCGGACGAGCTGATGATCGCGATGATCAAGGGGTGCCTCGGCAGCGGCGGTAGGGGTAGGGATGGGTTCATCCTCGATGGCTTCCCCCGGACGGTGGCCCAAGCCGAGGCCCTCGCCGAGATAGTGAAGCTAGATAGGGTGATCGACCTCCGCCTCCCCGAGGAGGAGGTGGTCCGGCGGCTCTCGGCTCGGCGGGTCTGCCCCCGCTGCGGCAAGGTCTACAACCTCGTCCTGAGCCCGCCCAAGCGTGAAGGGCTCTGCGACGAGTGCGGCTCCCCGCTGGTCCAGCGGGAGGACGACCGCCCGGAGGTGATCCGCCGCCGCTACCGGGTCTACATGGAGGAGAGCGCACCGGTGGCCGAGTTCTACCGCCGGCGGGGGCTCCTGCGGGAGGTCGACGGCGCTCGCCCGGTCGAGGAGGTCCACCGGGCGGTCCTGGCCGCCATCGAGGGGGGATGATCGAGCTCAAATCGGCCAAGGAGCTGGCGATCATCCAGGAGAACGCTGTGCTCCTGGCCCAGATCCTTGAAAGATTAACCGCGGAGGCGGAGCCGGGGGTCTCGACGGGCTCGCTCGCCCGGCTCGCCGAGGAGCTCATGGCCCGGGTGGGCGGCGAGCCGGCCTTCAAGGGCTACCGGGGGTATCCTGCAGCCATCTGCGCCTCGCTCAACGAGGAGGTAGTGCACGGCCTCCCCAAAGATGATAAAATATTGAAGAAAGGGGACCTGCTCTCCATCGACCTCGGCCTGAAGCGCCGAGGGTTTTACGCCGACTTGGCCACGACGGTCATCGTCGGCGGCGAGGAGGAGGGGACGCCCCAGGCGCGGCGGCTCATCGCCGTAGCGCGGGAGGCCCTGAGGCGGGGGATCGCCGCGGCGAGGGTGGGCAACCGCGTCTCGGATATCTCGTGGGCGATCGGCTCCTATGTGGAGTCGCAGGGCTATTCGGTCGTCAAGCGGTTCGTCGGTCATGGGATCGGCCGCGAGCTCCACGAGGAGCCCCAGGTGCCTAACTTCGGCCCGCCGGGGCAGGGGCCGCGGCTCCGCCCGGGGATGGTCCTCTGCATCGAGCCGATGGTCAAGGAGGACCAGGGCGAGGAGCGGGTCCTCGAGGACGGCTGGACGGTGGTGACCCCCGAGGGCGGGCTCGCGGCCCACTTCGAGGAGATGGTCCTGATCAGCGAGGAGGGGCCAAAGGTCCTGGCGAGGCCTGATAATAAATAATAGAAATAGAAAGAGATAGGAGGTGAGAGTCGTAGCCAGGGGCAAGGGCAACTTCATCCGCAAACGGGGAGAGGTCATCGAGGCCTACCCCAGTTCGATGTTCAAGGTGCGGTTCGAGGACGGCCACGAGGCGCTCTGTCACATCTCCGGCCGGATGCGCAAGCACTACATCCGCATCCTCGTCGGAGATCGGGTGATCGTGGAGTTCTCGCCCTATGACCTCTCGCGGGGGCGGATCATCTACCGTGAGAGTTAAACCAAGACTGGGGGCCTCGGGCTCGCTCCTGCTACGGCCAGCCAGAGTGAAGGTGAGATCGTCAGTCAAGCCGATTTGCGATAAGTGCAAGGTGATCCGCAGGCACGGCCGGCTGATGGTGATCTGCAGGAACCCGAAGCACAAGCAGCGGCAGAAATGAGCCGAAGAGGTGATAGCCGATGGCGATCCGGATCGCCGGAGCTGACCTCCCGGACAACAAGCGGTTAGAGATCGCCCTGACCTACATCTACGGGATCGGGCGCTCACTGGCGGCCAAGATCCTCAAAGAGACGGGGATCGATCCGGGGAAGAAGGTCCGCGACCTCACAGAGAGCGAGGTCGCCGAGCTCCGCAAGGAGATCGAGGGCAAATACCTGGTCGAGGGCGACCTGCGGCGGAAGATCCGCTCGGATATCCAGCGGCTGAAGGACATCAACTGCTACCGCGGAATCCGGCATAAGGTCGGCCTGCCGGTGCGGGGCCAGCGGACCCGGGCCAACGCCCGCTCGTGGAAGGGCCCGCGGCCGTCCAAGGCGGGCAAGCGCCGCTGATAGGATAGATAGAATAGAGAGATTAAAGGGGGGTAAGGTCCAATGCCACCAAAGAAGCTAGATCGCGCGAGGGTCTATGTCCATTCGACCTTCAACAACACGATCCTCACCCTCACCGACATGAACGGGGATGTGATCACCTGGGTGAGCCCGGGGACCCTGGGGTTCAAGGGCTCCCGGAAGGGCACGCCCTATGCCGCTCAGCTCGCCGCGGAGCGGCTGATCGAGCGGATGAAGAACTACGGGATCAAGTCGGTGGTGGTGATGGTGAAGGGGACCGGCTCGGGGCGGAACTCGGTCATCCAGACGCTCAAGGGCTCGGGGATCAGGGTGGAGGACGTCAAGAACATCACCCCGGTCTCCCACTCTTAGAGCAAGTTTAAGTTTAGGAGCAAAAGGAGGTTCCAACAAGAGGAGATGGGAAGGGACACCGGACCGAAGTGCAGGCTCTGCCGGCGGGAAGGGGTGAAGCTCTTCCTCAAGGGCGAGAAGTGCTTCACCGACAAGTGCCCGATGGAGCGGCGGCCCCATCCGCCGGGGCTGCGCCCGACGCGCCATTGGTCGAAGAGCTCCCAGTATAAGATCCACCTGCGGGAGAAGCAGAAGGTCAAGCGGATCTACCGGCTGCGGGAGGAGCAGTTCCGCCGCTACGTGGAGCTGGCCAAGAAGCGCAAGGGCGTCACCGGCGAGTATCTCCTGCAGCTCCTCGAGCGCCGCCTGGACAACGTGGTCTACCGGGGTGGGCTGGCCACCTCGCGAGATCAGGCACGTCAGCTCATCACCCATGGCCATGTCATGGTCAACGACCAGCCAGTGGACATCCCCTCCTACCTCACCCGGGAGGGGGACGTGATCGCGATCAGGGAGAGCTCCCTGGGGAAGCGCGGCGTCAAGGAGATCCTCGAGGCGGCCGCCCAGCGGCGCACGCCGATCCCCTCGTGGCTCGAGCGGACTGACGCCCAGGTGCGGGTGCTCAGCCTGCCCAACCCTGAGGAGGTCGGGCACGACCTCCAGATGAACCTAGTGATCGAATACTACTCGCGGTAAAAACTAACAAGAGAAGAGAGGGAGGGTCCTTACCGGAGATGATGGAGCAGGAGATCAGGCCGCAGATCAGGGTCGAGGAGCTCACGGAGAGCTACGGGAGGTTCGTCATCGAGCCCCTCGAGCGGGGGTATGGCGTCACCCTGGGCAACTCGCTCCGACGGGTGCTCCTCTCCTCGATCCCGGGGGCGGCCGTCACCCGGGTGCGGTTCGACGGCCACTATCACGAATACGACACGATCGAGGGCGTCAAGGAGGACATCCTCGAGATCATCCTCAACCTCAAGGAGCTGGCGATCCGCCTCCAGGGCGAGGGGGAGAAGCACCTTTATCTTGAGGTCGAGGGCGAGCGCGAGGTGACCGCCGCTGACATCCAGACGACCGACGGGGTGGAGATCCTCAACCCCGAGCTGCACATCGCCACCCTCGCCGAGGGCGGCCGGCTGAAGGTCGAGCTGGAGGTCGAGCTGGGTGTGGGCTACCGCCCCGCGGAGCGGAACAAGAAGCCGGACATGCCCCTCGGGGTCATCCCCGTCGACTCGGACTTCTCCCCGATCAAGCGGGTCAACTTCCAGGTGGAGCCGGCCCGGGTGGGCGAGCGGACCGACCTCGACCGGCTGATCCTGGAGATCGAGACGAACAAGGTCGTCACCCCGGAGGAGGCGCTCAACAAGGCCTCTCAGATCCTGATCGAGCACCTCCGGCTCTTCCAGGAGGTGGGCCGGGCCGCGCCCGAGGTCGAGGAAGAGGAGGAGCCCGAGGAGCTGAACTACCCGCTGCTCAAGCTCGACTTCGACCGGCGCGCCTGCAACCTCCTCGAGAGCAAGGGCGTGATCACCCTGCGGGACCTCCTCCAGAAGAGCCGCGAGGAGCTGCTCGACATCCACGGCTTCGGGGAGAAGACCCTCGACAAGGTGGAGCAGCGGCTGGCGGAGCTGGGCTACTCGCTGCGGAGCGAGCGGGAGCAAAAAGAGAAAGAGAAGGAGAAGGAGAAAGAGAAGGAGCAGCAGAAGTAAGGCCCGGAACCAAAAGAGGGATCGAGGATGCGCCATCGCAAGAAGGGACGGAAGCTGAGCCGGAAGAAGGAGCATCGCAAGAGCCTCCTGATCAACCTGACCAAGGACCTGATCAAGCACGGCAAGGTCGACACCACCCTGGCCAAGGCCAAGGAGGCCCAGCGCTACGCCGAGCGGGTGATCAACATCGCCAAGAGGGAGGACAGCACCTCCAGCCGGCGGCAGGCCTTCCGGCTCCTCCAGGACAAGGAGGCGGTCAAGCTCCTCTTCGATGAGGTGGCCGCCCGCTACAAGGAACGCGACGGCGGCTACACCCGGGTGGTGAAGCTCCCGCCGCGGCGGGGCGACGGGGCGGAGATGGCCCGGTTGATGCTCGTTTAGCCA
>CAZCTZ010000032.1:0-12214 GCA_964501855.1 uncultured Thermotogae bacterium
CTCGTTCACCTTGGAGGCCAGCTCGCCCAGGAGGTCCTCGATGGTCAGCTTGGGATCCTTCACGAACGGCTGGCAGAGGAGGCAGTTCTCCTCGAAGAACTTCTGCAAGCGGCCTTCGACGATCCGGTCGATCACGTGCGGCGGCTTCCCCTCGGCCTCCGCCTGGCGGCGGTAGACCTCCTTCTCCTCCTCGATCACCTCCTTCGGCACCTCCTCAGGGCTAAGATAGCGCGGCGCCGCCGCGGCGATGTGCATCGCCAGGTCGCGGATGAACTCCCGGAAGGCCTCGCTATTGGCGGTGAAATCGGTCTGGCAGTCCACCTCGACCAGGACGCCTACCCTGCCGCTGTGGTGGACGTAGGCCTCGATCCGGCCCTCAGCCGCCTCCGCCGCCCGCTCGAAGAGCTCCTTCCCCTGCTCGCGGAGGAGCTTCTTCGCCTTCTCCAGGTCGCCGCCGGTCTCCTGGAGGGCCCGCTTGCAGTCCATGATCCCCACGCCGGTCTCAGCCCGGAGCTTCATGATCAGCTCGTTGGTGATCTCCCCGCCCATGGGCTACTCCTCCTTGTCTTTGTCCTTGACATCGGCTTCGGGTTCGAGCTCAGGTTCGGACTCAAGCTCAGGAGCCGCTGACGTCTCCGGCGGCTGGCCCTCCTCGCCGGGCTCGCCCGCTCCCGCCTCTGCTGCTACTGGTGCCGCCTCCGGGGCTACTTCCGCAGCGCCCTCGCGCCCCTCGAGCACCGCGTCGGCGATCCGCGAGGTGATCAGCTTGGTGGCCTTGATCGCGTCGTCGTTCCCCGGGATGGGGTAATCGATCAAGTCCGGATCGCAGTTAGTATCGACCAGCGCGACGATGGGTATCCCCAACAGCCGGGCCTCATGGACCGCGGTCTTCTCCAGCTCGGGGTCGATCACGAAGAGCAGCCCGGGGAGGCGCTCCATGTTCCGCAGCCCGTCCAGGTTCCGCTGGAGCTTCATCAGCTCCCGGCGGAGGGCGGCCGCCTCCTTGTTGGGCAGCCGGTCGATGATGCCCTCCTCTTCCATCCGCTCGAGCTCCTTCATCCGGTCGATCCGCTTCCTGATCGTCTCGAAGTTGGTCAGGGTGCCGCCGAGCCACCGGCGGTTCACGTAGTGGGCGCCGCAGCGGAGGGCCTCCTCGCGGATCGTCTCCCGCACCTGGCGCTTCGTCCCCACGAAGAGGATCTCCTTGCCCTGGGCCACCTGATCCCGCACGAAGTAGTAGGCCTCGGTGAACAGCTCGATCGTCTTCTCCAGGTCGATGATGTGGATCCCCTTGCGGGCGGTGAAGATATAGGGCTTCATCTTGGGGTTCCACTTGCGCACCCGGTGGCCGAAGTGGACCCCGGTCTCCAACAGCTCCTTGATCGTCAACAGCTCCACATCGGCTCCTCCTCTCTCCTTTTCACTCTCCGGTGGGTTCCCTCTCATCTCCACCTCACTCGATCTCACCCGGTCCAGCTCGGTCTTGATCTTGGTCTTGGGACCTCCTCGCTACTTGCGGCTTAATATACCAAAAGCTAGGGGTCTACTGCAATGGCGGTAGCCGCCCCCGGGTTGAGGGGGCCACCCTCCGGGGCTATAATGCAAAATAGCCAAAGCTGAACAACGATAAAGAGGTGAGCCCGAGCTGGAGCTGGAGGAGCGGGAGGTCCCCCGCCCACTGCCCAAGAACCGCGAAGCCGAGCAGGTAGTGCTCGGCGCGGCGCTGCTCGAACCGGAGAACGTCGTCCCCATCCTGCTTGAGCGCCTCCGCCCGGAGCACTTCTACTGGCGCTCCCACCGGACGATCTACCGGGTGATCCTGGAGCTGTTCGAGAAGGGGAAGCCGCCGGACCTGCTCACCGTGGCCGACCGCTTGGAGGAGCTGGACCAGCTCCAGAGCGTCGGCGGGCGGGTCTACCTGAGCGAGCTCGTGGGGAAGGTCACCACGACGGCCTCGGTGGAGTATTACGCCGATATCGTGAAGAAGAAGGCGATCATGCGGGAGCTGATCGAGGTCGGCAAGCAGGTCTTCGAGCTGGGCTTCAACGAGGAGGAGGAACTCGAGGACCTGCTCGACCAGGCCGAGGAGCTGATCTTCAAGCTCTCGCGGTTCGAGACCAGGCCGGGCTACTGTCTGATCGGCGACTTCCTCCACGAGCACATCTCCAAGCTGGAGCAGCTCCACCGCGACCCGGAGAAGCACACCGTGACGGGGCTCTCGACCGGCTTCCGGCGGTTCGACGAGATGACCGCCGGGCTCCAGCCCTCCGACTTCATCGTGATCGCCGGCCGCCCGGGCATGGGAAAGTGCCTTCGGGGCGACCAACGGATCGTAGACCCCTCGACTGGCGCCTTGGTGCCCATCGCTCAATTCGCTGAAGGCAAGGCCGTTTTGGCGCTGGGAGAGGACTACAAGCTCGCCGCTGCCCCGGTGGTGCGGGCGATCGAGAGCGGCCTCCAGCTGACCTATCGGGTGGTGACCGCCACCGGCAGGGAGATCGTGGTGACGGCGAATCACCCCTTCCTGACTATAGAGGGCTGGCGTGAGCTGCGGGAGCTAAGACCAGGAGATCGGATCGCTACCCCTCGCCAGCTCCCCGTGTTCGGGTCGAAGCGCGTCCCGGCCTATCAGGCGAAGCTGCTCGGCTACCTGCTAGGGGATGGCACCTTGAATAGCTCATCGGTCCTGTTCACCAACAAGGATCCCAAGCTCATCGAGGAATTCAAGAGCTGCGTCGAGGCCTTCCCCTGCGCTACCGCCCGCGTGGCCAGGTCGAGCCCCTCAGGGGTCCTCACCCTACGGGTGGTCAAAGATGAGGTCGAGCGGGCCCGGCTGGTCGAGGAGTTCAAGCGCCGGGTGCTCTCCGGTCTCAAGGCAAGGGGGCTCTCACCGCGACAGCTCTCGCTCAAGCTGGGCCTCTCAGCCGGTGCTGTGAGGGGGTGGCTAAAGGGCGGCGGCCTCCCCAAGGACGATCGAATCCTCGAGAAGTTGGAGGAGGAGCTGGGCATCCGGCTGCCTGCCGAGCTGCGCCATGCGCGCAAGAATGACCCAAGTTCGGTGGCGAAGTGGTTGCGTGAGCTGGGGCTGCTGGGCCGGCGGGCGAGGGAGAAGCGTATCCCTGATGAGGTCTTCACCTGGGACCGCGAGAGCTTGAGGCTCTTCCTCTCGCGGCTCTTCGCCTGCGACGGCAGCCTCTACGTCGGCCACAGCTCCTATGGGCTCTCCTTCTCCTCGGCCTCCAAGGAGCTGGCCAGGGGCGTCCAGCACCTGCTGCTGCGATTCGGGATCCTGACCCACCTGCGACGCAAACGGGTCCGTCTAGGGGACAGTGGGCGCATCAGGTGGGCTTGGGAGGTGGAAGCCCGCGATGCCCAGAACATCCGGCGGTTCATCGAAGAGATCGGCATCTGGGGCGCGGAGGACCGAACCCAGCAGGTGCTCGACGCGCTGAGGAAGAGCTATTGCAATACAAATGTCGATACGATCCCTCCCGAGGTCTGGGGCCTCATCCTAAAGGCCAAGTCCGGGCTGCTCTGGCGGGATCTGAACGCGATCATGGGCTATCCGGCAAACCACAACCACCATGTGGGCCAGCGAGGCCTGAGCCGCGATAAGCTGGGGAGGATCGCCCAGGCGATCCAGGCGCGGGCGGCGGTGGCCTCCCACGAGGGCTCAGCCCCCGTGACCGTGAGGACCCTGATCCGATTGAGCCAGAGCGACATCTTCTGGGACCGGATCGAGAGGATCGAGGAGGCCGGGCTCGCACCTACCTATGACATCGAAGTCCCCGGGCTTCACAACTTCGTCGCCGAGGATATCATTGTGCATAACAGCTCCCTTGCGCTCTCGATCGCCAGGAACGTGGCGATCAGGGACGGGAAGGCGGTAGGGATCTTCTCCCTGGAGATGACCAAGGAGCAGCTCCTCGAGCGGCTCCTATGCGCCGAGGCCAAGATCAACCTCCACCGGCTGCGCTCGGGCTATCTGCCGCCGGAGAGGTGGCGGGCGATCGTCGAGGCCGCGGGCAAGCTCCAGCGGAGCAAGATCATCATCGACGACACCCCGGGGATCTCGGTGATGGAGCTCAAGGCCCGTGCGCGGCGGATGAAGGCCGAATACGACCTGGACCTCCTGATCGTGGACTACCTCCAGCTGGTGGAGAGCGGGACCAAGGCCGAGCTGCGCGAGCAGGAGATCTCCTACGTCTCCCGTTCACTGAAGGGCCTGGCCCGCGAGCTCGAGATCCCGGTGATCGCCTGCTCGCAGCTCTCACGGGCGCCGGAGCGGCGCGAGTCGAAGAAACCCCGGCTATCCGACCTGCGGGAGTCCGGCTCGATCGAGCAGGAGGCCGACGTGGTGATCTTCATCTATCGGGAGGACTACTACGAATACGAGGAGGACGAGGAGGAGAGGGGGAAGGGCGATGTCAGCCCCACGGAGATCATCATCGGCAAGCAGCGGAACGGCCCAACGGGCTCCTTCACCTTGAGCTTCCATCGGAGCTACGCCAGCTTCTATGAGCCCCTCCCGGAGCGGTCACCCTTCTAGCCCCCATTGGCAGGCGATTTTCGCCAGAGGTCTTGACAATCCCAGGAAGTTGTGCTATATGCTTAATAAGTAAAGTGATGGAAGGGGCAAGGGCAGAGTTAAATTATTATCTTATCACGTGGTGGCCTGGTTAGGATGTAACAGCATTTGCGTTGGTGCTGTTACATCCTAGAGGACCCAAACTCCTCGTTTGGGTCCTTTTATTTTCTAGCGGGGGAGGTGAGAGCTGCGGGAACTGGGACTAAAGCCAAACCCCAAGGGAGAAAGAGCGAAGAAAAAGAAGGGGGTAGGAAGAAGTGAGGAAGCTCCTCATAGGCTTGTTGGCAGTTGGGTTGGCCTTAGGGTTAGGTTTAACTGGCTTCGTCCAGGAGGCACCGCCGGTCGTCCCGGTGGGGACGCTCTTCGCCTACACCGGCCCGTTGGCCGAGTTCGGCGTGCCTGAGCGCCAGGGCGCTGACCTAGCAGCCGAGCAGATCAACGCAGCAGCTACCGAGGTCTTCGGCGGGCCGATCATCAGGTTGATCCACGAGGACACCGCGACTGACCCGAAGGTCGGGATCGACAGGGCCCGGAAGCTGGTGGAGATCGATAAGGTCCCGGCGATCGTGGGTGCGCTGGCCAGCGGGGTGACCATCCCCATCGCGGAGACGGTCACCATCCCCTCGAAGGTCCTCCAGATATCCAATGCCTCCACCTCGCCCCTGATCACCGTGCTCCCCGCGGACGAGGGCCAGGACTTCCTCTTCCGGACCTGCGCTTCCGACGCCCTGCAAGGCGTGGTCTTGGGCAGGCTGGCCATCCTCCAGGGGTTCAAGACCGCCTCGACGATCTACGTCGATAACCCCTACGGCTTCGGCCTGTCTGAGGAGTTCGCCAAGGAGTTCGAGCGGCTGGGCGGCAAGGTCCTGGCAAAGGTGCCCCATCCGGAGGAGCCACTCCCCTCCTATGTCGCCGAGCTGGAGAAGGCCCTCGCCGGGGATCCGGACGTGCTAGCGGCGATCAGCTATCCCGGCCACGCCACCATCTACCTCAAGGAGGCGGTCGAGATCTTCGGCTACAGCAGCTTCCTGTATTGTGACGGCACAAAGTCGTATGAGATCATCGAAGCGCTCGGACCCGAGATCCTCGAGGGGCAGCTCGGCACCGCACCGGGTGCGGACCCCAGGCGCGCCACCTACAAGAGGTTCCTCGAGGATTACAAGGCCAAGTGGGGAGAGCTGCCGCCATTGCCCTTCATCGATACCGCCTACGATGCCGTGGCGGTCATCGGCTTGGCGATCGCCAAGGCCTATGTCGATGGGGTCGAGCCCACCGGGGAGAACCTCCGGGACCGCTTGAGGGAGGTCTCCAACCCGCCGGGCGAGCTGGTAGAGTCCCCCAACTTCAAGAAGGCCTTCGAGCTGATCAAGCAGGGAGTGGACATCGATTGGGAGGGCGTGGCTGGCTCGGTGGACTTCGACGAAGCTGGAGACGTCCTCACCCCGATCGCGGTCTGGAAGTATAGCAAGGGCGAGATAGTGGACCTCTTCGTGGTGACGGCGTTCTAGTCCGTGATAGCTTGAAGGAAAGGACGGATAGGGGAGCGGGGGCCTCTATGGCTCCCGCTCATATATTTTTTATTATCTTTATCGCTTTACCGCTCCTCCTCGAGGAGGACTGAGACCCGTTTCTCCTCGCCCAGGATCCCCTGAGGCCGCCAGAGGAGGATGACCTCGAGCAGGATCGCGATCAGGAGATACCTGATGTAGGGGCTGCGTGCGGGCAGTGCCGGTGAGATCGCCTCCAGCAGGGGGTTGATCAGATCGGTGAGGAAGGTCGTCCCGACCCACACCCCCCAGATGACGAAGGCCCCCAGGATGGCCCCGCGGTTGTTCCCGCTCCCGCCGAGCATCAGCATCACCCAGATGATGAAGGTGCCATAGAGCGGGGTGAAGTGGGCGTAGTCGATGGAGACCATGTAATGGGCATAGAGCGCGCCGCCGATCCCCATGATCATCGCGCCGACCACCAGGGACTGCATCTTGAAGGCGAAGATGTTCTTGCCGCTCATCGCGGTCGAGGTCTCCTCCTCGCGGATCGCCCTAAGCACTCTTCCCCAGGGTGAGCGGATCGCGCGCTCGATCGCCAGGTAGATCAACCCCACGAAGAGGACTACGATCAGCAGGTAGAAGAAGTTGTAGTCCGTGGGCTCAAGCGGCTCCAGCCATCCCTGCACCACCTTGGGCAGCCACTCACAGGGCGGGTCCTGGAAGAGGCAATACAAGGGCCTTGGGATCCCCCGCAGGGGTTGGGGGCCGTTCGCCAACCAGCGCTCGCTCTGGAAGATGAGCCGGATGATCTCCGCGATCCCGATGGTGGCGATCGCGAGGTAGTCCTCCCGCAATCTCAGGGTGGGAAAGCCGATGAGGAAGGCGATGATTCCACAGATGACCGCTGCGGCGAGCACCCCCACCAGGAAGGGCATCTCGAGCCCGATCACCTGCTTGGTGTAGATGGCCTCGGTGCCGGTGGGCATGGCCTTGGTGAACAGGGCCGAGGTGAAGGCCCCGATGGCGAAGAAGCCCGCGATCCCGATGTTGAACAGCCCGGTGTAGCCCCACTGGACGTTGAGCCCCAGGCTGAAGATGGAGAAGATGGAAGCCATGATGATGAGCGAGACCAGGTAGGCCAAGATCCCGGAGGGGACCACCCAGAGGAGCCCCAGCCCCAGCCCGAACCCCAAAGGCCCGACGAGGAGCCAGCCCCACCGGCCTAGATGGAGTCGGGCCACCACCGGTCGGCCGATCAGGATCCCCAGGGGGACCCCGAGCAAGGCGGCCTTGATCAGGAGTCCGCTCATCCCATCTCCGCTAACTCCTCCTCCCGCCGAAGAGCCCCTGCGGGCGGACTAGCAGGATGATGATCATGATGAGGAAGGCCACCCCGGGCTTATAAGTCGTCTTGATGAATGCGGTCGAGAGCTGCTGGACCATCCCGATGATCAGCCCCCCGGCCAGCGCGCCGTAGGGGTTCCCGATCCCGCCTAAAATGACGGCGGCGAACATCGGCAGGAGCATCCACCAGCCCATCTCCGGGCGGAGCTGGGCGTCCAGCCCTAACAGCACCCCCCCGGCGGCGGCCAGCCCGCCCCCGATCATCCAGGTCCAGCGGATCACCCTCGCGGTGTCGATCCCGGTGACCCTGGCCAGCTCGGGGTTGTCCGCGGTGGCCCGCATCGCCTTCCCCATCTTGGTCCGCTCGAGCAGGAAGTAGAGCAGGATCACCAGCCCCACGGCCAAGCCCAGGATGAAGAGCTGATCCGGCCTGAACCTCACCCCCAGGGGGAGCTGCCAGGCCGGCCGCGGCCGGCCCCAGTAGTAGAACCGGAAGTCCGGCCCCCAGGAGAGGTAGATGATGCTCCGGACGAAGAAGGCCGCGCCCAGGGCGGCCATGGCCAGGATCACGCTCGAGGAGCCCCGCCTCCTCAGATGGCGGAAAAGCACCCAGTCGAGCCCGTAGGCGACCACGCCGGTGGCCACCATCGCTGCCGCCATCGCGACCAGGAATTCCCAGCCGAAGGAGAACGGCCGGAGGGGCTCCCCCCAGGGCAGCACCCCCATCAGCCCAAGCGCCACATAGGCTCCGACGGTCAACAGCTCCCCGTGGGAGAAGTTTGCGAACCTCAGGACCCCGTAGACCAGCGTGAGCCCGATCGCCCCCAGCGCGATGATGCTCCCCAGCATGATCCCGTAGACCGCCAGCCGGAGGAGGAGTCCCGCGGTGACCCCCTTGGCTTGGGCGACCAGCGCAAGGAGGACCGCCAGCCCGATCAGGGCGACGATCATGAGGTTGCGGGCGGTCAGGAACCTCCCGGCCCTGCCGAGCTCGATCAACCACCCCCGGCGGGGTCTCTCGAGGCGGGCGACCTCAGCTCGGGAATCTAGGGGCAATGGACTCCCGCTTCCCTCCTCCTCAGGGTCGGGGACGATCCGCTCTCGCCCCTCATCCTCAGTCTCGGTGGGCATCCAGCCTTAACCTCCCAGGTATAGCCGGCCGATATCCGGATTATCCAAGAGCTCCTTCCCTGTCCCCTCGAACCGGTTCTGCCCGTCGGCCAGCACGTAGCCGCGGTCGGCCAGCTCCAAGGATTTCTTCGCGTTCTGCTCCACCATCACGATGGCCACCCCGGCCCGGTTGATCTCAACTATCCGCTCGAAGATCTCCTCTACCAGCTTGGGCGCCAGCCCCGCGGAGGGCTCATCCAGGAGCAGGAGCTTAGGGTCCAGCATCAAGGCCCGGCCCATCGCCACCATCTGCCGCTCCCCGCCGGACATCTTCCCCACCCGCTGACGCCGCCGCTCCCTGAGCAGCGGGAAGAGCTCCCAGACGCGCTCCAGCCGAGGAGTGATGCCCCCGTCCAGGATGAAGGCCCCCATCTCCAGGTTCTCCTGGACGGTGAGCGAGGGGAAGACGTTATCCAGTTGGGGCACGTAGCACATCCCCTTGCGGACGATCTGATCCGGCGGGAGGCCCGTAATGTTCTCCCCCTTGAAGCGGATCTCCCCCTTCCAGGGGCGGAGCAGCCCGAAGATCGTCTTCATCAGGGTGGACTTACCCGCGCCGTTCGGGCCGATGATCGAGACGATCTGGCCCTCCTCCACGGCTATGGAGACCCCGTGGAGCACCTCCATGTCGCCGTAGCCGCTCGTGACCTCCCTAACCTCCAGTAGCGACATATTGCCCTCCAAGGTAGGCGTCGAGGACCTGCTGGTTCCGGCGGATCTCCCCGGGGGTCCCCTCGGCAAGCTTCCGCCCCTCGCTCATCACGATCACGGGGTTGCACAAGTTCATCACCAGGTTCATGTCGTGCTCGATGAGCAGGAAGGTCACCCCCTCCTCCTCGCAGAGCCGCTGGATGTATGAGACTAGCCGCCTCATCAACGTCGGGTTGACCCCCGCGCCGGGCTCGTCCAGGAGGACCAGCTCCGGGTCGGCCATCATGGTGCGTGCCAGCTCGAGGAGCTTCTTCTGCCCGCCGGAGAGGTTCCCGGCATACTCGTCCTTGAGGTGGATCAGGTCCACGAATTCCAGGATCTGGAGAGCCTTATCCCGCAGCTCCCTCTCCTGGCGCCTCACCGCCCAGGGGCGGAACCAGGGGTTCCAGAGGCGTTCGCCGAGCTGATGAGGCGGCACCAGCATGAGGTTCTCCAGGACGGTCATCAGCTTGTGCTCCTTGGTTATCTGGAAGGTGCGGGCGATCCCCTTGTGGAAGACCACCCACGGCGGTAGGCCCGTAATATCTTCACCCTTGAAGTAGACCCGGCCGGCGTCCGGCCTGAGGAAGCCGGTGATCAGGTTGAACAGGGTGGTCTTCCCCGCGCCGTTGGGTCCGATCAGGCCGGTGATCGTCCTCCGCTCCACCCGGAGGGAACAGCGGTTGACCGCCCGGAGTCCCCCGAAGTCCTTCACCAGGTCCTCTACCACCAGGATCGCATCCCCATCCATGTTCTCCCTATCCATTTCCATTTTTTCTTCCCCCTGCCCGGCCTCTTTGGTTCAGCTCCAATCCCGCTCAAAGCTACATGACCGCAAATAAAAAGCCCGGACCCCCGGTCCAGGGCCTCGGCGGGGACCTGCAACAGCCTGCCTGCCGCCTCAGGCTCCCCGGCTCCCCCACATGGAATGATGATAGTTACAAGCCCGCCAGGTAGCGCCCCTCATCCTGATCCTGATCTTAATCTTGTTATGACCTCCGCCCATGCCCGCTCTCATCCTCATCGGTATCCTTACCTGTCACCATACTATCGCTGGAGCAGCGGGTAGCAGTGTAGCACACCCTCCTTCCGGTGTCAACCTGCCCCACCCCCGAAATCCCTGAGCCCTTCTCCCTATGATGAGCTTACCTTCTCCAGGAGCTCATCCGGGACATCGAAGTTGGCGTAGACCTCCTGGACATCTTCTTGGTCGTCGAGGCGGTCGAGGAACTTGAGCAAGCGCTCGGCCTCCTTCCCCTCGAGGTGGACGGTGGACTGGGGCACCATGGTGAGCTCGACCCGCTCGAGGGGGACACCCAGCTTCTCCAGCCCCTCCCGCAGGGTCCTGAGTGCACTCGGCTGGCAGTAGATCTCGATCTCCTCCTCCTTCTCCTGGATATCGTCCGCGCCGAGGTCGATCGCCTCGATCATCAGGTCATCCACCGCGAGCTTCCCCGCGAGGGCCTCCTTCCTGACGACCACGATCCCCTTCCGCTCGAACAGCCAGGAGACCGAGCCGGCCTCCCCCAGCGAGCCATCGAACTCCTCGAAGACGTGGCGGATGGCGGCGGCGGCGCGGTTGCGGTTGTCGGTCACCACGCGGACCATGATCGCCACCCCCCCGGGGCCATAGCCCTCGTAGAAGGCCTCCTCATATTTGGCACCGGGCAGTTCCCCCGTAGCTCGCTTGATCGCCCGCTCGATGTTCTCCTTGGGGAGGTTGGCCGCCTTGGCCCGCTCGATCGCGTTGGCCAAAGCCGCGTTCTTCTCCGGGTCCGCCCCGGCGCGCGCCGCGAGCATGATCTCCTTGGCCAGCTTGGAGAAGAGCTTTCCCTTCTTCTGGTCCTGCTTCTCCTTGCGATACTTGATGTTCGCCCATTTCGAGTGCCCGGACATGGCTTATCTCCCTCCAGTTCAGGAGTTTAAACGATTCCGGGCTGAATTTCAACCCTGTCGCGGTTGACTTGGAGCTGAGCATGTGGTATAGTGAAGCATCTTGCAGGTGAAGGTTAGGTTAGGCGGGTTGAAGTTAGTGAGACAGACTGTCGGTTTTAGTCTTTATCCGGATCTTCTCCGATGAAATCCGAATTCCCATCCTCATGTCTTCCCCCTCCTTCGGCTCTCGGTCGCACCAGCGTCGCCTTCCTTCCGGGATGGGATGCGAGGAAGGGAGGTGAGCTAGGTGGCCGAAGAGCGGGTCCAAGGCAGGGTCAAGTGGTTCGATGAGAAGAAGGGCTACGGCTTCATCGAATGCGACGACGGCACGGACATCTTCGTCCACTTCTCCGCCATACGCGGCGGGGGCTTCAAGACCCTCCGCGAGGGCCAGCGGGTGGAGTTCCGGATCGCCACCGGCGAGAAGGGCCGGCGGGCTGAGGACGTCGTCAAGCTGGACTAGGAGCTAGCAGCTCGCTTGCACTTGCAGGGAGCGAGGGCCGAAGAAAAGGGGTAGCCGATCCTTGCTGGGTCGGCTATCCCCTTTTCTCTTTCTTTTTCTTTTTTTCCTTTTTCATTTCCGGTTCGTCGAGATATCGAGATTGAGAGGGATCAGATCAGGGGGCGAGGGCGGCCCAGGTCCAGGTAGGGTAGAATGGTGAGCCCGAGCTCAAGCTCAGAGCGGAGGAGGATAAGTTAAGTAAGTAGATTATGGCAGTCGAGCGTCCAGAGCTGGAGGAGCGAGAGCAAGAGCAGGAGCTGAAGCTAGGGGAGCTTGAGGGACGCCACCCCGCGGAGATCGCTCAGCGGCTGGAGGGCCTCCCCGAGGAGGGGGCCCTCCGGCTCCTACGGGCGCTACCCCATGAGCTGGCCACCGCGGTCCTGGAGAGCCTCCCCCCGGAGCGCTCCGCTCAGCTCCTCTCGAAGCTCGCCCCTCGTGAAGCGGGTGGCTTCCTCGAGGAGATGTCGCCCGATGATGCGGTGGACGTGCTCGAGC
>CAZCTZ010000033.1:0-12028 GCA_964501855.1 uncultured Thermotogae bacterium
CCCCACGTCGAACCCCTGGCCGTCGTCCTCGACCGTGAGCCGGACCCTCCCCTCGGCCCGAGTGAGCTCCACCCGGGCCCTGGTCGCCCGGGCGTGCCGCACGACGTTGGTCAGGGCCTCCTGAGCAGCCCGGTAGAGCAACCCCTCCAGCTCGGGCCCCAGCCGGCCTACCTCCCCCTCATCCGCTTCGAGCTCGACTTGCAGCCCTTCAGCTCCGGTGAAGCGCTCCACCAGCCAGCGGAGGGCCGGGACCAGCCCCAGCTCATCGAGCAGCGGCGGCCGCAGCCGGTGGGAGAGCGCCCGGGTCTCCTCGATCGCCCTATCGAGCAGTTGACCGGTCTCCACCAGTCGCTCCTTGAGCTCCTGGGCTTGAGATTGAACCTGAGCTTGGGCGTGAGCGGCTTGAGTGGCCATCCCCAAGCTGAGCTTGGCCGCGGTCAGGGTCTGACCCAGCTCGTCGTGGAGCTGGCGGGCGAGCCGCCGGCGCTCCTCCTCCTGAGCGGTGAGCAGCCGCACCGAGAGCCGCTCCAGCTCGCGGCCCTTCTGGCGGTAGATCTCCGCGAAGATCCGGATGGTGTAGGCCAAGGTGGCGTAGATCCCCACCCCCCCGGCGAGGATCGTCGTCAGGACGTAGCTGAGTGAGCGATGGTCCGCGTGGGCGAAGAGCGCCCGGTGGGGGATCAGCCCGGCCCACTCCAGCAAAACTAGGGCGGCATAGAAGATGACCGCGAGGCCGGTGATGAGATACCCCTGCACCTGCGGGAGGAAGAAGTTGGCGTAGATGACCGTGAAGAGGTAGAAGATCAAGCCGATCCACTCCACCCCCTGGAGGAAGTGGATCAACCAGGTGATGAGGGCGAGCTCCACGATGAAGAACCCGGCGTGGACCCAGTGGAGGCCGCTCTCGCTGCGCTGGGCCTCGATGAGCGCTTTGAAGGGGTAGGTCATCCCCAGCCAGATGAGCGGGACGAAGAGCAGCGCCAGGGGGAAGTCCACCCCGAGGGCCAGTCGCACCGGCAGCGCGAGCGCGAAGAAGACCCCCAGGGTGACTCGCCGGACGAGGATCGTCCGCCGGATGATCTCCTTCAGCTCCTCCAGCCTGGTGGGCCTGGACATCTGCATCTGCATCTGGATCGGTTCACTCCTCTCCATTCCATCTCATCTCTTGACTTGACATGATAGGCCCGAGTTCGCTCCCGGACAACGGCCCATTTAACTGACGGAAATCATCCCTTCAGGAGATGTAAATCATGGCAGCAGGGGTGCAGCCGGCATAGAGTGGCGAGCGGCGGCCGCCGGGGCGGGAATGAGATACCTTTTATCCAAAGAGGCTTTGCGCTCCGAGCTCGCGGAGAGGGTGGCGGAGGAGAGCGGGCAGGAGCTCGCCCGCTGCTACCAGTGTGGGAAGTGCTCCTCCGGCTGCCCGCTCGCCGAGGAGATGGACCTCCTCCCTCACCAGGTGATCCGGCTGGTCCAACTGGGGCAGGTGGAGGAGGCCCTCCGCTCGGAGGCCATCTGGCTTTGCGCCTCGTGTGAGACCTGTTCAGTCCGCTGCCCCAAGGGGATCGACGTGCGGGGGGTGATGGACGCCCTGCGGCGGATCGCTTACGAGAGGGGGCTGAAGCCGAGGGAGCCCGGAGTCCGGTGGTTCGAGGAGCTCTTCCTCCAGGAGGTGAGGCGCAGGGGGAGGCTCTGGGAGCTGGGGCTGGCGGCCCTCTTGAATGTGAGGCTGTGGCGGCCCTTCCGGGACATCTCCCTCGCGCCGAAGCTCCTCATGAAGGGCAAGCTCGCCCTCCGGCAGGACGAGGAACTGCCGGATCGGAAGGGGCTCGAGGAGCTGTTCGAGCGGGCGCTCAAGGGTAAGGGCGAAGGTGAAGGTGAAGGCGAAGGGGATTGACCTCGGTCATGGGATACGCCTACTACCCGGGTTGCTCCCTCCGGGGGAGCGCCAGGGAGTATGACCGCTCGGCACAGGCGGTCTGTGAGCGGCTCGGGATAGAGCTTCTGGAGATCCCGGGGTGGATCTGCTGCGGCTCCCATCCCGCCCAGGTCCGCGATGGGCTCCTCGCGGTAGCCCTCCCCGCAAGGTCCCTGCTCAACGTGGAAGGGGCGGAGGAGGTGCTGACCCTTTGCCCCTCATGTTTCAAGAGCTTGAAGGGAGCGACCTTGAAGCTGGAGAGGGACCCGGAGCTCCGGGAGAGGGTAAACCAGCTCTTGGGTAGCGATTACCGCGGCGGGCGGCGGGTGCGCCACCTCCTTGAAGTGCTGGCGAGCGAACACAGCGAGGAGCTGAAAAGCCAGGTGGAAAAGCCTCTTGCGGGGCTGAAGGTCGTCTGCTACTACGGCTGCCTCCTCGCCAGGCCCAAGGAGATCGTCGATTTCGACGATCAAGAGGACCCGGTGCTGATGGACCGGCTCCTCGAGCTGGCCGGTGCGGAGGTGCTCGATTGGCCCTACAAGACCGAATGCTGCGGGATGAGCTTCGCGCTGAGCAAGCCGGAGATCGCCCTCCGATTGTCAGGCGATATTCTTGCAATGGCTAAGGAGGCCGGCGCGGAGTGCATCGCCGTGGGCTGCCCGCTCTGCCATGCGAACCTCGATCTACGGCAGCGGGAGATCGAGCGGGCGCGGGGGCTCGAGCTCAACCTTCCGATATTCTACTTCACCCAGCTTTTGGGGCTCGCCCTGGGGGCGTCGCCGGAGGAGCTCGAGTTGGGCAAGCTAATGGTGGACCCCTATCCGCTCCTGAGGGGGAAAGGGCTCATCTGATGGCCAGGATCGGTGTCTTCGTCTGCCACTGCGGGATCAACATCGCCTCGACGGTGGACGTCGAGAGGGTCGTCGAGGCGGCGAGGGAGCTCCCTGGGGTGGTCTTCGCCACCGACTACAAGTATATGTGCTCCGACCCGGGGCAGAGCCTGCTGAAGCAGGCGATCGTGGAGCACAAGCTCACCGGCGTGGTCGTCGCCACCTGCTCGCCGCACATGCACGAGACGACCTTCAGGCGGGCCGCGGAGGAGGCGGGGCTCAACCCCTACCTCGTGGAGATCGTGAACACCCGGGAGCAGGTCTCCTGGGTCCACGAGGACCGGGAGGCGGCCACGGAGAAGGCGATCGACCTCGTGCGGGCGATGGTGGCGAAGGTGCGCCAGAATGAGGCCTTAAGCCCGATCTCCATCCCGCTGACCAAGAGGGCCATGGTGATCGGCGGCGGGGTCGCCGGGATCCAGGCCGCGCTGGACATCGCCAATTCGGGCTATGAGGTCATCCTGGTGGAGAAGGAGCCCTCCATCGGGGGGAAGATGGCCCAGCTCTCCGAGACCTTTCCCACCTTGGACTGCTCCCAGTGCATCCTCACGCCGAAGATGGTCGAGGCCGGCCGCCACCCCAAGATCAAACTCTTGACCTGCGCGGAGGTCGAGGAGGTCTCCGGCTACGTCGGCAACTTCAGGGTCAAGGTCAGGAAGAAGGCCCGCTACGTGGACGTGGACAAGTGCACCGCCTGCGGCGAGTGCGAGAGGGTCTGCCCGGTGAGCCTCCCGGCGGAGTTCGACCGGGGGCTCTCGGAGAGGAAGGCGATCTACCGGCCGTTCCCCCAGGCGGTCCCCAGCGCCTACGCCGTGGACAAGCGGGAGACCGCCCCCTGCCGGCAAGCCTGCCCCGCGGGGGTGAATGCCCAAGGCTACGTGAACCTCACCGCGCAGGGGAAGTTCAAGGAGGCGCTGGAGCTGGTGCGGGAGGAGCTGCCCTTCCCGGGGGTCTGCGGGCGGGTCTGCCCCCACCCCTGCGAGGCCGCCTGCAAGCGGGGTGAGGTCGACCAGCCCGTCGCCATCAGGGCGATCAAGCGCTTCCTGGCCGATTGGGAGCTCAAGGAAGCACGGGAACGAGAGCTCCCCGAGCCCGCCCCCCTCACCCAAAAGGAGCGGGTGGCGGTGGTCGGCTCCGGCCCGGCGGGGCTCACCTGCGCCTACTACCTGCGGAAGAGGGGCTATGGCGTCACCGTCTTCGAGGCCTTGGAGGAGCCGGGGGGGATGCTCCGCGTCGGGATCCCGCCGTTCCGTCTCCCGCGGGAGATCATCGACTACGAGATAGACTACATCAAGGCCGTGGGGGTCGAGCTCCGGACGGGGGTGACCGTCGGCAAGGACATCACCCTGCGGGAGCTCAAGCAGGAGTATGATGCGGTGTTCATCGCCGCGGGGGCCCATAGGGGGCTCAAGCTGGGGATCCCCGGCGAGGAGCTGGAAGGGGTCATGGATGCGCTCGACTTCCTGAGAGGGGTCAACCTGGAGGGGCGGAGGGAGCCGCCCGGCGACCATGTCCTGGTGATCGGCGGGGGGAACACGGCGATCGATGCGGCGCGGACGGCCCTGCGCCTGGGTTCACAGGAGGTGACGATCGTCTACCGGCGGTCGCGGGAGGAGATGCCCGCCGATCCCGAGGAGGTAGCCGAGGCCGAAGCCGAGGGGGTCAAGATCCTCTACCTCGCCCAGCCGGTGCGGGTCCTCGGCGACGGCAGCGGGAGGGTCACGGGGCTGGAGTGCCTGAAGTGCGAGCTCGGCGAGCCGGATGAGTCCGGCCGGCGGCGGCCAGTGCCGATCGAGGGCTCGGAGTTTGTCCTCCCGGCGGACGCGGTCATCCCCGCGATCTCCCAGAAGCCGGAGCTCTCGCCGCTCGCCCCGGAGCTCGAATCCCTCGGTGTCAGGCTGGATGAGCGCCGGGGGACGATCGTCGCCGATGAGGAGACCCTCCAGACCGACGCCGGGTGGATCTTCGCCGGCGGGGACGCCGTCACCGGCCCCTCGACGGTGATCGAGGCCGTCGCCGCGGGGAAGCGCGCCGCGGAGATGATCGAAAAATACCTGCGTGGGGAGGAGCTGAAGCCGAAAGGAAGGCCAACAAAGCCCGCAAGGGAGCTCACCCCGAAAGAGCTCAAGCAGATCGAGCGGGCCCCGCGGGTCGAGCCGCCTAAGCTCGCTCCCGCGGAGCGGAGGAACTTCAAGGAGGTGGAGCTCGGCTTCAGCGAGCACCAAGCCCGGGCCGAGGCCCAGCGGTGCCTCATGTGCGGCCCGTGCTGCGAGTGCATGGAGTGCGTGAAGGTCTGCGAGCCGGGGGCCATTAACCATTTGATGGAGGACGAGCTGGTCGAGGAGGAGGTCGGGGCGATCGTCGTCGCCACCGGCTACGAGCTCTTCCCCTGGGAGGAGGCCTACGGCGAATACGGCTACGGGAAATATAAGGACGTGATCGACGGGCTCCAGTTCGAGCGGCTCCTCTCCTCCACCGGGCCGACGGGCGGGGAGGTCCGCCGCCCCTCCGACGGGAAGGTCCCCAAGGAGGTCGTCTTCATCGCCTGCGTCGGCTCGCGCGACCCGGAGAAGGGCCTCCCCTATTGCTCCAAGATCTGCTGCATGTATATCGCCAAGCAGGCGATCCTCTACAAGCACCGGGTCCCCGACGGCCAGCCCTACGTCTTCTATATCGACATCCGCGCTGGGGGGAAGGGCTACGAGGAGTTCATCGAGCGGGCGATGGAGGAGGACGGGGTGATCTACCTGCGGGGGCGGGTCTCCAAGATCTTCCCCCGCCCCAAGGATGGGAAGCTCATCGTGCGGGGCTCCGACACCCTCTCCGGCCAGAAGGTGGAGATCGCCGCGGATCTCGTAGTCCTCGCCACCGCGGTGGTCGCCCAGGAGGACAGCGCCGAGCTGGGCCGGCGGCTGGGGATCACCACCGATGAGCACGGCTTCTTCCGGGAGGCCCACCCAAAGCTCCGCCCTGTGGAGACGAACACCGCGGGGGTCTTCCTCGCGGGGGCCTGCCAGGCTCCTAAAGATATACCCGAGGCGGTGGCCCAGGCCTCCGCCGCGGCGGCAAAGGTGGTGGAGCTCCTCTCCCAGGAGACCCTGCTGCGGGAGCCGCTGGTGGCCACCGTAGACCAGACCATCTGCAACGGGTGCTTCTTCTGCAGGATGGTCTGTCCCTACGGGGCGATCGAGGAGAAGGAGCTGAAGCTCCCGGGCTGGGAGGAGCCCAAGGTGAAGCGGGTGGCCAAGGTGAACGAGGGGAAATGCATGGGCTGCGGCTCCTGCGCCGCCGCCTGCCCCTCCAAGGCCATAACGCTCAGGGGGTTCTCCGAGGCCCAGATCTACGAGGAGATCTTCCAGGTGGTATGAGCGATAGCGAGTTCGAGCCGAAGATCGTCGGGTTCTTCTGCAACTGGTGCTCCTATCTCGGAGCTGATATGGCCGGGACCTCCCGGTTCACCTACCCCCCGAACGTGCGGATCATCCGGGTCCCCTGCTCGGGGCGGGTCGACCCCATCTTCGTCCTGCGGAGCTTCCAGCAGGGGGCCGATGGCGTCTGGGTCTCCGGCTGCCATCCCGGCGATTGCCACTACGACTCTGGGAACTTCTACGCCCGGCGGAGGATGCTCGTGCTGCGGGAGCTCCTTGACTTCTTGGGGATCGAGCCGGAGCGGCTCCAGATGAGCTTCATCTCCGCGGCGGAGGGGAAGAAGTGCGCCGAGCTCGCTGCCGAGATCACCGAATTGATCAGGAAATTAGGCCCATTAAAGCTCGACGATGGGGATGGGGACAGAGAAGGGAGAGGGAGAGCTGGTTAAGCGGCTGCGGGAGGAGGCCAAGCGGCTCCTCGAGGCGGGGGAGGTCTGGGTGGTCCTCGGCTACCGCAACTTGAATGGGGTCTGCACCCCCTACTTTGCCCGCTCGCCCGAGGAGGCCGAGCGGCTCACGTTCGACGAGGGCTGCACCCATAACCTGGCGCGGTATCTCGTCGGGCGGGAGGGCCTCCTCAGCAGGCCCAATCCGGAGAGGCGGGGAAAGGTGGCCCTCGTCGCCCACCCGGCCACGTTGAGGGCCGTAGTCGGGCTCATCCAGGAGCGCCAGTTCGCCCGGGAGGACCTCGTGATCCTCGGGATAGTCGATAAGGGCAAGGGCGATGGGCTGGGGCTCGAGCCGGACCTGATCATCGGTGAGCTGGAAGGGCTCGACCTCAGGGAGCATTACCGAAAGGAGTTCGAGGAGTTCGAGCGACTGGGCCGCGAGGAGCGGAAGCGGTTCTGGCTCGAGCAGGCCGAGCGCTGCATCAGGTGCTACGCCTGCCGGGAGATCTGCCCCTTCTGCTACTGCGAGGAGTGCATCGCTGATCAGAATAAGCCTCAGTGGATCAACAGGTCCCCGAGGAGGGTGAACAACCTGATCTGGCTCGCGATCCGGGCGCTCCACCTCGCCGGGAGGTGCGTCGAATGCGGCGAGTGCGAGCGGGCTTGTCCCGTCGAGATCCCCTTGATGCTGCTCAACACGAAGCTCGCCGAGGTCATCCGTGAGAACTTCGGCTATGAGGCCGGAAAGGACCCCGAGGCGAAGCCGCCGCTCGCCGACTTCAGGGTGGACGATAAGGCGGAGTTCATCAGATGATCAAATGAAGGTGAAGGTCCTGAAGCTCAAATCGGAGAACCTGCAGGAGCTCCTCCGGCGGCTCATGGCCGGATATGAGGTCTACATCCCCAAGGGGCTGGGCTTTTCGCGGATGAGCGACCCGGCGGAGTTCGAGCCCCCTCGGGGGAACACCAAAAAGCCGATCAAGGAGCTCTTCCTGCCGCCCTGTGAGCCGCTGGTGGGCTATCGGCTTGGAAGATCCATCGAGGTCGGAGACCCCCTCCAGGAGGCCAATCGCAAGGACAGGATCGTCTTCGGCGCGCGACCCTGCGATGCCCTCGGGCTAGAGCTCATCGGGCGGGTCTTCCTGGAGGAGCCCGAGGATGAATTCTTCAAGGAGCGGCTGGAGAGGACTTACATCGTGAGCTTCGCCTGCGAGGAGCCGGACGAGCAGTGCTTCTGCACCTCGATCCACGAGGGCCCCGCGGAGACGCGCGGCTCGGACCTCCTCTTCATCCCCCATGACGGGACGTTCTTCATAAAAGTTGTGACGGAGAGGGGCGCCGGGCTCCTGGAGGGCTTCTCGCTTGAGCTCGATGAGGCGAGCGACGAAGAGCTGAGGGAGCTCGATGGGGTGCTCGCAGGCTATAAGGCCAAGGTCAAGAAAACCCTCGCGGACGCCCGCTCCCTCCCCGAGCAGCTCGAGTTCGACAACCCTCGCTGGCGGGATGCCGCGCCGGCCTGCATCGGCTGCGGGATCTGCACCTTCCTCTGCCCGACGTGCTACTGCTTCGACATCCAGGACGAGGGGGATCGCCGCGAAGGTGAGCGGGTCCGGCTCTGGGACAGCTGCCTATTTTATGATTTCACCAAGATGGCCGCCGGCCAGCCGCGGCCTGAGCATTACCGGCGCTACCGCCAGCGGCTGATGCACAAGTTCAAATACTACCCGGAGCTGTTCGGGGAGCTGCTCTGCACCGGCTGCGGCCGCTGCATCCGCCACTGCCCGATGGGGATCGACCTGGTCGAGGTGCTCAACTACGTGCGAGCGCGAGGAGGTCGAGATGGCCGATAACATCTATCTTCCCCAGCTCGCGCGGGTGGAGGAGATCATCGACGAGACGCCCGATGTGAAGACCTTCCGGCTGGCCCTCCCCCGAAAGCTCTCGTTCCAGCCGGGGCAGTTCGTCATCTGTTCGGTCTTCTCCCAGGGGGAGGCGGCCTTCACCATCGCCAACTCGCCCACCCGCTCCGAGCTCCTCGAGTGCAGCATCAGGCGCGTCGGGAAGGTCACCAAGGCCTTCCACGAGCTCAACCCCGGGGACCTCGTGGGCGTGCGGGGGCCCTACGGCCGGGGGTTCGACCTCGAGCGCCTCCGGGGGAAGAACCTGCTCTTCGTCGGCGGGGGGATCGGGCTCGCCGCGCTCCGCTCGCTCCTGTGGTGGTGCCTGGACAACCGCGAGGACTTCGGGGAGATAACCCTGCTCTACGGCGCGCGAACCGTCGCTGATCTGGTCTACAAGCGGGAGCTCAAGGAGCTCCAGGAGAGGGATGACATCGAGGTCACCCTGACGGTCGACCCCGGCGGGGAGACCCCCGAGTGGGAGGGGAAGGTCGGGCTCGTCCCACCGGTGCTGGAGGAGCTCGGGCCCTCTCCTGAGGAGGCCATCGCCATCGTCTGCGGCCCGCCGATCATGATCAAGTTCACCTTCCAGTCGCTCGATAAGTTAGGCTTCTCGCCCGAGCAGATCGTCACCACCCTGGAGATGAAGATGAAATGCGGCCTGGGCAAGTGCGGCCGCTGCAATATCGGCTCAAAGTATGTCTGCCGGGATGGGCCGGTCTTCTGGGCCTCGGAGCTCTCGGAGCTCCCGGACGAGTTCTAGTCCAGCAGGGCTTCACTCCTTCTTGTAGTAGTTGGCGTTCTTCTCGATGTAGCTCTTCCACTGGTCGGGGACCTCGTCCTCGGCGAAGATGGCGTTCGCGGGGCAGACGGCCGCACAGGCGCCGCAGTCGATGCAGGTCTCAGGGTCGATGTAGAGCTGTTCTGCGTCGGCGAAACCATCCTCATCAGGGCGTGGATGGATCGCATCTACTGGGCAGACCTCAACGCACTTGGTAGCCTTCACCCCGATGCACGGCTCGCAGATTACGTAGGCCATTTCCCACCTCCTGGATGGCTTCGATGTTTGTCGCGAAGTATATATAGCAGATCCTGCAGCGGGGGGCAACTGGAGGGCCTTCCCCTCCCCTCCCGGCCTGCGAGGTCCGCGGAGGCCGTGCTCGAGATCGGTGGAAGGGAAGATCCCAGACCGGAAGGGATCTTGAGCCCTTGGAGGTGGGCTATCGTCCCCTCGGGGAGATCCCCCATCACCGACGGCCACCTGAGGGGAGCCGGTCCTCCTTCATCCAGCCGATGAGAGTGAACCCACGGGCCAGGGCTTCCTCGATCACCGAAATGCAGCGCACTACAGTGTCGTCGGGGATGAGATAGACCACGGGCCTGCGTCCCCTCCGACGGCCATGGTGCTTCCACGGGTGATCGGTGATCAATCTCTGGCTCGTGCGAAACTTGTGATCATCTCCTGCTCCCCCTTGATCTCCTCGATCCCTGCTAGTGCCGCCACTCGCCGCTCCTCGGGTCGGGAGTGTATACTCTGCTCTGAATCCCCGGAGATTCACGAGCTTGAGCTCTATCGCTTCGGAGGTGACAAGGATGGCCCAGGTCCGATTCCGAGGGGTCGATTTCTACGAGCTGGACGAGCTCCTGACCGAGGAGCAGCGGCTGGTGCGCAACACCGTGCGGCAGTTCGTCGACGAGGAGGTCCTGCCCATAATCAATGAGGCCTTCGAGGAGGGGCGCTTCCCCACGGAGCTGATCCCCAGGATGGGCGAGCTGGGCCTCCTGGGGGCGAACCTCGAGGGCTATGGCGCCGCGGGCGTCGATGAGATCTCCTACGGGCTGGTGATGCAGGAGCTCGAGCGGGGCGACTCAGGCATCCGGAGCTTCGCCTCGGTCCAAGGCGGTCTGGTGATGTGGCCGATCTACACCTTCGGCTCGGAGGAGCAGAAGCAAAGGTGGCTGCCGAAGCTGGCCTCCGGGGAGGCGATCGGCTGCTTCGGCCTCACCGAGCCAGAGTTCGGCTCCGATCCGAGCGGGCTCCAGACGCGGGCCGAGCGCGACGGCGACTACTACATCCTCAACGGGGTCAAGACCTGGATCACCAACGGCTCGCTGGCCGACGTGGCCCTCATCTGGGCTCGGACGGAGGAGGGCATCCGGGGGTTCCTCGTCGAGCGGGGGACGCCGGGCTTCACCCAGACCAAGATCGAGCACAAGTTCTCCCTGCGCGCATCGGATACTGGCGAGCTCTCCCTGAACAACGTCCGGGTCCCCGCGGAGAACATGCTCCCCGGGGCCCAGGGGCTCAAGCCGGCCCTGATGTGCCTCAACCAGGCCAGATATTCCATTGCCTGGGGCGCGGTCGGCGCGGCGATGGCCTGCTACGAGGAGGCCCGCGAATACGCCTTGGAAAGGGTCCAGTTCGGCCGGCCGATCGGCTCCTTCCAGCTCATCCAGGAGATGCTCGCCGAGATGCTCACCGAGATCACCAAGGCCCAACTCCTGGTCTTCCGGCTGGGCCAGCTCAAGGAGGCCGGCCAGGCAGACCACGTCCAGATCTCGCTCGCCAAGCGGAACAACGTGGCGATGGCCCAGAGGGTCGCCAAGATGGCTCGCGAGATCCTCGGCGCGAACGGGATCACCCTCGACTACCAGGCGATCCGCCACCTGATGAACATGGAGTCGGTCAGGACCTACGAGGGGACCCACGAGATCCACACGCTGATCCTCGGCGAGGCGATCACCGGGATCCCGGCCTACCGGGGCTGACTGACCTGATCCGATCAATTCCTAATGAGCCTGGAAGAGGGCCCCTCTCGGGGGCTGATCTGGCTCGCCCTCAGCGGCGCGGTCGCGGTCATCTCCTTCGCAGCGATCTTGATCAAGCTCACACCGGCGCCCGCGGCGGTGATCGCCGCCTGGCGGATGGGGCTCGCCTCCCTGGTGCTCCTGCCGCTGGTGTGGCGCTCTCACGTTCGCGCCCGCGCTCGGGAGGGGGATAAGGATGGGCTGCTGGGGGGACGAGAGCTCCTCCTCTCCCTGCTCAGCGGGCTCTTTTTGGGCTTGCACTTCCTCGCCTGGATCAGCTCGCTGAAATACACCTCGGTGGCCAGCTCGGTCGTCCTGGTGACGACCAACCCGATCTTCGTCGGCCTGGGGACGAGGTTCATCCTGCAGGAGCGGCTGGGCCGGACGTTGCTCTGGGGGATCGCGCTCTCGGTCCTCGGCGGCGCCCTCATCGGCTACACCGACTTCAGGGTCGGCCCGGGGGAGCTCTTGGGGGATCTTTTGGCCCTCGCCGGCGCGGTGATGGCCTCCTCGTATTTCCTGGCGGGGCGGCGCGTCCGCCGGCAGGTCGGCCTGCTCAACTACATCTTCATCGTCTACAGCGTGGCGGCCCTCCTCCTACTGGCGATCGCGCTGGCTAGTGGCCAGCCGCTCCTGGGCTATCCCGGGTTTGCCTATTTGTTCCTGTTCCTGCTCGCGCTGGGGCCGCAGCTCCTCG
>CAZCTZ010000034.1:0-11636 GCA_964501855.1 uncultured Thermotogae bacterium
CTCCACGAAGAGCTCCCGCGGGGGCGTCGTAGCGGGGATGACCTGGAGGATCACCCCGGTGGCGACGTCGACGAAGGCATGCCTGGTGGGGTGCTCGAAGTTCGCGCTGAAGTGGTCATCCACGAAGACATACCACACCGGCTGGGGCGCCGTGTAGATCGGCTCGCCCGCCCAGTTGTAGACGGTCTCCCCGGGGTTGAGCGGCCGGGGCAGCACGTAGACGGCCTTGTCCTCCAGGACGCCGTAGAGGACCTCCTGCACCACCCTGTCGACGGCCTGCTCCTTGCCGACCTCCGGGGGCGGGGTGGGGCACTGGCACTCGAACTTCACCCACATGTGGGCCGGCCAGATCTCGATGCCCTTTAGGTAGCGCACGCTGACGTAGGCCTTCCCCTCGGGGATCACGACCGCCGCCGGCGGGGAGTAGTTGAAGCTCCCATCGCCTCGGGTGCACCCTCCCATCTCGGTTATGGCCAGCAGGTTCGCCGGTGGCTGCTCCGAGACGGTGATGCACGCCTCCCAGATGTCGCCCGGCCGGCCGGCGTCCTTCACGTAGACCAGGAGCTCCGCGCCCGGCGGGACATATACTGTGTAGGTGAGCACCACTTCGGGGCCTTCGAACTCCAGATACTCCTCGGTTACCTGACCGCAGCCGAGTTCGACCGCGGTCGGCACGACGATGATCTGTTCCTCCTGTGAGGTGGCGACCGACAGCGAGAGGAGCAAAGCCGCTAGCAGCACCACCAGCCCGATACCTATACTCCTTGAGATTCGCGTCATCATCTGACCTCCTTACTTAAATTTGATCTGCTTCGGTTTCGGTGCCTTCGGCGCACCATAGTCCATGCCTCCTAGCTTATCGTCTGCCCTGTCCTGCCAAATCACCTCCTCGTCACGGACTCACGTCGGATAGCCAACCCCGCTGGGGATCTGAATAGACCAGCTCCCGGCTCCCCTCGGTGAGGTTCAGCCGGTAGATCTCCCCCCGCCAGTTGGCGTAATAGAGGGTATCAGAGGATGCGAAGACGAAGCCCGCAATCGAGCCGCTCGTATCGGTGTAGATCCTTTCAATCCCGCTCTCGCTCACCCTGTAGATGTGGGCGGGCACCTTGTTACCCGAACTCAAATACAGGACGAGAGAGTTGAAAGGATTGAACGCGAAGTCCCCCGCCCAGAAGCCGTCGGCCTCGATCCGATAGATCTTGCCGTCGCCGCAGGCCCCGCAGGCCTCGCTGAAGTAGAGGTGCCACCGGCCCGGCTCATCCCGGACGAATGCGACGTCCCTGATGTAGGTGGTGTGGGTGTAAATAGCGTCCTCGGCCCCGCCGACGCCGACCTGAGGGCCCATGGCCCCCATGGCCAGCGCGATCAGGATCAGGATCGATCTCCTGATCAAGCCCAGCACCTTGACCTCCTTCTCCATGAGCGAGCTCGGGATGGATCAAACCCGGTCGAGCCTAGCACCTTCGGGTCGGGCTGTCAAATTGGGATGGCAAGTAAAAAAGATAAGATAAAGGCCGAGGCCGAGCTATCCGCCACTGCCACTGCCACCGCCACCGGTGCCGGCGGTGGTGACCGCGGCGATCGCCCCCTCGAGGACCTCCAGGCCCCGCTCGAGCTGCTCGTCCGTGGTCACCAAGGGTAGGAGCATCCGGATCACGTTTCCGTAGAGGCCGGCCTTGGCGAAGATCGCCCCGCGGCGGATCGCCTCCTGGATGATCGCCTCGGTCTCCTCGGGCGCGGGCTCCTTCGTCTTCCGGTCCTTGACCAGCTCCATCGCCATCATCGCTCCGACGCCGCGGACATCGCCGATCAGTTCGTATTTGGCCTGCATCTCCTCGAAGCGGGCCCTGATCCGCTCTCCCAGCTTGATCGCCCGCTCGAGGAGCCCCTCCTCCTCGATGATATTGAGCACCTCCAGTGCGGCGCGGCAGGCGAGCGGGTTCCCCACGAAGGTCCCGCCGATGCCCCCCTCGGGGACGCTGTCCATCAGCTCGGCCCTCCCCAGCACGCAGCTTAGGGGGAGCCCCGCGGCGAGCGACTTCCCCAGGCAGATCAGGTCCGGCTCCACCCCGAAGTGCTCGCAGGCGAAGAACCTCCCGGTGCGACCCATCCCGGTCTGGATCTCATCGGCGACCATCACGATCCCGTAGCGTGAGCACAGCTCCCTCAGGAATTGGAGGAAGCCCTCCTTGGGGACGACAAAGCCCCCCTCGCCCTGGATCGGCTCGACCACCAGCGCGGCCACCTCCTCGGGATCGACCAAACTGAGAAGCTTCCGCTCGACCTCCTCGAAGGGGATGTCCGCACGATACCCGTCCACGAATGGGAGCCGGTAGACCTCCGGTGCGAACGGCCCGAAGCCCCTCTTGTAGGGCTTCGCCTTGTGGGTCATGGTCATCGCAAGGAGCGTCCTCCCATGGAAGGCCCCCTCGAAGACGACCACCGCCTTCCTCTTTGTATAGAACCGGGCGATCTTGACCGCGTTCTCTACCGCCTCCGCGCCGGAGTTGAAGAAGGCCGCCTTCTTGGGCGTCTCACCGGGTGCGAGGTTGCAGAGGCGCTCGGCCAGCTCGATCAGCGGCGCGTAGGCCATCGCCGAGAAGTCGGTGTGCAGGAACTTCCTCGCTTGATCCTCGATCGCGGCCACCACCCGAGGGTGGGCATGCCCGACGGCGAGGCACCCCCACCCGCCGGTGAAGTCGATGAACCAGTTGCCGTCCAGGTCCTGGACCAGCGCGCCCTCGCCCTTCGCCACGATGAAGGGCGCCAGCGGCGCGAGCGCTCGCGGGACGTATCTCGCCTTCTTCTCGAATAGCTCCTTCGACCTCGGCCCCGGCAGGGCCATCTTCTCCTCCAGCTCCAGCTTTGACTTCGCCATCGGGGACCTCCTTATCCTCGACAGGAGGAAGCTTACCGACTGATCGACCGCTTTGCAAATGGATATTGAAGGGTCCGGCTGCCCCTCCCCCTCCCCCTCCTCTCAGCCGCGGGTGAAGACCTTCCCCGGGGGGACCAGGGTGACCTTGAAGGGCAGCTCGCCCTCGTTGTTCAACTTCTCCTCCAGCTCGCGCAGCCGCTGGCGGTAGCGCGAGGAGATGTGGATCGCGAGGAGCTCCTTCTCCACCCTGGCTTCCCTGGCCACCTGGAGCGCCTCCTCCAGGGTGGCGTGCTTATACTCCTTGCGGTCCTCCTCCTCCAGGAAGGTCACGTCGTGGCAGAGGATGTCGGTCTCCATGACGGCCTCGGGATCGAGGGGGATCGAGTCGCCGCCGTAGCTGAAGAGCTTCTTGTCGTAGCGCTCGATGATCTCGCCGCGCTTGCCCGCCCGGACCAGCTCGACGATCTCCTCCTGGGGGAGGTCGCGATACTCCGGCTTGAGCCGCTCGCGGACCTCGACCACGTTGTAGCCGAGGGAGACCTCATCCCGGGAGTGGACCGTCCGGAAGGCCTCGACGTAGCGGGGCTTCTGCCCGGAGAAGACCTCGATCCGGTCGCCCTCCCGCAGGGGGCGCCACTCCAGCTCGTATTTTAGGTGGCGGTTGGTCCGCCAAAGGTAGTTCATCAGCTCGGAGATCCGCCAGTTCCCCTCGGGGAAGTAGATCGTGAGCGGTTTTTCCGTGTCGCCCATCGCGTTATTGCGGATGTTGATCAGGCCCAAAAGCCCGGAGATGTGATCGGCATGGCCGTGGGATAGGAAGACGTGGCGGATGGCGAAGGACTTGTTCCCCAGGGTGGGGCTGACCCCCTCCCCGGCGTCGAAGAGGATCCGGTCCGGGCTATAATAGATCCATGTAGAGTAGAGAGCCTTAGAATAGATTATGAGCTTCATCTCCCCGCCTCCCCTCGCGCCCGCTGGCTCCAGATCGCAAGCCGAGAGGCAAGCTCAAGGATAACGGCTCCCGCGAGGCGGTGCAACCTGCCCCCTGACCCGAAGCGAAGGCGTGGGGCAGGGCAGAGGGCAGCGCCCAACTTGCAGCCACCCCGGAGCCCATGCTACCATTGATAGCTCTCAGGAGTGGGATAGATAGCGTAAACCGGCAGGCAGGTCAAGCCAAAAGACGATGGAGGAGTGGCGGAGGTCCCTGCGAGTCAGGATCAGCCGAGCTCGGGAGGAGCTCCGGAAGCTGCGGCCGATCGAGCTGGCGATGCGCGCGGGGGCGAGGTGCTCCCGTGAGGGGCTGCGGCTCAGCTTCTTCGGGCAGGACTACCTTATCTCCTATCCCGAGCTGGTGGTCTATGACCCCAAGGGAGAGGAGTGCAAGGAGGAGTATCAGGCCCTCATCTTGGACTACCTGAGGAACGCCGACGGCACCCCACCCTTGGGGGAGTGGCTCGGCTTCCGCGAGCTGCCCGAGGGCCAGTTCTACTCCAAGGCCTTCCAGGGCTACACCGGCGATCTCCTCGTCCGCGAGTTCGGGAACGACGTGAAAAAATTCCGACAGGCGGCGGAGGCCCTGGGGGGCACCTCGCTGGGGCTCGGCAGCGCCGCCTATGCCTTCCAGGTCCTGCCGCACCTGCGGCTTGCTGTCGTCTACTGGGAGGGCGAAGATGAGGAAGGGTTCCCGCCCCGGGCGAACGTCCTCTTCGACGCCGCGGCCAGCAGGTATCTACCCACGGACGGGCTGGCGATCCTCGGGCGGCTGCTCTGTGCTAAGCTGATCAAGCTCAAAGCCGGGCGGAGATAGGAGGAGAAGGAGAAGGAGAGACGGGATGGGAATGAAGCTGGCGATCTCGGGCAAGGGCGGCGTGGGTAAGACGACGATCGCCGCCTTGCTGGCCAGGGCGGCGGCCGCGCGGGGCTACCGGGTCCTGGCCGTCGACGCTGATCCTGACGCCAACCTGGCCGCTACGCTGGGCTTCCCCGAGGAGGGGATCACCCCCCTGGCGGAGCTGCGCGAGCTGATCGCCGAGCGGGCCGGCAGCGAGGGCCTGATCAAGCTCAACCCCAAGGTGGATGACATCCCCGAGCGCTACTCCCTCTACAAGGATGGCATCCGGCTGATGGTCCTCGGGGCGGTCCGCCGCGGCGGGGGCGGGTGCGCCTGCCCGGAGAACGCCTTCTTGAGGGCGCTGCTGCGCCACCTCCTCCTCGAGCGGGACGAGCTGGTGATCGTCGACATGGAGGCGGGGCTCGAGCCGCTCGGGCGGGGGACGGTCGAGGCGGTCGATGCCCTCCTGGTGGTCGTCGACCCCGACCGGCGGAGCCTCCAGACCGCCCGGCGGGTCCGGCGCCTGGCGGGCGAGCTCGGGCTGGAGCGGCTCTTCGCCCTGGGGAACATGGTGCGCGACCCAGTCGAGGAGGGCTACCTCCGGGCTGAGCTGCCCGAGGGGCTGCCGCTCCTCGGGGTCATCCCCTACGACGAGGCGATCCGGCGGGCCGGCCAGCGGGGAGGGGGCCTCCCCCGGGATCTCCCCCTCCACCCGCAGCTCGAGGCGGCCTTCGCCCAATTGGAGCGGCTAAGCGCCGAAGTTATATAATTAAGAGGCGCAGGTCGATAGATTAATAAAAATATAAGTTAAGGGAAGGGATATCCCAAGGAGTAGTGGGCAACGATGAGGATCTACTGTGATCTGCGGCGGTGTCTGGCCTGCGGGGCCTGCGAGCTGGCCTGTGCGGTGGAGCACAGCCGGAGCAAGGACCTCTTCCAGGCCGTCCTGGAGGGGGAGGAGGCGACGGCGCGGCGGGAGGTCCAGCCCCCACCGGAGCCGATCCTCTCCTCGCCCCCCATCGGGGGGATCTCGCTGGGATGTATGCACTGCGACCCCGCCCCCTGCGTCGACGCCTGCATCACCGGGGCGATGCACAAGGAGGACGGGGCGACCATAGTCGACCAGGAGAAGTGCGTCGGCTGCTGGATGTGCGTGATGGCCTGCCCCTTCGGGGCGATCACCCCCAGCAAGCTCAAGGTGGCCTTGAAGTGCGACCTCTGCCCCGACCGCGAAGGCAGGGAGGGGAAGGCCCGATTCGCCTGCGTCGAGGCCTGCCCCACCGGCGCGCTGATCGGCGGCGAGCTGGAGGACTTCAAGAAGCTCTTGGAAGAGGAGGTGGTCCTGCCAATTGAGACATATCATCATCGGTAGCAGTGCGGCAGGGATCAGCGCCGCGGAGACCCTCCGTCGGGAGGACCCCACCTGCGAGATCGTCATGATCTCGGACGAGGAGGACCCGCTCTACTCCCGGCCGCTGATCTCCTACTACCTCGCGGGGGAGCTCCCCGAGGAGAAGCTCTACTATCGCCCGCCTGACTTCTACGAGCGGAACCGGATCGAAGCCTACCTCGGCCGGCGGGCCGTCCGCGTCGAGCCGGGAGCCAACCGGGTGATCCTGGACGACGGCACGGAGCTCCGATATGATAGATTGCTCCTCGCCACCGGGGCCTCGCCGGTCTTCCCCGAGATCGAGGGGCTCGACAAGCGCGGGGTCTTCGGCTTCCGGACGCTCAAGGACGCCAAGGAGATGCTCGCGATGCTCCCCGAGGTGCGCCAAGCGGTCGTCCTCGGCGGCGGCCTGGTGGGACTGAAGGCCGCGGTGGGCCTCCACGCCCGCGGGGTCGAGGTCACGGTCGCCGTCAGCTCGCCCCACCTCCTCTCGCAGATGGTCGACGCCGGCGCGGCCCAGATCTACCGCGAGCTGCTCGAGGCCCACGGGATCAAGGTCGCTACCGGGATGAAGCCCGCGGAGATCCTCGGCGATGGGAAGGTCGAGGGGGTCCGGATGGAGTCCGGCGAGGAGCTGCCCGCCCAGCTTGTCGTCGTCGGGAAGGGCGTCCGAGCCAACATGGACCTGGTCAAAGACACGGAGGTCCGCTGCGAGTGGGGCGTCCTTATCGACGAGCACTGCCGGACCAGCGTGGAGAACATCTACGCCGCGGGGGACGTGGCCCAGAGCTACGATGTGGTCCGCGGCGAGCGCTGGACCAACGCGCTCTGGCCCTGCGCCGTCGAGCAGGGGCGGATCGCCGCGCTCAACATGGCCGGGAAGGAGGCGGTCTACCAGGGCTCGATGGGGATGAACTCGATCCAGTTCTTCGACCTGCCGGTGATCTCCGCGGGGCGAGCCGGCCTGCGCGAGCGGGACTTCGACGAGGAGATCATCCGGCGCCCTCGGAAGGACGTCTACAAGCGGCTGGTGCTGAAGGGCGACCGGCTGGTGGGCTTCGTCCTCGTCGGGGAGGTCGAGCAGGCGGGGCTCCTCCGCTCGCTGATCGCCAAGGGGGTGAGCGTCCGGGAGCTGAAGGACCGGCTGCTCGAGCCGGGCTTCAGCTTCGCCCAGCTCATGCCGATCCTGGAGCGCGAGCGGGAGAAGTTCACCGAGCGGGAATACCTGGAGCTCCAGGAGGCCCTCAAGGCGGTGGCGATGAGCTAAAAACCTCGCTAGATAGGCAAACAAGATGGAACTGAAGGAGGTTGAGGGATGTCCAGGATAATCGCGAAGGCAGCGATCCGTGGGGCCCATAAGTATGTCGCTCAGGCAGAGCGTGAGCTTGGGGAGGCGATCGAGGCCTTCGGCCCGGAGAGGAAGGTGGAGTTCCCCAACACCGCTTACTACCTGCCGCTCACCCTGGCCCTGACCGGCCTCGAGGTGAAGACCCTCGCCGACGCCCAAAAGGCCTTGGAGCACGCGAAGAAGCTCCTCCCGCCCCCGCCGGAGGACCGCCTCTGGCTGCCCTACCTCGGCAACGCGCTCGATGCGGGGATCGCCACCCTGATCGCCGAGGAGATCATCGAGGCGCTCAAATACGTCCGCGGGGAGGAACCGAAGGGGATCTGGCTGGGGTTCACCGATGATGCCACCCTGCGGAACCAGGGGATCAAGCTGGTCGATGGTCGGATGCCGGGGTTCGCCGCCTGCGTGGGCGGGATGCCCACGGTCGAGGAGGCGGTCGAGCTCGCCCGGGCGCTCCAGGAGCGGAACATCCTGGTCTTCATGGCCTCGAACACCCGGGGGGTCTCGATGGCCGAGCAGCTCGCCGAGGCGGGGATCGAGATGAGCTGGGACACCTTCCTCGTCCCCTACGGGAAGGATACCTCAGCCGCGGTCCACGCGCTCAACTTCGCCGCCCGCGCGGCGATGACCTTCGGGGGGATCAAGCCGGGGGACCTCGACGCCGCGCGGAAGATCCTCCTCTACAACAAGGAGCGGGTCCACGCCTTCGTCCTCGCCCTGGGGGCCGACCTCGACCCCCACGAGGACGGCGGCCAGCTCCTCACCGACGAGAAGTATGCCACCGCCGCGGGCGCGATCAACTTCGGCTTCCCCACGATCAGCGACGTGCCGATCCCGCAGATCCTCCCCAGAGGGATCTGCACCTACGAGCACGTCGTCTCCGGCGTCCCCCGGGATAAGCTCGTGAGCAAGGCGATCGAGGTGCGCGGGCTCAAGCTCAAGGTCACGAAGATCCCCATCCCGGTCCCCTACGGCGCGGGGTTCGAGGGCGAGCGCGTCCGGAAGGAGCAGATGCACGTCCAGTTCGGCGGGAAATACTCCGAGGCCTTCGAGCTCCTCCGTGGCCGGCCGATGGACGAGGTGGAGGACGGCAAGATCGAGCTAATCGGCCCGGACATCGACCAGGTCGAGGTGGGCGGGGCGATGCCCCTGGGCGTGATCGTCGAGGTCGCGGGGCGGAACTTCAAGGAGGACTTCGAGACGGTCCTGGAGCGGCGGATCCACGAGTTCGCCTCCTGGGCCAACGGCGTCTTCCACATGGGCCAGCGGGCGATCGTCTGGGTGAGGATCAGCAAGGAGGCCTTCCAGAAGGGCTTCCGGCTCCGCCACTACGGCGAGATCATCATCGCCAAGCTGAAGGAGGAGTTCAGCGGGATCATCGACAAGATCCAGGTGACGATCATCACCGACCCGGAGAAGATCAAGGAGCCGCTGGAGGAGGCCAAGGAGATCTACCGCCAGCGGGACGAGCGGATCATGGAGATGCGCGACGAGGACGTCGATACCTTCTACTCCTGCACCCTCTGCCAGTCCTACGCCCCAAACCACGTCTGCATCGTCACCCCGGAACGGCTCGGCCTATGCGGCGCCTACACCTGGCTCGACTGCGCCGCCTCCTACGAGATGAACCCCCACGGGCCGAACCAGCCGGTGAAGAAAGGCGAGGTGATCGACCCGGTGAAGGGCCAGTGGAAGGGGGTCAACGAGTTCGTCAACCGCGCCTCTAACGGGAACCTCGAGCGGGTGAACATGTATTCGATCATGGAGGACCCCCAGACCTCCTGTGGCTGCTTCGAGGTCATCGCTGCCGTCCTGCCCGAGGCCAACGGCGTGATGCTGGTCAACCGCGAATACCTCGGCGAGACTCCCATCGGGATGACCTTCTCCACGATGGCCGGTCAGATCGGCGGCGGGATCCAGACCCCCGGATTCTTGGGCATCGGGAAGCTCTACATCACCAGCAGGAAGTTCATCTCCGCCGACGGCGGGATCAAGCGGGTCGTGTGGATGCCCAAGGAGCTGAAGGAGGAGATCCGCGAGCGGCTGGAGAAGCGCCTCCAGGAGGTCGGCGCACCGGAGCTGATCGATAAGATCGCCACCGAGGAGGAGGCGACCACCTCGGAGGAGCTGCTGGAGTTCCTCCAGAAGGTGGGCCATCCCGCGCTGGAGATGGAGCCATTGGTCTAGCTTAGCCTAGGAGGGGTCAAGATGAAGAAGCTGACAGGGATCGAGATCTACAAGCTCCTACCGAAAACCAACTGCGGCGACTGCAACTTCCCCACCTGTATGGCCTTCGCCATGCAGGTGGCGGCGAAGAAGGTGCCGCTCGATCAATGCCCCCACATCTCCGAGGAGGCCAAGCGGGCCCTCGGGGAGGCCCAAGCGCCGCCGATGCGGACGGTGACGATCGGCCAGGGCGACCATGCCTGGACGATCGGCGGCGAGACCGTCCTCTTCCGCCATGAGGAGAAGTTCCACCACCCCGCAGCGGTGGCGATCAAGCTCTCCGATAACCTGGGCGAGGAGGAGCTCCGCCGGAAGCTGGAGGGGCTGAATAGCCTCAAGTTCGTCCGGGTCGGCGAGGAGATCGGGGTGAACCTGGCCGCGCTCGGTCACGACGGCAGCGGCGGCGGGGACTTCCGCCGCGCCGCGGAGGTGGCCAAGGAGGCCACCCAGCTCCCGCTTATCCTGATGAACGAGGACCCCGATCAGATGGCCAAGGCGCTCGAGCTATGCGGCGAAGGCCGCCCGCTGATCTACGCCGCTACCCCAGAAAACTGGCAAGCGATGGCCGAATTGGCCAAGCAGCACAACTGCCCACTGGCGGTCCGCGCCCCCGGCTTGGAGAACCTGGCTGAGCTCACCTCGAAGCTCAAGGAGGCCGGGGTGGAGGACCTCGTCTTGGATCCGGGCTCCCGCGGGCCGGCTTTGTTCGCTGATTTGATCAAGATCCGCCGGCTCGCACTGGAGAAGACCTTCCGCCCGCTCGGCTACCCCACGATCGCCTTCGCCCAGGACGGAAACCCCTTCCGCGAGCTGGCCGAGGCGACGGCCTTCATGTGCAAGTATGGGAGCATCGTGGTGCTGGAGGGCTCCTCCCCGGAGGAGATCCTCCCGCTGCTCACCGTCCGGCAGAACATCTACACCGACCCGCAGGTGCCGAACGCCATCGAGGCCAAGCTATACGAGGTCGGCACCCCGGACGAGGAATCACCGGTGCTGGTCACCACGAACTTCGCGCTCACCTACTTCACCGTCGAGGGCGAGGTGGAGCGGAGCAAGGTCCCGGCCTACATCGCCGTGGTGGACACCGAGGGCTTAGGGGTGCTCAACGCCTACGCCGACGACAAGCTCACCGCGGAGAAGATAATCAAGACGGTCCGGGAATACGGCGTGATGGAGAGGGTGAAGCACAACAAGCTGATCATCCCCGGCCTGGTGGCGGTCCTGCGGATGGAGATCCAGGAGGAATCAGGCTGGGAAGTGATCGTCGGCCCGGAGGACGCCGCGGGGATCCCCTCCTTCCTGAAGAACGAGTGGCGGCCGGACGGCACAGGAGGATAGACCAGGGATGGGGGAGAAAACCAGGGGCGAAGGCAAACCCAACCCCAAGACCAAGATAAGGGTCACCTTCCAACCCGAAGGAGAGGTGGTCGAGGCCGAGCCGGGGAAGACCTTGCTGGAGATCGCTAAGGAGGCCGGGATTCCGATCACCTCGATCTGCGGCGGCGACGGGATCTGCGGCCGCTGCCGCGTGATCGTCAAGAAGGGCAAGGTCGAGGCCTCGCCGACGACCCTGCTCACCCGGGAGGAGGTCCAACAGGGCTACGTCCTCGCCTGCCAGACCAAAGTCCTGGGCGACGTCGAGGTGGAGATCCCCCCGGAGAGCCGCGGCGAGGGGGCCCAGATCCTCATCGACGTCGATGCCCAGCGCTTCCGGGCGCTCTACGCCGAGGCGGAGGAGCAGGCCTACTTCCGCCATGATCCCTTGGTGAAGAAGCTCTACCTCGAGCTGCCCCCGCCCACCCTCCAGGACAACCTGGGCGATCAGGAGCGGCTCTACCGTGAGATCCGCCGGCGGATCCCCGCGCCGATCATGCAGACCGGGCTGAAGGTGCTCCGCGGGCTGCCGCGGCTCCTCCGCGAGCATGACTGGAAGGTGACCGCCACCGTCGCTCGCCGCGGC
>CAZCTZ010000035.1:0-11474 GCA_964501855.1 uncultured Thermotogae bacterium
GGAACATCTACGCCAGCGAGGCGCTCTTCCGCGCGGGGATCAATCCTTTGCGGCCCGCAAGCTCCCTCTCCCGTGCCGAAGCTAAAAGACTCTTCGAGGCCATACCGCGATTGCTGGAGGAGGCGATCGCCGCCCAGGGGACGACGATCTCCAGCTACCGGACGACGACCGGTGAGAGCGGCCGCTTCCAGGAGTTCTTGCAAGTCTACGGTCGCGCCGGCGAGTCCTGCCGCCGCTGCGGGAGACCCATCGAGCGGATCGAACAGAGAGGACGGAGCACTTACTTCTGCCCCAGCTGTCAGGTCTGACTTTTTGGTCGGGGAGACCGGACTCGAACCGGTGGCCTCCTGCTCCCAAAGCAGGCGCGCTACCAAGCTGCGCCACTCCCCGTCATTAGTTTGATTATAAGGCCCTCTGTTCCCCCAGGTCAACCCTGGGCTCCGATTTAGCCTTGGCCTCAGCAGATCCTAGGGACGGGGTCGCCGAGCGGCGGCTCGAGAAACCGCTTCCCGCCGACCTCCGTGACCAGGATCACCTTCCCGGGGAACTCGCGGGTCGCCTCGCCGATCAGCGCCGCTTCTCGCCCCTGGGGGTGCGCTCTCAGCGCCTCCAGGACGGCCTCGGCCCGCTCCGGGGCGACCCCGATGACCGCCTTGCCCTCGCTGGCGATCTCCAGGGGGTTGATCCCGAGGAGCTCGGCCAGGCCCCGAGCCTCGGGCTTCATCGGGATCCGCTCCTCCCAGATGAGGAGGCCCATCCCTGACTTACGGGCGAGCTCGTTCAAGCAGGCGGCGAGCCCGCCTCGGGTGGGGTCCTTCATCGCGGTGATCCCCTCCCCGCCCGCCTCCAAGGCCCTCATGATCAGGTGGTTTATCGGTGCGACATCCGATTCCAGCTCGGTCTCGAATTCGAGCCCCTCCCGATGGGCCAGGAGCGCGAGCCCGTGGTCGCCGACCGTCCCGGTGACGATCAGCTTGTCGCCGGCGCGGAGGCCGGAGTCGGTGATCAGCCGCTCGGCCAGCCCCACCCCTGCGGTGTTGATGATCAGCCCGTCCAGCTCGCCGTGGGCCAAGACCTTGGTGTCGCCGGTGATCAGGGCCACGCCGGCCTCCTCCAACGCCCGGTCCATCGATCGCAGGAGCCGCTCGAGCTCCCCGATCGGGAAGCCCTCGGGGATGACGAGCCCGCAGGAGAGCGCGATCGGCTGAGCGCCCATCACCGCGAGATCGTTGACCGTCCCAGCGACCGCCAGCTGGCCGATGTCCCCGCCGGGGAAGGTGAGCGGCTGGACCACGTGGGAGTCGGTGGTGAAGACGAGGTGCTTACCATCGGGGAGGGGGATCGAGCCGCTGTCGTCCAGCTCGTCCAGACCGAGCCCGCCGGCTGACCTCCTGCTCCCCTGGAAGCTCCTCAGTAGGCGGGCGAGCAGCTCCCCCTGGAGCTCGCCGCCGGCCCCGTGCAGCAGGGTGATCCGCTCATCATGCTTTTGGCCCGGCATGCTCATAGCTTGGGCCTCCCCCCGTAACGATACCAGATGTTGCACATCCCTTCCTCGCCGACCATGCATGGACCATAGGGTGTCCGGGGGGTGCAGGCCCGCTGGAAGAGCGGGCACTCATCAGGCGTAACCTGAGCGGTGATCACGAGGTGGCAGCGGCAGCCGGGATGGAGCGCCTCCTGAGGTTGGTCATCTCCTTTTTCCCTTTTCAAGTCGAGCCCGAACTTGACCCGGGCATCCCACTCCCTGAACTCCTCCCGCAGCGCGAGCCCCGAGCGGGGGATGAGCCCGATCCCCCGCCAGTGGTGGTCGACCACCTCGAACACCTCACTTAGGATTTCTTGGGCCCTGCGGTTGCCCTCGGGGCGGACCGCCCGGGGGTAGGCGTTCACCACCTGGGGCCTCCCCTCGCGGAGCTGGCGGAGCAGGAGCGCGATAGCATACAGGACATCGAGCGGCTCGAAGCCGCTGATGACCACCGACAGCCTATACCTAGTGGGGAAGACCTGATAGGGCCGCTCGCCGATGATCGTCGAGACGTGCCCGGGGGCGATGAATCCTCTAATGCCATGCTCATTCTGGAGGAGGGCCTCCATCGCCGGTGGGATCAGCTTGTGTGAGACGAGCAAGCTGAAGTTGGCCGGGAGACCATCGAGCACCGCAGCGGCGACCATCGGCGCGGTCGTCTCGAACCCCACCGCGAAGAAGACCACCTCCCGGTCGGTCCTCCGCGCGAGGGCCACGGCATCGGTGACGCTGTAGACTATTCGGACGTCAGCCCCTTCGCTGCGGGCCTCCTCGAGGCTCATACGGCTCCCCGGGACGCGGGCCATATCCCCGAAGGTGGCGAGGATGTGCCCCCGCTTGGCGAGCTCGATCGCTTCATCGATGTGCCTCGCCGGGGTGACGCAGACCGGGCAGCCCGGCCCCTCCAGGACCTCGAGCTGAGGGGGGAGGAGGCTCCGCAGCCCATGTTCGGCGATCGTGATCTCGTGGGTCCCGCAGACGTGGACCAGCTTTATCGGCCCTTCAGGCGCTAGCTCTCGGATCAGCCGGGCCAGCTCCTCGGCCTTGGCCCGGTCGCGGAAGTGGAGCTCGCCTTTCATCCCATGAATTCGCGGTATCTACCTCTACCTCTACCGCTACCGTGCGGATCAGCTCATCGAAGAGCCTCAAGGTCTCCTCGGCCTCGGCAGGCGGTATCCGCCGGATGGCGAACCCGATGTGCACCAAGAGATAGTCGCCGACTGTGACCGGCTCGTCCTCCTCGAGTAGGTCGAGCCGGACCCGCCGCCGGACGCCGCCGACCTCGACGGTCGCCTCCCCCCTCTCCGGGGAGACCTCGACGACCCTGCTGGGGATGGCCAAGCACATCTCTATTATCCTCCTTAGCGGGGGGATTTTACTACAAGGAGAGCCCGATAGCTAACTCCCCTGGTTCACACTCCGAGGTAGGCCTCCCTCACATCTGATTCCCTGACCTTCGCAGCGCTCCCTTCCGCTTTGATCCTGCCCTCATGCATGATGTAGGCGTAATCGGAGATCCTCAGGGCGTGCTCGACGTTCTGCTCCACGAGGAGGATGGTCAGCTCGGCCTCCTTTCGCATCTGCTCGATGGCGGCGAAGACCTCCTCTGCCAGCTTGGGCGCCAGCCCCTGGCTCGGCTCATCGAGCATCATCAGCTTCGGGCGGGTCATCAGCCCCCGAGCGATGGTCAGCATCTGCTGCTCCCCGCCGGAGAGGGTGCCGGCTAGCTGCCTCGCCCGCTCCTTCAAGATGGGAAAGAGGGAGTAGACCACCTCCAGCGACTCGCCGATGTGCCTTTGGGCCTCCCGCTGGTAGGCCCCCATCAGCAGGTTCTCCTGGGCCGTCATGTTGGTGAAGAGGTGTCGCCCCTCGGGGACGAGGACGATGTTCATCTCCACCTTCTTGTGCGGCGGCAGGCGGGTGATCTCCTTCCCCTCGTAGATGATCCTCCCACCCCAGGGCTTGATCGTCCCCAGGATCGTCCGCAGGGTGGTCGTCTTCCCCGCGCCGTTGGGGCCCAGGAGGGCGGTGATCGAGCCCTTCCCGACCTTGAGGCTCGGGCCCCAGAGGACCTGCATCGGCCCATAGCCCGATTCGAGCTCTTCAACCTGAAGCATCCCCCACCTCCGCTGGGCGGCCGAGGTAGATCTCGACGACCCGCGGGTCGCTCAGGGCCTCGGCCGTCGGCGCCTCCAGGAATTTTTTGCCCTGGTGGAGCACGATCACCCGCTCGGCGAACCCCGCCACCGCCCGCATGATGTGCTCGACCATCGAGATGATCGCGATCCCCTCCTCCTCCTTGACCCTCTTGAGGAGCCCTACGAGCCTGTCGATGTCCTTGGGGGGCATCCCCGCCATCGCCTCATCCAGGAGCAGGAGCTTCGGCTTCATCGCCAGCGCCCGGGCGAGCTCCATCAGCTTCTTCTCCACGGGGGTGAGGCTCCCCGAGGCCTTGTCCTTCAAGGCCTGGAGGCCCACGAGCTCCAGATAGTGGTCCGCGAGCTCCAGCGCCTCCCCTACCCCGATTTTACCGCCGAGGGTGCCGAACATCGCCCCGATGGCGACGTTCTCCCGCACGGTGGCCGAGGAGAAGGGCCGCGGGATCTGGAAGGTCCGCCCGATCCCCAATTGGGTCCTGCGATAGGGCGGCAAGCCGGTGATATCCCGGCCCTCGAAGAGGACCCGCCCCTCCTCCGGGCGGTAAACCCCGCTGATTATGTTATAGAGTGTGGTCTTCCCGCTGCCATTGGGGCCGACGATCCCGAGCGCCTCCCCGGACTCGATCTCCAGGCTCACCCGGTCGACGGCCGTAAGCCCGCCGAAGCGCTTCGTCACCCCTTCAAGCTTAAGAAGTGCCATCTTCTTCCTTAAATTTAAATAAAATAATCAGACGATGACCCTCTCCAGGGCCGTCCCCCGGACCCGCTCCTTGAGCACCCCGATGATCCCCTGGGGGAGTGCGACGATGATGAGGAGGATGATCGGCGCCAGGATCAGGAGCTGCAACCCCGGGGCGAGCACGGCGAGCCAATATTTTAGAACACCGTAGATGATCCCCCCTACGAGGGGACCGAGCAACGTCCCCGCCCCGCCGAGGAGCACGATCACGATCGCCTCCACGGTATACGTTATCTCGAAGACGTCCTCGGGGAAGACGTAGGTCATCTTCAGAGCCCAGCCGGAGGCCCCGATCAGCCCGGCGAAGGCTGCTGAGGTGATGAAGGCGATGATCTTATACTTGGTGGTGTTCACCCCCATGACCCTGGCCGCCTCCTCGTCCTCCCGCAGGGCCGTGAGGGCATAGCCGATCTTGCTCTGCATGTAGTGCAGGGTCACGAGGGCCGCCAGGGCGGCGATGATGAAGAGCAGGGTGTCGGCCCAGAAGGTGGCGAGGCTGTTGGCCACCTCCACGCCGAAGGCCTCCCGCAGGTCCCCTGAGATGATGATCCCCTCGGAGCCGCCCCAGAGCCTCGCCCCGGTCACGAGGTATTTGAAGCCCTCGTTGACCCCGATGGTGGCGATGGCAAAATACGCCCCTCGTAGCCGGAGTGCAATCCCACCTACAGCGGTCGACAAGAGCGCGGCCATCGCCAGGCCGAGGAGCAGCCCGATGACGATGATCCCCCCACCGAGCCACTCCACCCGGTAGAGGCTCGAGACCGCCAGTGCCATCCCATAGGAGCCGAGGCCGAGGAAGGCCACATACCCGAAGTCGACGTAGCCCGTCATCCCCAGGAAGATGTTGAACGCCTGGCCCAGGGCGGCGTAGAAGGCGAGCAGGGCCATCGGCTGCCACAGCCCCCGCACGTGGAACCCGATCAGAAATAGGGTCAGATACAGCAGGTAGATCGGGATCAGTGGGTAATATCTCCTCAGCTTCATTTTCACCGTGCCCTCGCCCCCAGGAGCCCCGTCGGCTTGATGAGCAGGATGACGAGCAGCATGAAGAACGCCAGGAACTGGGTCATGCTGAAGGGTTCCAGCCCCGGGATCGCCCCGAAGATGGTGTAAAAGCCGTTCTCGATCAAGCCGAAGATGAAACCGGCGTAGAAGGCCCCCCAGGGGGAGATGAGCCCGCCCAGGACCGCGATCACGAAGGCCTTTAAGGTATAGATCCCGCCCATGTAGGGGTTGATCCCCACGGGGATGAAAAGGGTCAAGAGGGTCCCGCCCAGCACGGTGAGGCCGATCCCGATGGCGAAACTCAGCGCGTAGATCCACTCCACGTTGACCCCGCAGACCTGGGCCCCCTCGCTGTCCTCCATCACCGCGCGGATGGCGATCCCCGAGCGGGCCTTCCTGAACCAGACATAAAGTGCGATCGCGATCAAGATGGAGGCGATGAGGGCATAGATCTTCCCCATGGGGATCGTCGTCACGGGGAGGGCCAGCCGGCCCACCTCCCAGTGGAAGCCACGGTAGTCCGGACCCCACATGAATTTGGCTAGCTCCTCCAGCAAGATCCCGATGGCGAAGGTCGCAAGGAGGGTGGTCAACTCCGGGGCGCCCACCAGGCGGCGGATCACGAGGTAGAAGAAGATGAACCCCAAAGCCATGCCCACGACCAGCGCCAAGGGGATGGAGATCAAGGGGGGAAGGCTGAAGAGGGTGAACATCCAGAAAGCGATGTAAGCCCCGACCATGATGAAGGCGCCATGGCCGACGTTGACGATCCTGAGGACCCCGAAGATGAAGCTCAGCCCCATCGTCATCATCCCGTAGACGGAGCCGAGCAGGGCCCCATTGACCAGGTTGCCCGCGAGCATCTTCAGGAAGAGCGGCATCCTGTCCCCCGTTTATTTAAAAGCTTAAGGGAGGCCGGATTCTGGTTGGGATCCGGCCTCCCCATCGATCGCCTCAAGCCCCTTCAGCCGTGGATTGGGCCTTCATTCCCGGTTACTAGACTTAGACTTGGGCTAGGGCATGGGGTATAGCGGCGGGGCGGTCTGGGCCCCCGGGGGCCAGACGATCTCCTTCTTGCCCTCTTGCCACTGGATGAGCACCATCTCGTGGTCGATCTGCTTGCCGGTCTCAGGGTCGATGCCCCACCTCCCGTAGAAGGACATGAACTTGAGGTAGTTCATGGCCTCCCGCACGGCATCGGTATCGATGGTGCCGGCTATGCTGTAGGCCATCTCGATCGCCTTGACGTAGGCGAGGACCGCCGCCGCGCCGCAGGCCGAGTGGTAATCAGGATCGGTGCCGCCGGAGATCTCGCGGACCGCCTCGATGAACCACTCCTGGGTCGGGCCGAACCACGGCCAGGCCGTCTCCGGGCTGAACTTCACCCCGATCTCCCAGTGGGCCGGGGCCATGAACCCGTTGGCCATATCTCCCAGAGCCTCATAGAACGCCGGCAGGGTCGGGGCCACCAAGATGGAGGCGGCCTTGACCTCGATCCCAAGCTGCCTCATCTGCAGGGCGAGGAGCTGCCCGTCGGCGAAGTGCCCGCCGCCGATCAGCACCTCCGGCTCGGTGGCCGCCATCTCGGTCAATACCGGGGTCAGGTCCTTCACGCCCTTGGGGTAGGTCCGCTCGAAGACGATCTCGAAGCCCAGCTCCTGGGCGTGGGCTTTGGCTCCCCTGAGGACGGTCCGGGCGAACTCGGAGTCCTCAAAGAGGAGGGCCACCCGCTTGGCCTCCGGGTCGAGGGCCTTCACCATGTCCAGCGGCCCGAGCTGATAGCGGCTTCCCGGGCCGATCGTCTGCACGACATAGCGGTAGCCCTGCTCGAAGATCCGGTCGCTCGCACCCCCAATGGACATGTAGAGCGCCCCATATTTGTCGGCGACCGGCGCTCCTGCGAGGGTCAGCCCTGAGGAGTAGGGGGCGAGGAGGAACTTGACCCCATCGACGGTAATCAGCCGCTCAAGGAGGCTCGTCACGTTCTCCTTCTTCGATTCATCGTCGTAGTAGATATACTCGATGGGGACCTTCGCCTCCCCGAGGGAGACCCCGCCGTAGACCTCGTTGATCCACTTGATCCCTGCCTGGACCCCCCAGAAGGTCAGCTCGCCTTCCTTGGCGTATTTGCCCGAGAGGCTTATCGGCCCACCGATCTTGATCGTCTCCGGCAGTTGGACCTGTGCCGCCTGCAGTCCGATCGCTCCGACTAGAACCAGCAACCCTATGAGGACCAGCCACCTCTTCATCCCCTATCCCCTCCTTTTATTTTATTATATTTCAAGATTTCCTCTGCCCACCACCTCCTTCCTGCCCTATTCGCCCCTAAGAAGCTGGAGAGATTATATCTCGCTAGGCCTCCGAATGTCAAGCGTCGATCCGGCAGAGAGCGCCGGGGTGATCAAGGTCAGCCACCGTGATGGCATAAATCATGGGGCTCTCGCGGGATTGCCCTTACCTTGAGTCGGCAGATAGGCAGAATGATAAGGGCCTATTACAGGACAGGGGAGAGGAGAGAGGAGAGTCGAGATGAAGGAGAAGCTGACGGTGGAGGAGCTCCTGGCCAGGGCGAAGAAACCTGGAGAGGATGCGCTCAAGCTCCATCCGTTCTACCGGGGGAAGCTCGAGGTGGTGCCCAAGTGCGCCATCCGCGACTTCAACGACTTCGCCATCTGGTATACGCCGGGGGTGGCCGAGCCCTGCAGGGAGATCTACAAGGACCCGGAGAAGGTCTTCGAGCACACGAACAAGGCGAACTTCGTCGCCGTCATTAGCGATGGGACGCGCGTCCTGGGCCTGGGGGATATCGGCCCGGAGGCCGGCCTCCCGGTGATGGAGGGGAAGGCGATCCTCTTCAAATACCTTGGCGGAGTCGATGCCTTCCCCATCTGCCTCGACACCAAGGACCCGGACGAGTTCATCCGGACCGTCCTTTTGCTCCAGCCCTCCTTCGGGGGGATCAACCTCGAGGACATCGCCCAGCCGAAGTGCTTCTACATCCTGGATCGGCTGCGCAAGGAGGCCCGGATCCCCGTCTGGCACGACGACCAGCAGGGCACCGCGGCGATCACCCTCGCGGGGCTGATCAACGCCCTCAAGCTGGTGGGGAAGAAGCTCCACGAGGCCAAGATCGCGATGATCGGCGCCGGGGCCTCGAACATCGCCATCGCGAGGGTGATCATCGCCGCGGGGGTCGATCCCAAGAAGATCATCATGGTCGACTCCAAGGGCATCCTCCACCCGGAGCGCGAGGATAAGGAGCAGCTCCAGCGGGAGTTCCCCCAGAAGTGGGAGATGGCCCTCAAGACCAACGCCGAGGGCCGCCGCGGCGGCATCCCCGAGGCGATGAAGGGTGCCGACGTGGTGATCGCCCTCTCGCGCCCCGGACCAGGGGTGATCAAGCCCGAATGGATCCGTGAGATGGCCGAGGACCCGATCGTATTCGCCTGCGCCAACCCCGTCCCGGAGATCTGGCCCTGGGAGGCGAAGGAGGCCGGGGCCAAGGTGGTAGCGACCGGGCGATCGGATTTCCCCAACCAGATCAACAACTCCTTGGGCTTCCCCGGGATCTTCCGCGGGACCCTCGACGTGATGGCCAGGACGATCACCGATGAGATGTGCATCGCCGCGGCGGAGGAGCTGGCCAAGTGCGCCGAGGACAAGGGCCTCGATGAGGAATACATCGTCCCGACGATGGACGAGTGGGAGGTCTTCCCCCGGGAGGCGACCGCCGTGGGGCTGAAGGCGATCGAGCAGGGCGTCGCCCGGCTGAACCTCTCCCGCGAGGAGCTGTTCGAGAAGGCCTCCCGCACGATCAAGCGCGCCCGCGAGGAGCTCCACTTCCTGATGAAGGAGGGCTTCATCCCCCCGCCGCCGGAGGGCCCTTAGACTGGACTTACTTAACTTAGATGCTCCCGAAGTTCGTCCGCGACCTCGGCCTGAGGCTGGCTAGGTCCGATCTTTTGGCCTTCCTCGAGGAGAACGAGGAGCGATTGCTCAAGCTGGTGCATGAGGAGCTCGACGAGCTCGACCGGCGGCTCCCCGAGGAGCAGGCCTTCATCGACATCCGGCTGGCCGAGCTAGGGGAGGAGCTCACCCGGGCCATCCTAAGGGCGCTCAAGCGCTTCCTCCGCGAATATTAAAAAATCGTTGTGACCCCTCGATCGAGAAGTTATAATAACCCCTCAGTGGGGAACAAATCTACCGTTGGCTCTTGAGCCCCGCCCCGCAGGCGGTGCGAGGTGAGATGGCTGACGGATCGGGTGAGGAGCGGCTCATCCGCCTGGGCCTGGACAAGGGGAGCGGAGTCCCGCTCTACCGCCAGCTCAAGTGGATCCTCGAGGAGGGGATCAGGCAGGGGAGGTTCCGCCCGGGGGAGCGCCTCCCCACGGAGCGGGAGCTCTGCCAGCAGTTCGGCGTGAGCCGGATCACCGTCCGGCAGGCCCTGGGCGAGCTGGTCCACGAGGGGCTGGTCCTGCGCCAGCAGGGGAGCGGAACTTTCGTCAACCATCGGCTTCCCACGGTGCTGAGACCCCTGCGGGTGATGGTCACCGAGCCGCGGTGGGCTCCGCCGCTGCGCAAGGCCGCAAGGCTCTACGGCGATCACCGCCAGGGCGAGCGGGTCAAGCTCGAGGTCCAGGCCCTCGGCCGGCCCCAGCTCCACGAGAAGATCGTCTCCGCCGTGGGGCGCGGCGAGGCCCCCGACCTGGCGCTGATCGACTGGGTCTGGCTCACGGAATTTGCAGACCTCCAGTATATCGAGCCGCTGGACGAGCTGGACTGCGAGTGGGTCGAGGAGCTCATCACCGACCTCTTCCCACTCTTCGTGGAGAACAGCTCCTATCGGGGCCACTTCTGGGGGGTGCAGATAGAGACGAGCGTGGCGGTCCTCTGGTATCGGAAGGACATCCTCGGCGAGGAGGGCCTCCCCGAGCCGCGCACCTGGGACGAGCTGGTAGCGGTCGCCGAGCACCTGAAGAGGGGGGAGGTCCGCCGGAGGCACCGCCTGGGCCCCTTCCCGATCGCCTTCCCCGGGGGGCCGGCCGCCGGGGAGACGACCACCTACATCCTGAGCGCCTTCATCTGGTCCGCCGGAGGGGAGCTCACCTCCGAGGCCACGGGGCGGCCAGTCCTCGATGAGGGAGCCCGGAAGGCCCTAGCCTTCCTCCGCGAGTTGGTCCAGCGGCATCGGGTGGCCCCGCCCGAGGTCACCGCCTACAGTTGGAACACTGCGGCGAGGCTCTTCGCCCAGGGCGAGGTGGCGCTGGCCTTCGGGGGGAGCTACGAGAAGGCGTTGATCCAGGAGGTCTCCGGCTGGGATGACCGGGAGTTTCGCAAACGGGTGGACTTCGTCCCCATCCCCGCCGGGCCCGGCGGGGGGCCCGCGGCCACCGTGGGCGGGATGGTCTACGTGATCTTCCGCCAGGCTGCCCACCCGAAGACGGTCCTGGAGGTGCTGAAGCTCCTTGCCAGCCCGCCGCTGATGCGGGAGTTCTGCCGCAGGACCGGGAGGAAGCCGACCCGGATCTCGGTCGCCCAGAGCCTCGATCCGGAGAGGGATTGGTTCATCTGGAAGACGAGCAAGCTCTTCGAGGTGGGGCGGGTCCGCCCGACGATCCCCCAGTATGCTCGGGTCTCAGAGCAGCTCCAGAGGCTGCTGGCCAGCGTCCTCGAGGGGGAAGACCTAGATGAGGCGATAAGCCGGACCCAGGCAATCATCGACGCCCTGGTCTAGCTCGGCCTGCCGGCTTGGCCAGTTAGTTCGCTCCGCTCCACTCCAAGTCCAGCTCAACCCCGAGCGCGAGGGACCTGTTAACTGACCATTGGGATCAAGCCATCATGATCGATCCGGTAAGCCCAAGCATAGGCCGAAAGCCATCTGCTCACCCTCTCCAAGCCTCTTGACTCAGTCCCCCTCTTCCTGCTAAAATGTTATAACAAATCCAGAACCCAAGGGGAGGTGAGAGCGCTCGAGAAAAAGGTATTTTGTGTAAAAAGCAGACAAATTAAACCCCAAGGAGGGAAATACCGATGAAGTCAGTGAAGA
>CAZCTZ010000036.1:0-11405 GCA_964501855.1 uncultured Thermotogae bacterium
TCCCGCCCTGCTTGAATGCCGGCGGGAGCTTGGCCAGCTTCTCCAGGGAGGTGTCCGGCCGGATCGTCTCGTCAACTTCGTGAGTAAGCTCCTCCCCGTCCAGCTCCACCTTCAGGGGGACGATCTCCTCCTTGAACCTCCCCTCTTCGGTCGCCCGAGCTGCCTTCATGTGCGACTCGTAGGCGAACTTGTCCTGGTCCTCGCGGCTGATCCCATACCTTATGGCGACGTTCTCCGCGGTGAGCCCCATCGGAATGTAGACCTCGGGATACCTCTCCGCTAGGTCGGGGTTGGGCCTGAAGGTGTAGCCGCCCATCGGGACCATCGTCATCGACTCCACCCCGCCGGCTATGACCAGGTCGGCGTCGCCGTAGGCGATCTGGTAGGCCGCCGAGGCGATCGTCTCCAGCCCGGAGGCGCAGAACCGGTTGATCGTCACCGCCGGGACGGAGTCGGGGATCCCGGCGATGAACTGGGCGATTCGCGCCACGTTGAGCCCCTGGTGGGCCTCGGGCATAGCGCAGCCGATCCGCAGGTCGTCTAGCTCCCCCGGGTCGATCCCCGTCCGCTCGATCAGGGCCTTCAAGACCCAGCCGAGAAGGTCATCGGGGCGGGTCTGGCGGAGCACGCCGCGGTTGGCCCGCCCGGAGGCGGACCTCACCGCCCCAACGATCACCACCTCCCTCATGCTGCCCCCTTCTCCTTCGGCTCTGTTTTTGCTTTTTGCTGCTCGCGCTCGTGGCGGCTCTAAATTAAATCCTCAAGCGAGACCAAGTCAAAACGAAAGCCCAAACCGGACCAAAGCTCATCCGCCGAGATAAGATTGGCGGATGTGCTCATCTGCCGCGAACTCCTCGGGGGTCCCCTCCTTTACGATCTGACCGGTCTCCAGGAGGTAGAGCCGCTCAGCGCGCTCCAGCGCGAAGACGGCGTTCTGCTCCGCCAGGAGGATCGTCACCCCCTGGTCGTTGATCTTCCTCAGCGCTTCGGAGATGGCCCGCCGGACGATCGGCGCGAGGCCCAGGGTCGGCTCGTCGAGCAGGAGGAGTTCCGGCCCGCCCATGAGCGCTCGGCCGATCGCCAGCATCTGCTGCTCCCCGCCGGAGAGCGTCCGCGCGAGCTGCCGCCGCCGCTCGCGTAGCACCGGGAAGAGCTCGAAGACCATCTCCAGGTCCCGTCGGATCCCGGGGTCTCGGTCGCGGCGGTAAGCCCCTAAGAGCAGGTTGTCGTAGACGCTCATGAAGGGGAAGAGGTGGCGCCGTTCGGGGCAGTGGATGATCCCCAGGCCGACGATCGCCGCCGGGGAGGGTGGTAGCTCCTCCCCGCGGAAGCGGATCCTCCCGCGGTAGCCCTTCAGCCCCGAGATGCAGCTCAGCAGGGTCGTCTTACCCGCGCCGTTGGGCCCGATCACCGCGATCAGCTCGCCCTGGCCGACGTGGAGGGAGACCCCCCGCAGGACGTGCGCCTTGCCGTAGTAGACGTTTAGATCCTCAACCGCGAGCAGGGTCAGCCCCTCGTCCTCGCTCGGTCCCATAGCTTGCTTCTGGCCTTCACCTCATTGAGCCCGTGTTATCCCCTTCCTGTCCAGGTTCGTCCCTATCGAGCCCGCCCCCGGCAAGGTAGGCCTCCTGGACGCGGGGGTCGGCCACGACCTCCCGGGGGCTCCCCTCGGCGAGCTTCTCCCCGAAGGAGATCACCACCACCCGGTCGACCAGGCGCATCACCCCCCGCATGTTGTGGTCGACCAGGACGATCGTCTTCCCCTCCTCCCGCAGCTGGCGGATCACCCCGGAGAGCTGCTCCACCTCCTTGGGGGAGAGCCCCGCGAAGGGCTCATCTAGCAACAGCAGGAGGGGATCGGTGGCGATCGCCTTGGCGAGCTCCAGCCGGCGGAGCGAGGCGTGGGGGAGCGATGGCGGCAGCTTCCAGAGCTCCTCGGTGAGGCCGACCAGCTCGGCCACCTCGAGGACGACCCGCTCGCGCTCCCGGCGGTCGTCCCTCTCGAAGAGCCCGTTGGAGATCGTCGAGAGCTCGATGTTCTCGTAGACCGTCTTGTGGCGCAGGTAGCGGGAGAGCTGGAAGGCCCGGGCGATCCCCTCCTGGACTATGCGGTAGGTCCGCCAGCCGGTGATCTCCCTGCCGCGGAAGATGATCCGCCCGGAATCGGGCCTCAAGGCGCCCATGATACAGCTCAGGACCGTCGTCTTACCCGCGCCGTTGGGCCCGATGAAGCCGAGGATCTCGCCCTCCTCGACCTCGAAGCTGAGCCGGTTGACCGCGACCAGCCCGCCGAAGCTCTTGCGGAGCTCCTCCAGCTTGAGGATGGGCTCGCTCCTTCCAGTCCCTTCCATCATCCCATCAGCCGCTCGCTCCCACTCTCACTCTCACCCTCGCCCTCCTGTCCCCGTCCCGCCCGGCTCCGGCCTCCCCGGCCCCGGGGTCCGAGGCCGAGGCCAAGGCAGGGGGAGCAACCCCTTTGCCAGCTCCCGGAGCGAGGGGAGGAGCCCCCTTCGGGCGAAGAAGATGAGCAGTATCAGGAGCACGAGGAAGATCATCACGTCCCATTTGCTCAGGAAGGCCAGCGAGGGCGATGACCGTGCGAGCCCCTTGATCCACTCCTCCCCGGCGACCAGGAAGTAAGCGCCGACGATCGGCCCGGTGATCGTCCCCATCCCGCCGACGACCGCGGCGACGATCAGCTCGATCGAGAGGGTGAGCGAGAGGACCGTCGAGGGGATGAGGTTCTCCCAATAGTGGACGTAGAAGGCCCCGCCGAGCCCCGCGACGAAGGAGCTGATAATGAACGCGAGTATCTTGTATTTCGCGGTGTTGATCCCCGCGGCCTCGACCGCCTCCTCGCTCTCGCGGATCGCCTCGAAGATCTTGCCGACCTTCGACCGAGCGATGAGGATCAGCCCCGCCGCGACGGCGACCATCAGCCCCAGCGAGTAGAAGTATTTAGCCCGCTGGTAGGCCAGGAACGAGGGAGCTGAGCTGAGCGGCGCCAGGCCATACTTGCCCAGCTCCCCGCCGGTGAACTCGGAGAAGATCAGGACCAGCTTGTTCGCCACGATCGGCAGGACCAGCGTCACCAGCGCGAAGTAGGGCCCCCGGAGGCGCAGCGCGGGTATGGCCACCAGCAGGCCCGTCGCCACCGCGGCGACCACCCCGAGGGGGATGGTGAGCCAGATCGGCCAGCCCATATACAGGTTGAGCAGCGCGGAGGTGTAGCCCGCCGCGGCGATGAAGAAGGAGTGGCCGAAGCTCAGCTGGCCGGTGTAGCCCGAGAGGATGTCCCAGCTCATGGCGAAGACGGCGAAGAAGTTGGCCAAGGTGAGCACGGTGATCCAGCGCGGCTGACCGCTGAGCAGGTAGGGCGCGACCACCAGCAGGGCCACGACCACGCCGTAGCCTAGCCATCTGAGCGCTTCGTGGACGGGGGAGCGAGGGCGAGCCCGGCTTGAGATCATCTGAGTTCCCTCCCGAAGAGCCCTTTCGGCCTAAGGATAAGAATCAAGATCAGCAGGATCAAGGAGGGGAGCCCCCTCCAGGAGGGCGAGAAGGCGTAGACCGTCAAGGTCTCGATGAAGCCGACCAGGTAAGCGGCGATGAGCGAGCCCTGGATGCTGCCCAGCCCGCCGAGGACGACGATGGCGAATGCGATCACCAAAGGATCGCGCCACATCGTGGGGAGCATCGCCAGCGAGGTCCCGAAGAAGAGCCCTGCTACCCCCGCCAGCCCGCCGGAGATCGCCCAGGTGAGGGCGTAGACCACCTCGGGCTCGATCCCCACCAGGGCCGCGCCCACGCGGTCCTGTGCGGTGGCGATGATCGCCTTGCCCAGCCGCGATCGGCGGACGAACAGCCAGAGGAGCCCCACCAGCACCCAGGAGACGCCGAAAGCCAGGATCTGGGTATTGCCGATCTTCACCCCCCAGATGAGGGTGTTCCCCTCGATCAGCGGCGGGAGGAGGCGCGGGGTGGCCCCGAAGAGGACCATGACGAGCTGCTCCAGGATGAGCGCGAACGCCAGGGTGACGATCATCGTCACCACCGAGGAGGCCTGCACGTAGCGGACCAGGCCCGCGACAAGGAGCGTCGCGACCGCCAGGGCGAGGGTCAGCGCCGGGAAGGGGCCCAGCTCGAAGATCTCCGTGGCGACGTGGACCGCATACGGGAGCGAGATGAGGAAGAGCCCGTATTCATCGCGCTTGATCCACCCTCGGATACGGCCCACCCCGAAGAGGCCCGCGACGGCGAGCGCCAGCGGGCCCGCGAGAGAAAGCCCGAGCTCGAGCTGCCACCGCAGCAGGTAGAAGACCAAGGCGGCGATCAGGCCCCACACCACGTAAGGTGCGAGGACCTGTCGATACCTGTATCTGTAGAGCGCGAGCCCGACCGCGCCGCCGAAGAGCAGGAGGGGTGCCACCGCCGGGAGAGGCCCCCACCCGAGCGCGCTCCGCCCGAGCCAGTAGCCCAGGTGGGCCCCAACGAGGACGAAGATCGCCCGGGCATACCTGGCCAGGCCGCCGTAGAGCACCAGCGCCAGCCCCGCAGCGACCACCACCGCCAGGGCGGCCGAGGAGTAGATGCTCCAGCCGAGGTAGGCATTGGCCACGTAAGCGACATAGGCCCCCACCATGATCAGCGCCCCGTGGGCTAAATTGAGGACCCCAGCGACGCCGAAGATCATGGTGAAGCCGATGGCCACCAGGGCATAGAGTGCACTGATGGAGAGCGAGAAAAGCAGTATCTGTTCCATCTCCTCGCGATGGGCCTGCGGTTGCGATCAATTACATAACATAACATACAGCCAAGCCTACGGGGCCGCCCTGCCTGTAGCATTGGGCCATGCTTCCCGCTGGATCTGGATGAGATGGGATGAGATGAGGGAAGGGGATGAATCACCTGCCTCGCTTGAGGACGTCACGGGCGATGATCAGCCGCTGGATCTCGCTCGTGCCCTCGAAGAGGCGGTTGATCCGCGAATCCCGGTAGAAGCGCTCCACCTGATACTCCTTGATGTAACCGTAGCCGCCGTGGATCTGGACGGCCATGTCGGCGATCTCGTCGAGCCACTCCGAGGCGAGCAGCTTGACGATCGAGGCCTCCCGGATGAACGGCTTCCCGGAGTCGATCAGCCAAGCGGTCCGATAGACCATCGACTCCATGGCGTAGATCTTGGCGGCCATATCGGCGAGCATGAACTGGATCACCTGCTGCTGGGCGATCGGCCGGTCGAACTGGATCCGCTGCTGGGCATACTGGGTGCAGATCTCGAGCAGCTCCTTGGCCCCGCCGAGGCAGCCCGCAGCGAGGCTCGCCCGGCCGTAGTCCAGCACCGTCAGGGCGAGCTTGAACCCGCCGCCGACCTCCCCGAGGACGTTCTCCTTGGGGACCTCGACGTCCTTGAAGCTCAAGGCAGCGGTGTGACACCCCCGCAGGCCCATCTTCCGCTCCACCTGGTCGACGCTGAAGCCCGGCATGCCTTTCTCCACGATGAAGCCGGTGATCCCGCCGCGGGGGCCGAGCGCGGGGTCGGTCACCGCGAAGGTCACGATCACGTCGGCGATGTCGCCGTTGGTGATGAAGACCTTGGTGCCGTTGAGCACGTAGTGGTCGCCGCGGTCCTCGGCCCTGGTGCGGATCGCACCGGCGTCGGAGCCGGCCTCCGGCTCGGTGAGCGCGTAGGCGCCGATCTTCCTCCCGGCGGCCATCTCCGGCAGATACCTCCTCTTCTGCTCCTCGGTCCCGCCGAGGAGGATCGCCATCTCAGCGAGGCTCTCATGGGCTCCGACCAGGACCGCCACCGCGGAGGAGGCCCGTGAGAGCTCCTCGACGACGATGCAGTAGCCGATCTCGCCGAAGCCCGAGCCGCCATACTCCTCGGGGACGATCGCGCCGAAGTAGCCCAGCTCGCCCATCTCCTGGATCAAGTCCTGGGGGATCTCGTCCTTCTCCTCGATCTCATCGGCCAGCGGCTTGAGCCTTTCGGTGACGAACTCCCGGACCGAGCGCCGGAGCATCTTCTGCTCTTCGGTGAACTCGAACTCGATCATCCTCAGAGTTCCTCCTTTCTTTTCTTTCGCCTGCTAGCCCGCTAGCCTGTTAGTCGGTCGGTTCGCCCGGCCTATCCTCCTACCTATCCTTGAACTCCGGCTGGCGCTTCTCCAGGAAGGCCCGGGTCCCCTCGCGCATGTCCTCGGTCTCGGCGACCCGCCCGAACTGCTCCGTCTCCAGCGCCATCCCCTCCTCGAGGGGGAGCTTCAGCCCCCCGACGGTGGCGGTGAGCGCGGCCGCGAGCGCGATCTTCCCCTTCTTGATCAGGGTCCCCGCTAGGGCTCGCGCCTCGCTCATCAGGTTCTCCGCGGGGACGACCCGGTTCACCAAGCCCCACTGCTCCGCCGGGCGGGCCATCACCTGGTTCCCGGTGAGGATCATCTCCAGGGCGCGGGTCGGGCCGATCGTCCGCACCAGCCGCTGGGTCCCGCCGAAGCCGGGTATGATCCCCAGATTTATTTCAGGCTGGCCGAAGACGGCGTTCTCCGCTGCTATTCGGAAATGACAAGCCAGCGCGAGCTCCAGCCCACCGCCAAGGCAGTAGCCGTTGATCGCGGCGATCACGGGGATCTCCATGGTCTCGATCTTATCGAGGAAGGCCTTCCCCCGGCGGACCAGCTCCTTGGCCTGCTCGCCGCTCTCGATCTTCTCGATCTCCTTAATGTCCGCCCCGGCGATGAAGACCCCCTCGAGCATGCTCGAGATGATCAGGGCCTTCTTCTTCGGGTCGGACCGCACCTCATCGAGCGCCTGCTCGAACTCCTCGATCAGCGCCAGGGAGAGGGCGTTCACCGGGGGGGAGTTGAGCGAGATCAGCCCCAGCTCGCTCTCATCGCGGTAGACCAGGTGCTTGTAGGCCATCTTCCACCTCCTTCTCTCTCCTTCTCTTCTCCTTCTTCCTTTCCTTTTATCTCATCTCCTCTCTCCTCCTCTTTCCCGCCGATTTGCTCACGAAAGGGGGCCAAACTCGGACTCGGGTTGGAGGCCGAGCTCCAGCTCGCCTTTTATGTAGCCCGCCCCTCGGCTTACCAATCTCTGGGAAAAGTTTTTGGGCCTCGTACGCCCACGCTTCCCCATGCAGGGGTCAACTCTTGCCCAGCTTGCGCAGCTCCTGGGCGCGCAGCTCCCGCTTGAGCACCTTCCCGACGGCGGTCTTGGGCAGCGACTCGCGGAATTCGATCAGCTTCGGGACCTTATACCGGGCGAGCCGCTCCCTCAGGAAGGCGAGGAGCTCCTCCTCGTCCAGCTCCTCCCCCTCCTTGGGGACGATGAAGGCCTTGACCGTCTCGCCGCGGTAAGGGTCGGGGACGCCGATCACGGCGGCTTCGGCGACCTTGGGGTGCTGGTGGATCACCTCCTCGACCTCCCGGGGGTAGACGTTGTATCCGGAGGCGATGATCACGTCCTTCCGGCGGTCGACGATGTAGAAGTAGCCTCGCTCGTCCATCCTGGCGATATCGCCGGTGTGGAGCCAGCCGCCCCGGAGCGCCTGGGCCGTCTCCTCGGGCCTCCGCCAGTAGCCCTTCATCACCTGGGGGCCGCGGACGAGGAGCTCACCGACCTCGCCGACCCCGAGCTCCTCGCCGCTCTCGGGGTCGACAATCTTAGCGTCGGTGTCCGGCAGGGGGATCCCGATCGAGCCGGGGACGTCCCGCCCATCGAGCGGATTGCAGTGGGTCACGGGGGAGGCCTCCGAGAGGCCATACCCCTCGACCAGCCTCCCGCCGGTCAGCTCCTCGAAGCGCCTCTTCACCTCGACGGGTAGGGGGGCCGAGCCGGAGATGCACTCCTTGATCGAGCTGATCCTATACCGCTTGATGTGGGGGTGGGAGTTGAGGGCGACGTAGATCGTCGGCGCGCCGGGGAACATCGTCGGCCTGAACTTGCTGATCAGCTTGAGGACCTCGTCGATCTGGAAGCGCGGCACGAGGATCATCGCCGAGCCGAGTGCGACCGTCAGGTTCATCGCGACCGTCATCCCATAGACATGGAAGAACGGCAGGACCGCGAGCGTCCGCTCCTCCCCCTCCTCAGCTTGGAGGAACCAAGCGCGGGTCTGGAGGGCGTTCGCCACGAGGTTCCAGTGGGTGAGCATCGCCCCTTTGGGCATGCCCGTCGTCCCGCCGGTGTATTGCAGGACGGCCACGTCCTCCTCGGGGGAAAGCTCCACCTTAGGTGGGCGCAGGGTGCGGCAACTCCGGAGCAGCTCCCCGAAGCGGTAGAATTCACCTTTGCCCTTGCCCCCGAGCTTGACCCGCTTCCCCTCGAGCCGCAGCTTGAGCGGGTAGAGTGCGCGCTTAAGCCCCGGGAGGAACTCCCCCGCGCCGGTGAGGATGACCCGCTTGAGATGGGTCTTGGGCTGGATGGCCGCCACCCGAGGGTAGAGCAAGTCCAGCGTGATCATCGTCTCCGCGCCGGAGTCCTCCACCAGCTCGATCAGCTCCCGCTCGGTATACATCGGGTTGGTCTGGACGGCGATCGCCCCGAGCCGTAGCGTCCCGTAGAAGGCGATCACGAACTGTGGCAGGTTCGGCAGGTTGAGCGAGACCCGATCGCCCTTGCGCACCCCCAGCTCATGGAGCGCCGCGGCGATCATTCGGGTGAGCTCGTCCAGCTCCTGGTAGCTGATCCGGCGGCCGTAGTAGATGATCGCGGGGTGGTCGGGGAACCGGCGGGCGGCCTCCTCCAGGAGGTGCTGGAGCGGCACCCGGGGGTAATCGAGCGAGCGGGGCACCCCCTCGGGATAGCTCTCAAGCCATGGGCGGCTCAGAGCCGGCTCACCTCCTGCAGCTCGGGAGGGGAGGTCCCAAGCTCGAGAAGTCCCTAGTCTAGCTTGGCTTGGGGCCTCCCTCACCTCATCCTAATCCTAATCTTAATCTTAGCACCTTATCCCCTGCGCATCCACGGCGGGAGGAGGTAGCTCCCGGTGGCATACTCGAACGGCCAGATGATCTCCTTCACGCAGCCCTCCCTGAACTGGACGTGGACGGGGTAGATCAACCCCGGGCCATACTTCGAGTCGTGGGGGAAGGCATACCTGCCATATTTGGGGTCCTCCGCTGTGGGGTCCTTCCCGTAGAACTGGATCCGGCCCGTGGCGCCCACCCAGTCGGTCCCCTCGATGAAGGGGATCACCTTATCGGGCTCGGGCGTGCCGGCCTTCTCGACCGCCTCGGCCCAGAGGTAGACGCTGTCGTAGGTGATGAAGGAGGTGTAGACCGGCTCCTCGCCGAACCTCTCGGTGTAGGCATCGAAGAAGGGGATCGTCTTGGCCGTTATCGCGGTCCGCCCGCCGGAGGGCTCCACCTCGACTATCCCCTCGGCCAGCCCGCCGATCCCGAAGCAGGTCTGCGGGGCATGGAACGGGGCGTTGATCCCGAACAATCCTGTGGGCACCTCCATCTTCGCCCAGGTGGGCACGAAGGGGACCATCGTCGGGTCGGAGAAGATGGTGATCGTCGCCGCCGCGTCCTTCCCCTCGATGTCGGCGAGGATCGGCGAGAAGTCGGTCGTCCCCACCGCAGGCAGGTAGGTATCCACTATCTCGGCGCCTACCTGGGGGAGGGTCTGCTGGAGCAGCCCGACGAGCGGCTTCACCCAGAGGAGGTCCTCGGCGACGATGGCCACCCTGTTGTTCCGCAGGAGTCCCTTGGCGATGAGCCACCCTGCCAGGTAGACGGTGCTGAACTCGATCAGGTTCACCCCCAGGAAGTTCCCGTTGAGCATCGGTCGGAAGATATATTTGTAGGTATCGTAGTCTTCAGCCACCCGCTGGGTCGCCCCGGGGAAGGTCGAGCCGACGATGAAGAGCGGGACCTTGAGGCGGGCCACCGTCGGTAGGGCGGCCATCACCACCTCGCTGCGGAAGAGCCCTACCAGCATCTTAGCCTTGCGGGTGATCACCAGGTCCTCCACAGCGGCCACGCCCACCCCGGGGTCCATCTTGGTGTCCGCGATCTCTAGCCGGATGGGCCTTCCGAGGACGCCGCCCCTGGCGTTGATCTCCTCGACCGCGAGCTGGGCCCCATACTGGATGCCCTTCCCGACGAAGATCCCCACCGGGCCGAGGGCCCCGATCACGATCTCTTCCTGGCCACGGGCGAGCAGCGCCGGACCGGCGACCGCCGCGCCTGCGGCCAGCCCTAGAGCCTTCAGGAACTGCCGCCTGGTCAGCTTACCCCCCTCGAGCGCCTCGAAGAGCTCGTGAGGCATGGGACAAACCCCCTTTCTTTTAATTATTCTTCCTCCTCGACGTAGGGCTCCATCAGGGGATACCGATCGCGGTTCTCCCCGCCGGGGATCTCATACGGGGTATCGCCGATCCCATCGCCGTCGGCATCCTCGCCGGTGTAGTCGCTCCAGTAGTTCCCCTCCCGGCCGTCGTCCCACCGGTTCGCCCCCTCGTCGAAGGCGTTGAGCCAGTTGTCGCTCAAGTTATTATGGTAGATGAGGTTATCCGTGGAACTCCGCACCAGGATGCCGGTGGTGGCAGACGCGATGACCGTGTTCCCCACGAGCTCATTGCCCTTCGAGGAGAAGAGGTAGATCCCGGCGAAGTTCTCCTCGAGCCGGTTCTTCACCAGCCTGCTAGCTGAGGAGTCGACCAGCCAGATGCCGACCCGGTTCTCGATGAGCTCGCACCCCTCGATGGTCCCATTCTTCACGCTGTCGAGCCTGATGGCCTGGACCTGGGCGCCGTGGATCTTGACCCCCCTGATGACGAAGTGGGCGTCGGTCTTCTCGATGTAGATCCCATATGGAGAGCCGCCGGCATCGATCTCCCACCCCTCGATTATGTAAGGGTCCTCCTCGGTCCCCGAGCCGCCGACGACCCCGCTTCCAGGCAGCGTGAAGCCCTCGTTGCCGCTGATGTAGATCGGCTCGTGGGGTCGGAGCTGGGATTGGGGCTGAAGCTCCTCCCCCGCATGCGTCCCCGGGACCGAGAGCAAGACCCCAACCCCGATCAAGATGGGGATAAGCCCTCCTAACGATCTGGACTGCATCCTGACTGATCACCCCCCTTCTCTCAGGGTGGTCCTTGGTTCCAGTTCCATCCCAAGGTGGCCGCTTACCCCCTCCCCTCGCACTTTCCTCTCGCTTGGCTTATAGCACACCTCGCTTTCGCTCGTCAATTGATCTTCTCTATATCTTTCATCTCCATTTCAAGCCCTCGTTCGTTGACAGGGCTCTTTCCCCCTCGGTATAGTTAACTATCGGAGATGCGAGTCTATATCCATACTTGGGGCTGTCAGCTCAACGAGCACAAGTCCGAGGCGATCGCGGGGGTCCTCCACCAGGCGGGCTACCACCTGGTGGGGAGCCCCAGGGAGGCCGACATAGTGATC